>JACRDA010000400.1 GCA_016212965.1 Myxococcales bacterium
CGCGGCGTCGAGCCCGCCCGCCGCGCGGGGCGGCGCACCGGCCGTGCGCGCGCCGCGGCGTCCGCGTGCGTGGCTGCGCCGGCTGCAGCTGCTCACCGGTGTCGCCGTGGTCGTGGCGGCGTCGATCCTGGTGGGCTGGGGCCTGCGCCGCTACCTGCGCTCGAGCCAGCGCTTCGCGATTCGCACGGTGGTGGTGAGCGGCAACGCGCGCCGCACGCCGCAGGAGATCGCCAAGCGCGCCGGCGCGGACATCGGCAAGAACATCTTCGCATTCGACGAGCAGGCGGCGAAGGCGGGCGTCGAGGCCGACGAGTGGATCGAGAGTGCGCGGGTCGCGACGGAGCTGCCGAGCACGGTGCACGTCGACGTCGTCGAGCGCGAGGCGGTCGCCCTGGCATCCATCGCCGGTGAGCTGCTCTTGGTGGACCGCAAGGGCGCGTCGTTCAAGGCGCTGGGCGCGGGCGACCCCAGCGATCTGCCGGTCGTGACCGGCATCGGCACCGAGGAGATTGCCCGCGATCGTGCCCAGGTCCAGGAGCGCCTGCGGCGTGCCCTCGACCTGTGTGAGGACCTCGAGCGCGTGGGGCTCGCGAAGAACTACCCCCTGCAGGAGATTCACCTCGAGCCGGACGACAGCATCACCGTGGTCGTGGGCAGTCAGGGGGTGACGCTCGCCTTCGGTCAGCCGCCGTACCGGCTGAAGGTCGACAAGGCTGCGCGGGTGCTCTTCGAGGTGGCGCGCCGCAAGGGCAAGCCGGCCGTGGTGTTCCTGGACAACGAGGCGCATCCCGAGCGCGTCGTCGTGAGGATGCAGTGAGACGCGCGATTCTTTTCGACTTTGCGGCCGTGAAAATTTGGCCAGCCCGAGGGGCGCATGCCAGGTTCGGCTCGGCCGCGCGGCGCGACCGTCGGCCGGGAGCAAATGAGCGGCATGAGTAGCCGAATGGACAACAGCGAGATCGTGGTCGGCCTCGACATCGGGACCACCAAGGTGTCCGCCGTCGTCGGTGAAGTCGACGGCGACGGCATCACCATCCTCGGCGTGGGCAACGTCCCGTGTCGCGGTCTGCGCAAGGGCGTGGTGTCCAACATCGAGTGGACCACGCGCTCCATCGCCGAAGCGCTGGACGCGGCGCAGACCATGGCGGGCGTGGAGATCCGCACGGTGTACGCCGGCGTGTCCGGCAGTCACATCCGCTCCCAGAATTCCGACGGCGTGGCCGCCATCTCGGGAGGCGAGGTCAATCCCGAGGACGTCGAGCGCGTCCTCGAGGGGGCGCGCGCCATCCCCATCGACGCCGACCGGCAGATCCTCCACGTCTTGCCGCACGAGTTCGTGGTCGACAACCAGGACGGCATCCGCGATCCCGTCGGGATGAGCGGCGTGCGCCTGGGGGTACACGCGAACCTCATCACCGCGGCCGCGTCGCCGGTGCAGAACGTGGTGCGCTGCGCCGAGCGCTGCGGGCTCACGGTCGCGGACGTGGTGCTGCAGCCGCTCGCCAGCGCGGACGCCGTGCTCTCCGAGGACGAGAAGGAGATCGGCGTCGCCGTGATCGACGTGGGTGGCGGTACCACCGACGTGCTCTTGTACGTGGACGGCGGCATCGGTCACGTGGGCGTCATCCCGGTGGGCGGCAACAACGTCACGGCCGACGTCGCCGCGGGTCTGCGCACGCCGATGGGCGAGGCGGAGCGCCTGAAGCGCAACGTCGGCTGCGCGCTCGGGCGCATGGTGGCCGACGACGAGGAGATCGAGGTGCCGGGCGTGGGCGGCCACGCCGCGCGCGTGGTGCCCCGGCGCCTGCTGTCCGACATCATCGAGCCCCGCATCGAGGAAATCTTCGCGGTCATTCGCACGCGCATCGAGGAGACCGGCCTGCTCGAGCAGCTGTCGGCCGGCGCGGTGCTCACCGGCGGCGCCGTGCTCATGGAGGGCATGTGCGAGTTCGCCGAGGAGATCCTGGGCATGCCCGTGCGGTTGGGCGTGCCGCAGGGCGTGCGCGGCATCACCCAGCTGGTCGCCGGGCCGCAGTACGCCACGGGCGTCGGGCTCGTACGCTCCGGCGCGAGCGCCCTCGCCAGCGTGCGCGGCAAGGCCATCATCGAGCCGTCGGCCGAGGCGCTGCGCGAGGCCGAGCGCCTGATGCGCACCGAGAACAAGCGCTCGGGCTCGCGCTTGCTGAGCTGGTTCAGGGCGGCGTTCTGAGCCGACACGAGGGGGATTGGTGACCGAGAGACTGAGGACCGACGGCGCGGCGCATCGCGGAGAAGAGGCGCTCCAGCGATGTCTCACCCCCGCGCAGGGGTCGGTGTGGGTACTGGATTTCCGGGAGGATACATGAGCTTCTCCATCGAGTTCGCAGACGACAACATCTCCTACGACGCCAAGATCAAGGTCATCGGCGTCGGTGGCTCCGGCGGCAACGCCGTCAACACGATGATCTCCATGGGGCTCGAAGGCGTGGAGTTCATCGCCGTCAACACCGACGCTCAGGCGCTCGCGCACTGCCTGGCGCCGTCGAAGATCCAGATCGGCTCCACGGTGACGCGCGGGCTCGGCGCCGGCGCGGATCCGGAGCGCGGGCGCAAGGCCGCGCTCGAGGACGGGGCGCGCTTGAAGGAGCTCGTGGCCGGCGCGGACATGGTGTTCGTAACGGCGGGCATGGGCGGCGGCACGGGGACGGGTGCGGCTCCGGTGATCGCGCAGCTGGCGCGTGAGGAGGGCGTGCTCACGGTCGGCGTCGCCACCAAACCCTTTCTCTTCGAGGGCAAGCAGCGCGCGCGTCGCGCCGAGGCCGGCCTCGCCATGCTGAGCGCCGCGGTCGACACGCTGGTCACGATTCCGAACGAGAAGCTCCTCACGCTCGCCGACGAGGACCTCGCCTTCGTCGAGGCCTTCCGCAAGGCCGACGAGGTGCTGTTCCAGGCGGTCAAGGGCATCAGCGACCTCATCACCCAGAGCGGCATGGTGAACGTCGACTTCGCCGACGTGCGCACGGTCATGTCGAACATGGGGCGCGCGCTCATGGGCACCGGCTGCGCCAAGGGCGAGGGCCGGGCCCGGCTCGCGGCGGAGCTCGCCATCACGTCGCCGCTGCTCGACGACCTCTCGGTCGACGGCGCGACGGGGGTGCTCATCAACGTCGTCGGCGGACCCGACATGAAGATGCGCGAGGTGCGCGACGCCGCGACCCTGGTGCAGGAGCAGGCGCACGAGGACGCGAACATCATCTTCGGGGCGACCATCGACGAGACCATGGGCGACACCATCAAGGTGACGGTCATCGCAACCGGCTTCGACCACGACAAGATCGACGTCAGCACCGACGAGGCCGCGGTGGCCATCGAGCGGCCGACCGCGACGCCCGTGAGTGCCCACGCGCAGACGACGGCGCGGCCGCCGGCGTCCCAGCCCACGAGCGCCCGCCGCCCCGTCTCGACGAGCCGTCCGCGGCTCGAGGTCGCCGCGGACTTCGCGACCGCGCAGGTGCGTCGCCCGAGCACCGCTCCCGCTGCCCACGTCGGGCGCGACCGCTCGGCGCTGTCGCTCGGCGACATCGACTGGGACACGCCGGCCTACCAGCGTCGCGGCCAGTGAGCGCACCGGCCCGAGCCCGCGCCGCCCGGTCCACCACCCGCGGCCGTGGGCTCGACGCCGCACGCTCGACTGCGCCGGCGCGCCGCCGGCCCGCCACTCGAGGCCTGGCTCGATCCGTCAGCGCGGAAGCACGACCCGGAGTGCTTCCGCGTTCGCCTTTTGTGCGGTCGGCTCGGAGGCCCGCGGCCGCGGCACCTGCGTGAGCGCGCTGGCGAGCTCGAGCGCGTCACGCGCGAGCGTGATGCCGGCGTCCGTCTCGGCCCAGCGCGGCACGTCGCCGGCCGGCGTGGCGATGACGGGCACGCCGTAGGCGCGCGCCTCGCGGACGGCGCTCGGCGCTGCGTCGATCGCTGCCGGGTGCACGAGGACGTCGGCCGTCGCGATGAGCGCGAGGGCGCGGCTGCGCTCGACGCGGCCCGCGAACCGGGCGCGCACGCCGAGCGTCCGCGCGAGGCGCTCGCACGCGGCGCGCTCCGGTCCGTCGCCGAGCACCAGCAGGAAGTGCCCGGCTCCGGCGGCCGCGAGCGCCCGGACGGCCATCTCGGGGCGCTTGCCTGCAATCAGGCGCGCGGCGACGACGACCCGGAGCTCGCCGGCGCCGGCCCCGAGCTCGCGCCACGCGCGCCGGGCGGCGTCGTCGCCGCGCGTGGGAAGCGCGAGGCGGGGTGCGCGCACCTCGCTCCGCGCGGCGAGCTCGGCGGCGAGCCCGGGCGGCAGCGCCCGGCAGAGGCTCGTGCGGGTGGCGTGCGCGGCGAAGCAGATGCGCTCGGCGCGCGTGACGAGCGTCGCGACGACGGCGTGGCGCACGCGCGCCGGGAGCGCGACGAGCAAGCGCACGTCGCTCCCGTGAGCCCACAGCTCGAGCGGCGCTCGGGTGCGCTCGGCGAGCCACGTGCCGAGCGGCCAGCCCCCGGGGACGAGCCAGTGCGCCACCACGCGCTCGAGCGGTCCCACGGCCAGCGCGGCGCGGACGAAGCCGACGAGGAAGGGTGCGAGCGCCGCGAGCCGCCACGGTGCGGCGCGCGCCCGCTCGGCCGCGCCCGGCCAGCCGAAGAGCGTCGCGCCGCCGCACCAGCGCACTTCGGCGCCGAACGGTCGCTCGAGCTCGGTCGCGGGACGCGCGGCGCCGGCGGCGAGCACCACGACCTCGTGTCCGAGGTCGACGAGCTCCCGCACGCCCGCCGCGACGAAATGGCCCGAGGCATCACCATCGCGCGACGGGTAGGACGTCGTGACGACGGCGACACGGCCCGGCGACGCGCTGCGCACAGGGATGGCTGCGGCCCTCGGCCGCAGCTCGCTCAGGTGGGGACGTCGGTCTTCTGACGCTTGCGACGACGGCGCGCCGCCTCGCTCTGCTTCTTGCGGCGCTTCACGCTCGGCTTCATGTAGTGCCGGCGGCGCTTCAGCTCGCGCAGGATGCCCTCCGAAGCCATCTTCCTCTTCAGGTGCTTGATCGCGCGCTCGAGTCCGCGGTCGCCGACCACGACCTCGAGCGGACGGCACTGAATCGCATCGGTGGGCATCGCTGGAAGATTCCTTCTCGTTGAAGCTCTGTTCTCGGGCGCCGGACGCACGGCGCGCTCCCGGCCAATCGGGCGGCGCAATATGGCAGAAAGATACTGGCCTCGCAAGCGTCGCGAGCGCGGCGCGGCTCCGGCGGCGGCGCAAGGTCGAGCGCCCGTCGAGCCGGGGTGCCAAGCCGGCCCGCGCGTAGTAGTTTTCGGATAAAAATCACTTGCACACAGTAATCATTCTAATTAGAGTCCCAGCATGTCTCGTGGGCAGTCGTCCTCCGCACCCGCCGCCGTCCGCGGGCAGGCCGGGCATGGGCTCGCCGCCGAGTTGCCGGCGGTGCTGCGTCGCGCCGGCCTGAAGCTCACGCCCCAGCGGCTCGCGATCGTGCGGGCGCTCTCGGGCGACGACACGCACCCGACCGCGCAGGAGCTCTTCGAGCGGCTGCGCCGGGAGCTGCCCGGGATGAGCTTCGCGACCGTCTACAACACGCTCGCCGCCCTCGCGGCCGCAGGGCTCTGCTCGGCGCGGTCGTTCTCCGTCGGGCGCCCCGGGCGCCCGGGCGCGGCAGCGCGCGGCGCCACGCGCTTCGACCCGAACATGCAGCCCCACGACCACGCCGTGTGCGATGCCTGCGGTGCGGTGTACGACGTGAGGCGCGCCGCGCCGGGCTCGAGGGAGCCGGACCCCACACCGCCGCCCGGGTTCGCCGTCCGTGTGGTCGAGCACGTGTACCGCGGGGAGTGCAGCGCCTGCCGGCAGGCGCAGGCGGCGCGCGCACCGCGACCGCCGCGCCAGCAGAACCGTCCGGCGACTTGATCCCGGGCGATTGGGCCCCGCGGGGCCGCGCTAATTTACGCGCGCGCCTTCGGACGCGACGCGAGCAACCGACACGAAGGAAGGAAGGCACGACATGCCGAAGCTCGATGGAACCAAGACGCACCAGAACCTGAAGGACGCATTTGCCGGGGAGTCGCAGGCCAACCGCCGCTACCTGTATTTCGCCAAGGTCGCGGACGTGGAGGGCTACCCCGAGGTGGCCGGCCTGTTCAAGGACACCGCCGACGGCGAGACCGGCCACGCGCACGGCCATCTCGACTACCTGAAGCAGGTGGGCGACCCCGCGACCGGCAAGCCGATCGGCGCCACGGACAAGAACCTCGCCTCGGCCGTCGTGGGCGAGACCCACGAGTACGAGACGATGTACCCGGGGATGGCCAAGACGGCGCGCGACGAGGGCTTCGCGGACATCGCCGAGTGGTTCGAGACGCTCGCGAAGGCCGAGAAGTCCCACGCCGGCCGCTTCCAGAAGGCCCTGAAGGGCCTGAGCGAGTACTGACCGCCCGAGACCCACTGCCCTGCCGCTCGCCGCGGAGCTCCGCCGTGGCGAGCGCACGGGCGACCCCCGGAAGGAGAGTGCGCCGATGAAGGAGATCTCTCGATTCCCGGCCGCGCCGCCGGCTCAGAGCCCGGGCGATCCGCGCTACTACGACGCGCGCGATCTCGAGGCGGAGCTGCGGCGCACCTTCCAGGTGTGCCACGAGTGCCGCATGTGCGTGAACTACTGCGGCAGCTTCCCGGAGCTCTTCGCCCGGGTCGACCGCGACATCGAAGCGCACCGCGCGGTCGGTGCCGAGGCGCTCCACGACGCCGACATGCGCGTCGTGAGCGAGGCCTGCTGGCAGTGCAAGCTCTGCTACATCAAGTGCCCGTACACCGCGGACGAGCAGGCCGCGGAGCTGCTCGATTTCCCGCGCCTCATGGCGCGTGAGAAGGCGGCCCGCGCAGCGCGCGACGGCGTCTCCTTCGTCGACCGCGCGCTCGGCGAGCCGCAGCTCGTCGGCCAGATGGGCTCCGGCTTCGCGGCGCCGATCGCGAACCTCGTGCTCGCCAACCGGCTCGTGCGCAAGGCGCAGGAGGTGGTGACGGGCATCTCGGCCGAGTTCCCGCTGCCGCCGATGGCGCGCCACACCTTCCCGACCTGGATGCGGCGCCACGAGCCCGCGGCGCGGGCCGGCGAGGCGGGCGAGGTGGTGCTCTTCGCCACCTGCTACGGCAACTACAACACGCCCGGCGTCCCGCAGGCGGCCGTGCGCGTGCTCGAGCACAACGGCTTGCGCGTGCACACCGTCGACGAGACTTGCTGCGGCATGCCGAACCTCGACGGCGGCGACGTGCAGCGCTTCGTCGCCAAGGTGCGGCACAACGTACCGCTGCTCCTGCCGTACGCGAACAAGGGGCTGCCCATCCTGGTGCCGGCGCCGACCTGCGCCTACACGATGAAGCGCGAGTGGCCCGAGTACGTGCCCGAGGACGACGTGCGCACCGTGGCGGGGGCGACGCTCGACCTCATGGAGTTCCTCGACCGGCTAGCGCGCGACAAGCGCCTGAACCGCGACTTCAAGGAGCCGCTCGGGCGCGTCGCCTATCACGCCGCCTGCCATCTGCGCGCGCAGAAGATCGGCTTTCCGGCGGCCAAGCTCATCGGGCGACTGGTGCCCGACACCGAGGTGCGCGTCGTCGAGCAGTGCTCCGCCGTCGACGGCACCTGGGGCATGAAGGCCGCGCACTACGAGACGGGGCGGCGCTACGCGCAGAAGCTCGTCGCGGACGTGAACGCCTTCGCGCCCGACCTCGTGCTCACGGACTGCGGGCTGTCGGCCCTGCGTCTGGCGCACGAGCGCAAGCAGCCGGCGCTGCATCCGGTCGAGGCGCTGGCGCGCGCCTACGGCCTGCCTTCCTGACGGCGAACGACGAGAGGGAGTGTGTGCCGTGAAGCCCATCCATCGCAGCGAGATCCTGCCGCTCGGCGAGTACGAGCTGGTCCGCGAGCGTTTCCGCGCCCGCGTCATCGAGGACAAGCGTCCGCGGCGCGTCGCGCTCGGCGCGCACCTGTCGGCGACCTTTGAGAACCGCGACACGGTGCTCTTGCAGATCCAGGAGATGCTGCGCACCGAGCGCATCAACCGCGAGGCGGCGGTGCAGCACGAGATCGACACCTACAACGAGCTCGTGCCGGGCGACGACGAGCTGTCCTTCACGCTGTTCGTCGAGATCCCGGAGCGCGAGCTGCGCGAGCGTATGCTCGGCGAGCTCGCCGGGCTGGAGGACCACGTCGGCCTCGAGGTGGATGGGCAGCTCGTGCCGGCCGTCGGCAAGCGCCCGGAGGCGGTCCCCGACCGCACGACGGCCGTGCACTACCTGAAGCTTCCGCTCCCGGCGGCGCTGGCTGCGCGCCTGCGCAGCCGCGCGGCCAGCGCCGCGCTCGTCGTCGGGCACCCGCGCTACGAGTGCCGGAGCGAGCTCTCCCCGGCCACGCTGACGGCGCTCGCCGAGGACCTCGGCTGGAGCGGCTGAGCGCACCGATGGTGCCCTTCCGGCGCGCGGTGAAGTTCGAGGAGGTGGATGCTGCGGGCATCGTCTTCTTCGCGTGCTTCTCGCACTACGCGCACGAGGCGATGGAGCAGTTCTTCGCCGCGCTGCCGGGCGGCTACCCGGACCTCATCATGCGGCGCCGCATCGGGTTGCCCGCCGTCGAGCTGCGCGCGCGCTTCTTCGCCGCCCTCCGCTACGGCGACGGCCTCTGCATCGAGACGACGACCGCCGAGCTCGGGCGCCGCAGCGCGATGCTGCACTACCGCATGCTGCGCCGGAGCGACGGCGTGCTCTCGGCCGAGATCTTCCACAAGGTGGTCACGACCGACCTCGACGCCGTGCGCTCCTGCGAGATGCCCGAGGACGTGCGCGCGATCTTCACGGCGCACCTCGCGTCGCCTGGGTCCGCGCCTGCGGGCGGTTGACGGCGGCGCGCGTCACGGGTCGGCGTAGACGACCGCGCAGAGCACGACCTCGTGCGCGCCCCGCGGTCGCTCCACGCGGACGATGTCGCCGACGCGCGCGCCGAGCAGGGCCCGGGCGAGGGGCGCGGCGACGCTCACGCCGCCCTCGTGCCAGGCGGTCTCGTCCGGCCCCACGATGCGAAAGGTCGAGCGCCCGCCACCCTCGCCCTCGACCGTCACCCGCGCGCCGAAGGCCACGCGCTCGCGGTCGGGCGGGGGCCCGGCCACGATGCGCAGCCGCTCGAGCCGGCGCGCGAGCTGGCGGGTCGCGCGACCCTCGGTAGGCTGGCGCGCGAGCTCGGCGAGCCGCTCCGTCAGGCGCGCGTGTCCGAGCGGCGTCACCGGGGCCTCGCGCTCGTCGACGGGCAGCTCGGGCTCGTCGGGGCGCGCGTCGTCCTCGCGCACGAAGGCTCGCGACATGGGCTACTCGTAGCGCATCCCGGGGCGGGGCGCGGCCGGCGGGCGCTCTCGACGCCCGGCCGGTGCGCGGCCTAGAACGGTGCCATGACGTCGAACGCCGCCCTTCGCTGGCAGAGGTTGCAGCGCCTGAGCCACCACCACCCGGGGCTCGGGCTCACCGTGGACGTGTCGGGCATGGGCTCGCCGCCCGAGGACTACGCGCAACTCGCGGCGCCGCTGGCGCGCGCCTTCGCGCACATGGCCGAGCTCGAGCGGGGCGCCGTCGCGAACCCCGACGAGGGGCGCCGCGTCGGCCACTACTGGCTGCGCGCGCCCGAGCTCGCACCGGAGCCGGAGCTCGGCGCGGCCGTGCGGCAGGCCGTCGCGGACGTGAAGGCCTTCGCGCGCGACGTGCACGCCGGTGCGGTGCGCGTCGGGGGCAGGGCAGCGACCGGCGAGCGCTTCGGGCGCGTGCTCGTCGTCGGCATCGGCGGCTCCGCGCTCGGCGGGCAGCTGCTCGCGGGCGCGCTCGGTGGCGCGGCCGATCCGCTGCCGCTCTCCTTCGTCGACAACACCGATCCGGATGGCATCGACCGGCTCGCGGACGCCCTCGGAGACGGGCTCCGCCGCACGCTCGTCGTCGTCATCTCGAAGAGCGGCGGCACGAAGGAGACCCGCAATGGCATGCTCGAGATCGGCGCGGCGCTCGAGGCGCGCGGCTCGAGCCTGGCGCGCCACGCCGTGGCGGTGACCCAGGACGGCAGCGAGCTCGACCAGCTGGCGCGCGGCGCGGGCTGGATCGCGCGCTTCCCGATGTGGGACTGGGTCGGCGGGCGCACCAGCGTGACGAGCGCCGTCGGTCTCCTGCCCGCGGCGCTCGCAGGCTTCGACGTCGACGGCCTGCTGGCGGGCGCCGGGACGATGGACGAGGCGACGCGCGTCCCGGTGCTCGAGACGAACCCGGCCGCGCTGCTCGCGGCGGCCTGGTACCTCGCGGGCGAGGGCCAGGGCCGGCGCGACATGGTGGTCCTGCCCTACAAGGACAGGCTCGAGCTGTTCAGCCGCTACCTGCAGCAGCTCGTGATGGAGTCGGTCGGCAAGGAGCTCGACCTCGACGGCAAGCCGGTGCGGCAGGGCCTCAGCGTGTTCGGCAACAAAGGCTCGACCGACCAGCATGCCTACGTCCAGCAGCTGCGCGACGGGCTCGACAACTACTTCGCGACGTTCATCGAGGTGCTCGAGGACCGTGCTGCCGGCCGGCGACGCTGCGAGGTGGAGCCGGGCGTCACGAGCGGTGACTACCTCTCCGGCTTCTTGCACGGCACGCGGCAGGCGCTCTCGGAGCGCGGCCGGCGGCACATGCTCCTCACCCTCGCGGCGCTCGACGCGACCCGCCTCGGCGCGCTCATCGCGCTCTACGAGCGGGCGGTCGGGCTCTACGCGTCGCTGGTGCACGTCAACGCCTACCACCAGCCGGGGGTCGAGGCGGGCAAGCGCGCGGCCGGCGCCATCCTCGGCCTGCAGCGGAAGCTCCGGGCGGCGCTCGCGGCCGCTCCGGGCAAGGCCGCGACGGCCGAGGAGCTGGCGGCCCGGCTCGGCGCGGACGACGTCGAGGCGGTGTGGCGCGCGCTGCGCCACCTCGCCGCGGACCCCGGGAGCCAGGTGGCGAGCGAGCTGCCGGTCGCGCACGCCGGCGAGCCCTGGCTCGCGCGCTACCGGGCGGCGGGGGGCTGAGGCGCGCGCGAGCTCAGGCGGGCACGAGCCGCTCCCAGAAGGTCGCGAGGTCGGGCGGGAGCGGCGAGCCGATGGTCACGCGCTCGCCCGTGAGCGGGTGATCGAGCTCGAGGCCCGTCGCGTGCAGCGCGTGCCGGTCGAGCTCGAGTGCGCCGAGGTCCTCCGCGGTGAGCGCGCCGTCGGCGGCGCGCGAGAGCATGCGCTCGTCGGGCCCGTAGAGCTTGTCGCCCACGATCGGCATCCCGAGCGCGGCGAGGTGGACCCGGATCTGGTGCTGTCGTCCGGTGTAGAGCGTCGCCCGCAAGAGCGCGTAGGGCCGGCCGCTCGCGGGGTCCACACGGCGGCCGAGCGTCTCGAACCACGTCACGGCGGGCAGACCCGTGCCGGGCTCGGCCACGCGCATCTTCACGCGCAGCGGGTTGCCCGCGTCGGGCTCGAGGGGCAGCTCGCAGCCGAGCTCGTCCCAGGCGGGCGTCCCCCACGCGAGCGCGAGGTAGCGCTTCACGACGCCGGTCGGGCCGAGCGCACCGCGCGTGGCACCGCCGAGCGACTCGTGGCTCTTGGTCTCGAGCATGGCCTTCAAGGCGCGATCCGCCGCGCGCGTCTTCGCCAAGAGGAGCACGCCGCTCGTCTCGCGGTCGATGCGGTGGCCGAGCGTCAGGTGCTCGCCGGGGCGTTGCGCCTCGAGGAGCATGACGACGGTGCTCCGGTGATGCCGCGCCGTGGGGTGGACCGCCACGAACGGCGGCTTGTCGATCGCCAAGAGGTGCGCGTCCTCGTAGAGGTACGCGAGCGGGATGTCGGGCGTCTGCTCGTCCCAGGGGGCGCGCCACATGGCCACGCGCTCCTCGGCCTTGAGCCGGTGGTTCTTGTGCAGCCGCGCGCCTCCGGGCGTGTAGGCCCCGCGCGCGATGATGCGCTGCGAGCGGCTCCGGCTCGTCGCGCGGAGCTGGGACTGGACGAAGCGGTCGAGGCGCATCCCGGCCGATTCCGGTGGCACGCGCAGGAGCTTCACGATCGAGTCCGCGGGAACCTCGGTCGGCCGCACGACCTCGACGTCACCGCGGCGCAGCTGCTCGCGCCAGGGCAGCTCGTCGCTGCCGGCGGCGCGGGCGTCGGGGGTGTCGGGTCGCGTCGGGAGCGTCGTCATGGGGCCGAGTCGGACGGTGCCGGGATCCTGCCCCGGCCGGCGGCGCCTGTCGAAGGCTGCCGCGCCCGGGCGTGGGCCGCCCGTGGCAGGCTGCCGAGCCCCAGGCGCGCGCCGCCGCTTGTCGCCGTGGGGGCACCGGCGTAGAGGTGCGCCGCCGCGCGCGACCCGGCCCGTACCGGGCGCGCGACGGAACAAGCCGCCGAGGAGCGGAGCCGGCAGCAAGCATGGACATTCTCATGGTCAGCTCGGAGGTGAGCCCGATCGCCAAGGTCGGCGGGCTCGCGGACGCGGTGGCGGCGCTCGCCAAGACCCTCTCGCGTCTGGGACACAAGATCACGCTCGTGATGCCGCGCTACCGCGCCGAGGAGTCGAGCGGTGCCATGCTGGCGCGACGGCTGAGCCCGCTGCGCCTGCCCGTGAGCCGCGCCGGCGGTGCGCCCCTCGAGGCGACCCTCTATGACGGTCGGCTCGGCTCCGCCGTGGAGCTGGTCCTCATCGACGTTCCAGGTCTCTTCGACCGGCCGGCCGCGACCGAGGTGGGCGGAGCCGAGCAGGCGCCCGAGGCCGGCCACGTCGCCGCCCGCGGCGTCTACGGCGCCCAGGGCGCGGGCGATCCGGAGGAGGTCTTCCGCTTCGGGGTCTTCGCGCGCGCGGCGGCCGAGCTCGCGCTGCGCCGCGGGGCGGGGGGCAAGCCCTTCGACGTGGTGCATGCGCACGACTGGCCCGCGGCACTCGTCCCGTACTTCCTGCGTGGCAAGGGCGTGCGCCGCATGCTCACCGTCCACAACGGCGCGTTCCAGGGCGTGGCGCCGCGCGAGACGGCGCTCGAGCTCGGGATCGACGCGGCCGACTTCCACCCGGGGCTCGGCGAGTTCTACGGCAAGCTCAACTGCCTGAAGCTCGGGGCGCTGTCGGCCGACGTCGTCACGACGGTGTCGCCGACCTACGCCCGCGAGCTCGCCACCGCGGCCGGGGGCCACGGGCTCGACGGCGTGTTCGCGGGCTTCGGCGAGCGGCTCGCCGGCATCACGAACGGCATCGACTACGCCGTGTGGAGCCCCGCGACCGACCCCTACCTCACGGCGCGCTACGAGGCCGAGGAGCCCAGCAACAAGGGCCGCTGCAAGGCGACGCTCTGCAACGAGCTCGAGCTCGCCGTCGATCCGGACCGACCCCTGCTCGTGGCCCTGGGGCGGGTGGACGCGCAGAAGGGCAGCGACCTCCTGGCGCGCGCGCTGCCCCGCCTGACCCAGGCCGGCTGCCAGGTCGTCGTCGCCGGCACCGGGGACCCGGAGCTCGTCCAGGCGCTCACCGACGCCGTGCGCGGCGAGCCCGGCGCGCGCTACCTCGGCGGCGTGAGCGAGCCCATGAGCCACCGGCTGCTCGCGGCCGCCGACGCCGTGCTCGTCCCCTCGCGCCACGAGCCGTGCGGTCTCGTGCAGCAGTATGGGCAGCGCTACGGTGCGCCGCCGATCGCGCACGCCGTCGGCGGCCTGTGCGACACCATCGTGGACTGCGACGCCGGCCTCGCGACCGGGACGGGCTTCCTCTTCGAGGAACCGAGCACGACCGCGCTCGTGGGCGCGGTGGAACGGGCGCTCAGCGCCATGCGCACCCCGCGCTGGGCGGCGCTGCGACGGCGCACCATGCGGCTCGACCTCTCCTGGGAGCGGCCGGCCCGGCGCTACGCGAAGCTGTACGCCGAGCCCGCCGCGACCTGAGCCCGCGCAGCGGGCTCGCGACGGGCCGTCGCAAACGGCGGCCTCGTCGGCAGCGGGCCCTTTTGCCTCGGCACCGGACCACCCCGGCCGCACACCGGCCGTGCTGTCGACGACGCTCGCCCTCTGCGGGCCTGCATGAGACAATCCCGGTGTCCTGCGGTCTTCGCTGCTTTTTCAGGAACCCAGATGAGCTCACCTCGGCCCGCACCCCGCACGCCGTCCACTCCGCCTCCGCCCCGCGCGCCCGCCCCGCATCCGACGCTGTCGCGCCGCGTGATGCCGTGGATCGCGGTGGGCATGCTCGCGTCGCTCGTGCTCCACGGCTGCTTCACGGGATGCTCCTTGCCCCGCGAGGGCACCCAGAGCCAGGAATGCACCGTCGCCTCCCAGTGCGACGACGGCACGCCGTGCACGGACGACAGCTGCACGACCGAGGGTACCTGCGTCAACGCAGCGCTGCCCGACGGTCCGATGGCGGATCAGGTTCCGCAGGACTGCCTCACGCGCACCTGCGCGGCCGGCGTCTACAGCGAGATCGACGACGCCACCGACAAGCCGTACGACGACAACGACTGCACGACCGACTCGTGCACCGCGAACGGCCCCGAGAACCTCCCGCTGCCGGCGGGGAGCGCCTGCCACGACGCCAACGACCACGCGGGTACTTGCGCTGCCGGTGGTGTGTGCGTCGTCGACTGCACCCCGGCGACCGCGGCGACGGACTGCGACGACAGCCTGCCGTGCACGCTCGACACCTGCGACGTGGCGAGCGGCAGCTGCGTCCACACGGCCCTCGACAACGAGCCGGCGCCGTCGAGCTCCCAGATCGACGGCGACTGCCAGCTCATCATGTGCTCCGCCGGCGTCGTGCAGAACGTCACCGACGACGGCGACGTCCCCGACGACGACAACCAGTGCACGACCGACATCTGCACCGAGGGCACGCCGTCGAACGATCCCGTCGCCGGCGGCACGGCCTGCGCCGAGAACGGCGGCACGGTCTGCAGCGACGACATGGCAAACCCGGCGTGCGTGGCCTGCAACGACCCGGTCGACTGCACCGCGCTGCCGGGGAACGACGACTGCCAGATTCGCACCTGCGTCGCGCATGCGTGCGGCCAGAGCTTCACGGCGATCGACACCCCGCTGTCCGTGCAGCAGGACGGCGACTGCAAGCTGCGCGTCTGCGACGGAGCCGGCGGCCAGAAGGACAACGTCCTCCAGAGCGATCTGCCGGTCGACAACCACGACTGCACCGACGACGCGTGCGACGCGGTCGGCACGCCGAGCAACCCGCCGCTCGCGTTGAACACCGCTTGCGGGGTCGGCGGCACCCTCTACTGCGACGGCGCCGGCGCCTGCGTGGGTTGCACCCAGGACGCGCAGTGCGCCTCCGACGTGTTCTGCGTCGACCACTACTGCAACACGACGACGCACGTCTGCAGCTCCACGAATCGCAACAACAACGTCGCTCTGCCGTCCCCGCCGCAGTACGCCGGTGACCAGGATCAGGTCGCGGGCGACTGTCAGCAGCTGCGCTGCAACTCCTCGGGTGGGGTCCAGAGCGTGGCCCTCAACACCGACGTGCCCGCAGACGAGGGCAACCAGTGTACGAGCGAGTCCTGTTCGAACGGCGTGCCGCAGCACCCGAACCGGGCCATCAACTTCGCCTGCAGCCAGAACGGCGGCAGCTACTGCAACGGGACGGGCTCGTGCGTGCAGTGCAACAACAGCACGCAGTGCGGCGACCCGACCTGCCTGTGCCGCGTGTGCAACGCGTCGAACACCTGCGTCAACCAGACGAACGGCACGCTCGCGGCCCCGGCTTGCCAGACCGGGGGGGACTGCCAGCAGCTCCAGTGCCTGAACGGCGGCACGACGAGCGTCGCCAACAACGTCGACGTGCCGCCGGACGAGCCCAACGTCTGCACGACCGAGCAATGCGTGGGCGGCGTGCCGCAGCACACGAACAACAGCGCGAACTGCAGCGACGGCGCCTACTGCAACGGCGCCGACACCTGCGGCGGCGGGAGCTGCAGCGTCCACGCGGGCAACCCCTGCTCGGGCCACAACGTGGGGCCGAACTGCAACGACTCGTGCAACGAGACGAACGACAACTGCACTGCCTTCGACACCAGCGGGACGAGCTGCAGCGACGGCACCTACTGCAACGGCACCGACACCTGCAACGCGAGCGGCAGCTGCGCGAACCACGCGGGCAACCCCTGCTCGGGCCACAACGTGGGGCCGCTCTGCAACGACTCGTGCAACGAGACGAACGACAACTGCACCGCGAACGACAACAACGGCACGAGCTGCAACGACAGCCTCTACTGCAACGGCACCGACACCTGCGGCTCGGGCACCTGCAACCACGCGGGCGACCCCTGCCTGCCGCTCGTCACCACCGACGCGAGCTGCGCGGGCAGCTGCAACGAGACGAGAGACAACTGCACCGCGACCGATCCGTCCGGCACGGGCTGCAGCGAAGGCGCGTACTGCAACGGCGCCGACACCTGCAACGCGAGCGGCAGCTGCGCGAGCCACGCCGGCAACCCGTGCCCAGGCGACGACGTGGGCCCGATCTGCAACGACTCGTGCAACGAGACGAGCGACAACTGCACGGAGAACGACACGAACGGCACGAGCTGCAACGACAGCCTCTACTGCAACGGGACCGACACGTGCAGCGCCGGTGCGTGCAGCCACTCGGGTGATCCCTGTCCGGCCGTCGTCACCACCGACGCGAGCTGCTCCGACAGCTGCAACGAGCCGACCGACGACTGCACGGGGCCCGATCCCGTGGGCACCGGCTGCAGCGATGGCCTCTACTGCACCGGGACCGACACCTGCAACGCGAGCGGCAGCTGCGCGACGCACACGGGCGATCCGTGCCTGCCGCTCGTCACCACGGACCCGGACTGCAGCGGCAGCTGCAACGAGACGAGCGACAACTGCACCGCCGACGACCCGCTCGGGACCGGCTGTGTCGACGGAACCTTCTGCAACGGCGCCGACACGTGCAACGCGAGCGGCAGTTGCGCGACGCACGCCGGCGACCCGTGCGGAACCGACGTGGGCCCGAGCTGCGACGACTCGTGCAACGAGGGCTCGGACAACTGCTCGCTCGCCGACGCGCTCAACACGGTGTGCAACGAGAGTGGCGCGGGCCTGTGCACCGGCAACCTCTCCGAGCCGAACTGCGTGGGCGCGCTCGCGGCGGTGGTGACGCCGGCGTCCCTCGTGAAGAACGACATCGGCAACGTGACCATCGACGTCTCGACGGTTCACGACTGGCCGGCGGACGGCAAGCTCGTGATCGTGTTTCCCGCCGGCTTCGACGTGGCCGGCGCGACCCTCATTTCCGAGACCCTCACGGGCACCCTGTCGGTGAGCATCAGCGGCCAGACCGTGACCCTGACGCGCACGGGTGGGTCGTCCACCACGGGGCCAGCCGACGTCGCCATCGTGCTCGGGAACATCCGGAACCCGAACACGGCCGGTCCCACCGGCACCTTCGGCGTCTCCACCGAGACCGCCGGGAACGCGGACATCGACGTCGGCACGGCTCCGAGCGTCACGCTCACCAACACCTGAAGGGGCGTGCCCCGAGCGGCGGCCAACAAGGGGAGCGCCCGTGACGCTTGTCGCGACCGGGCGCTCGGCTAAATAGGCGCCCATGGGCTCTCGGTCGATGCCCGCGGCGCGTGCGACGGTGGGAATTGCGCTCGCCGCTCTGCTCGGCTGCGCCTCGCCCGCCGAGCCGCCCGGGCGACGCGTGGACGAGCCGCCCGACGTGGAGGCCGCGCTGCCCGACCCTTCCGAGGTGCCCGCCGCGCCGCCGCCGGCGAGCGCGGCCGCGCCGCCAGCCCCGAGCGAGAAGCCGCGGGTCGCGAGCATCGCGATGCGCAACTGGATCTACAACGAGCCGGACGACCGCTCGACCAAGCTCGGGTACCTGCGGGCCGGCGCGGTCGTGCCGCGCACCGCCGAGCCCGTGGCCGGGCGCGGGTGCCAGGGCGGCTGGTACGGCATCGAGCCCCGCGGGTACGTGTGCGTCGGCAAGGGCGCGACGCTCGACCTCGACAGCCCCGTCGTGGTGGCCGCCCTTCACGCGCCGCGCCGCGGGCGCCCGCTGCCCTACGACTACGTGATGTCGCGCGAGCCGCCGCCGCACCTCTTCTACAAGCTGCCGAGCCTCGAGGAGCAGGTCCGCCTCGAGGGGCAGCGGCGTCTCGCGAGCATCGCGACGTTCGCCGTTCGCGACGCCGGGCTCTTGCCACCACCCGACCCCGTCCCACCGTTCCTGCTCGCTGGTCAGTCACTGCCGAAGCCCTACGGCGCCGAGGCCGCGCTCGCGTTCCGCAGTCGCCGCGGACAGGCGAAGCTCGAGTCGGCCTTCGGCCTCGTCAGCACCTTCGAGTGGACGGGCCGGCGCTGGGGACTCACGACCGAGCTCGACATCTTGCCGGTCGATCGCACGCTCGTCCCCAAGGTCAGCACCTTCGCCGGGATCGAGGTGGGCGCCGACGGCGGCACGCCCGCGTTCGTCGATCAGCACGAGGTGTCGAGCTACGCGCCGGGCGCGGACGGTCGCCTCGTCGCGAGCGGGCGCGCCGAGCACCGCAGCGGGCACGTGCTCACCGGGCGCAACGAGGGCGGCCCGCACGGCCTGCTCGAGACGGCCGCCGGCCCGTGGCTGCCCTGGGGTGCGCTGCGCATCCCCGAGCTGCGCGAGGATCCGGCCGGCTTCGCCCGCGAGGGCCGCAAATGGATCGACGTGTCGATCAAGAAGCAGGTCCTCGTCGCCTACGAGGGCACCCGCCCGGTGTACGCGACGCTCGTCTCGACGGGGCGCGGCGAGCTCGGCGACCCCGAGACCACGCAGGCGACCGTGCGCGGCACGTTCATGATCCACTCGAAGCACATCTCGGGGACCATGGACGGCGACGAGAGCAGCGACGACGCCTTCGACCTCCGCGACGTGCCGTACATCCAGTACTTCCACAAGGGCTACGCCCTGCACGGCGCCTACTGGCACGATCGCTTCGGCCAGGTGCGCAGCCACGGCTGCGTGAACCTCGCGCCCGCGGACGCGGCCTGGCTCTTCGAGTGGACGGAGCCCGCGGTCCCGGAGGGCTGGCACGGGGCGCAGAACCCGAGCGCCGGCACGCTCGTCTACATTCACGGCTGAAGCGGCCGCCCGCCGTCGCGCCCGTCAGCGACACACAGGCGGCATCTTGGCGCTGCCGAGCGCCCGCTGGATCTGCCCGAGCGCCGCCTGCAACGAGGAGCTGCTCCGCGCCTGGGTGCAGGCGCCCGCGGCGGCCGCGTAGAGGGGCTTCTGATCGAGGGGCGCGTGGACCGCATTGCTCGCGAGCGCCGCGCAGCAGGCGTTGAGGCCCGACGGGTCCCAGCTGCCCTTCGGCTTCGAGGCGTCGGCGTCGGGCGCTGCGTCGGCAGGCTCCCCGGCATCCTCGGCGGCGCCGGCGTCGATCTCCTGGGTCACGGTCGCCGGTGGCGTCGGTGGCGGCGGGGTCGGCGCCGGCCTGGACGTCGTCGTCTCGTCCTCGTCGTCTCTGCCGCCGCACCCGTTCGCCGTCGCGAGCGCCACCGGCAGGAGGCCGGCCGTGAGCACCCTCGCCAAGCGTCCGATTTTCATGGCTCATTTCCTCGTCTTCCGGGCGTTGCGGCGCCGCCCACGCCCTGCGCGGTCGGCCGAAATGCGCCACGGCACCGGCGTCGGTCGCGGGTGTGTGGTAATGTCGCCCTCACCCGTCTAGACGGCGCACGAGCCCGTTCGGACGCCGTCGGGCCCGTGCTGCTCGACCGGCGCGTCGCTCGCCGAGCGACCTCGGGCCCGCTCCGGCCTTGACCGAAGCCCCCGTCTTCTCTACCCTGCCGCCTCCCAAGCGTCGCCCGCGTTCGCCGGCCCATCGCTAGCTTCCGAGGAACCAACTCACCATGGCCGTCCACATTCGTCTCGCTCGCGCGGGCACCAAGAAGGTGCCCTTCTACCGCATCGTGGCCGCCGATCAGCGTTCGCCACGCGGCGGGCGCTTCATCGAGCGGCTCGGAACCTGGGATCCGCGCCGCAGCGTGCTCAACCTCGACCGCGCGCGCGTCGACCACTGGCTTGGCGTGGGCGCCTTGGCGTCCGACACCGTGTCGCGCCTCCTGCGCCGCGCGCAGACGCCGACCGAGCCGAAGGTCTGATCCATGCCAGGTCCCGCGAAGAACGAGTCGCTCGTGGGCCTCGTCGAGGTCGTGGCCCGCGCGCTCGTCGATCACCCCGATCAAGTGCATGTCGAGCGCGTCAAGGGCGACAAGCACCCGCGCATCGAGCTGCAGGTGGCGCCCGAGGACATCGGCAAGGTGATCGGCAAGGACGGCCGCACGGCGCAGTCGATCCGCGTGCTGCTCAACGCCGCCGCCACCAAGGCCGGTGCGGTGCGGGCGTTCCTCGACATCGTCGATTGACGCGGGCGCAGTAGTTGACCGCTCGGCGAGAGGGGCATCGCGATGGCGCCGCGTAGGCCCGCGCTGCGCGCCCACCGCACGGGCCAGGCACCGCGCGCCGTGGGCCCGGCGCGCGCCCCGGTGCGTCCCGGAGCGGGCGCCCGAGAGGTGGCGCTTCCGCCGGGTGGCGAGCCCGGCGCGCGCGCTCCGCGCGGTGCCGAGGATCACGTCGAGCTCGGGCGCGTGAGCCGACCGCACGGCACGCGCGGCGCCGTCCGGGTGCAGCTTCACAACCCCGCGTCCGAGGCCCTCGCAGACGCGCGCACGGTGCGACTCGTGCTACCGGACGGGGCGAGCGAGGAGCGCCGCGTACGCGCGTCGTATCCCGCGAGCCGGGGAGCCGTCGTGCTCGAGCTCGCGGGCAGCGACACCGTCGAGTCCGCCGAGCTCTTGCGCGGCGCGGCCGTGTCGCTGCCGCGCACCGAGCTTGCCCCCACCGCCGAGGGCGAGTTCTACGCCTGCGACCTCGAGGGCTGCCGCGTCCTGTTCGCGGGCGAGCCCATCGGCACGGTCGTGCGGGTCGCCTTCTACCCGAGCTGCGAGGTGCTGATCATCGCCCGCTCCGCCGGTGGCGAGCTCGAGGTGCCGCTGCTCGACGGCTTCGTCGCGGGCGTCGACCTCGGGGCGCGCACCGTCGAGCTGCGGTCGCTCGGCGACCTCGCGTAGCGCGCTCGCGCGGATCGCGGCCATGCGCTTCGACGTCGTGACGCTGTTTCCCGAGGTGTTCGCGCCAACCCTCGCGCTTGGCGTGGTCGGGCGCGCGCTGGCGGGCGGCGAGCTCGTGGTGCGCTGCAAGAGCCCGCGCGACTTCGGCATCGGGCGACACCGCAGCGTGGACGACACCCCCTACGGCGGCGGGGCCGGGATGGTCATGCGGGTCGACTGCCTCGTCGCGTGCATGGAGGCCCTCGACGCCGAGCCGTGGCCCGTCCCGGACCCGGCGGTGCTTGGGCCCGTGTCGCCCGCGCCTGCGCCCGCGCGCGCCCATCGCGTGCTCCTGTCGCCTCAAGGCGCGCGGCTCGACCAACGGCGCGTCGCGGCGCTCGGCGCCCGCCCCGCCGTGATGCTGGTGTGCGGCCGCTACGAGGGCTTCGACGAGCGTGTGCGCGACCACGTGGACGAGGAGCTGTCGCTCGGCGACTTCGTGCTGTCGGGCGGGGAGCTCGCCGCCCTGTGCGTCATCGACGCCTGCGCCCGGTTGCTCCCGGGCGTGCTCGGCAATGCGGCCTCGCTCGGCGAGGAGTCGCACAGCCCCGCGAACGCGGGGCTGCTCGAGTACCCCCAGTACACCCGCCCCGCCGAGTTCCGGGGCGCCCGCGTCCCCGATGTCCTCTGCTCGGGCCACCACGCCGAGGTCGCGGCGTGGCGGCGGGCGCGGGCGCTCGAGCGCACCCGGTGCCGCCGCCCGGACCTCTCGGGCGCGCCGGGCGTCGAGCCCGGGGAGAAACCCCGCCCGTGAGCCGGCTCGTGGCGGCGGCGCTCATCCACTTCCCCGTGCTCGGGCGCGGGGGCGAGACGCTCACCGCCACGGTCACGAACCTCGACGTGCACGACCTGTCGCGCAGCGCCAGGAGCTACGGGCTCGCGGCATTCTTCGTCGTGCATCCGCGTCCGGCGCAGCGCCTGCTCGGCGAGCGGATCCGCGCGCACTGGGTGTCGGGCACCGGCCGGCGGCGCATCCCCGATCGCGGCGCGGCGCTCGAGCTCGCCACCTTCGTGGCGGATCTCGACGAGGCCCTCGGCCGGCTCGGCCCGGGCGCGGAGGTCTGGACGACGGCGGCGCGCGAGGGCGGGGGCCCGGTGACGACCTTCGCCCGGGCCCGCGAGCTCTTCGCCGCGCCCGGTCCCGCCGTGCTTCTCTGCTTCGGCACCGCCTGGGGGCTCGCGCCCGAGGTCCTCGCGCGCGCGACCGTGCGGCTCGAGCCCATCGTCGGGCGCGGCGACTACAATCACCTGTCGGTGCGCGCCGCGAGCGCGATCTGTCTCGACCGGCTGCTCGGACCGCGCTGACGGCGCGCCGCGCCGGGCCGCCGGCTCAGGGCACCAGGAACGGCTTCAGCCCGCGGAAGGTGTAGCTCGTCACGCTGTCGGGGAAGATGCGCACGCGGAAGTGGCCGAGCGCCTTCAGCTGCCCGTCGACGACCCCGGCCGCCGCCACGCTCACCGGGCCGGGTGCGACGTCCATCGCCGCGTAGAGCCCGAGCGTGCTCGTGGCGTTCGCGTCCAGGCTCGGCAGCGGATGCGCCTCGTTGTCCGTGAAGTAGGTGAGCACGGCCCGTGGCTTGTTGATGTCGACGACCGCGTTGATGATGCGCACGTCGCCGCAGTCGTGCACCTCGCCCGCGAGCGCGCCCTTGCCGGGCGTGAGCGTCGCGCCGAGCGCCACCTGGGCGATGCTGTTGTAGTCGCTCTGGTCGAGCGCGCGCACGTCGTGGTCGTAGGCGCCGCCCACCACCTCGGCGTTCGGGATGAACACGCCGTACTCGTAGAGCGGCGACCAGCTGCCGCCCTCGGTGACGACGACGAGCTCCGTCTCCGTCGGCACGTTCGCGTAGCTGAAGGTGCACTCGAAGCGCGTCCCGCAGTCGTCGTTGGGCTCGGGCACGCTGTTGCTCGCGTCGCACAGGGCCGGCGTCGTGACCATCGTGCCCACGAGGTCCCCGAGGTCGCCGTCGTCGGCGCCGCCCGTGCGCTTGACCTTGTAGACCGAGATCTGCACGTTCTTCGACTCGCAGCCGTGCGAGAAGATCTTCGCGATGCCGTTCATCGTGACGAGCTGCGAGCTCGCGGGATCCGCCGGCGCCGGGTAGCCCGAGGGCTCGAAGCAGCCGAGATCGACGGGGCCCGAGCCGTGGAACTCGTCCACGTTCTCGGAGCGCTTCATCTCCTGCACGGTCGCGCCGCTCTTCGGCGGCTTCTGCAGCGGCACGCCGCACACGTCGACGATGGCGCCCGGGGGCAGGGAGGTGCAGCTCAGCGGGTCGGTCTCGCCGGCGCAGAACGCGTCGTTCATGGGGCTGCACATCGTCGTGCAGGTGCTCTCGGCGGCCGTGAAGTCGGTGCACGTGGCCGGCGGCGTGGCCGGATCCGAGGACTTGCACACGGCGAGGCCGAAGAGGAAAGGCAAGAGGGCAAGAGCACGACGCATGGCGATCCTCGGGACGGTGGGCGTGCCGCGCGCGCGCGCAGCGCTGTTTGAGCCAGGTTAGCGGAATCGCTCGGCGAGTGCTACACGGCCGCGGGATGCCAGAGAATCCGGACGCGCCCCTCCGCGCGCAGAGCTCGGCGGCGAGCCCGGACGTCGCGCCGCCGGAGCTGCCGGTCCTCGGGCGCATCCGCGCGCGCGCCGCGGAGCTCGGCTTCGACGCGCTCGCCGTGGCCCGCGCCGACGTGGCGCTCGACGTCGAGCACGACCGCTACCGCGATTTTCTCGCGGCCGGGCGACACGGGGACATGGGCTACCTCGCGACGAACGTCGAGGTGCGGCGCCGCCTGGACGGCGAGAGCATCCTCGCGGGCGCGCGCAGTGTCCTCTGCCTCGCGCGCCGCTACGCGCGCGGCGCCGCCGCCGAGGCGAGCGACCCGCCCCTCGCGCGCCGCATCGCGCGCTACGCACGGGGGTGCGACTATCACGGCTTTCTGCGCAAGCGGCTCGGCTCGCTCGCCGCTTTCGTGCGCGGGCTCGCCCCCGGCGTCGAGGCCCGGCCGCTCTGCGACACGGCGCCGGTGCTCGAGCGGGCCTGGGCCGCGCGCGCCGGGCTCGGCTTCGTCGGCAAGAACGGGCTCGTCATCGTCCCGGGGCAGGGGAGCTTCGTGTTGCTCGGCGAGGTGGTGACGACGCTCGCTCTGCCCGCCGGCCAGCCCGCGGCGGAGCGCTGCGGGACGTGTCGGGCGTGCCTCGACGCATGTCCCACGAGTGCCTTCGCGGCGCCGTACCTGCTCGACCCCCGTCGCTGCGTCGCCTACCTCACCATCGAGGCCCGTTCGGCGCCCGCCCCCGGGCTCCGTGCCGAGCTCGGGGCGGATCTGTTCGGCTGCGACGCCTGCCAGAGCGCCTGCCCGTACAACGCGGTGGCGCCCGCGCCGCCCGCGCGGCTCGAGCCCTTCACGCCGCTCGCGCGCTGGAGCGAGGTCGAGCTCGCCGAGCTCGTGGCGGCCGACGAGCCGCAGTTCCTGCGCCTGACGGAAGGCAGCCCGCTGCGCCGCGCCACGCGTGCCGGGCTCGCGCGGGCGGCCCTGCTCGCCGCGGCGCATGCCCGACCGGCTGCAACCGGGGGCGCGGACGCCTCGCCCGAGGGGCCGTCGGACCCCGCCTGGGGCGCGCTCCTCGAGCTCGCCGCGGCCCACGACGATCCGGGCGTCCGCGAGCTCGCCGCCTGGCTCGCGGGCGACGAGTGCCCAGGGTAGAGCTGCCCGCCCGGGTCCGAACGCCGCGCATCGACGTGCGGCAACCGGGCTCGGCATCCCGATATCGTTTGGCATTTGCCCGATCGGAGCCGTCGCGGTGCCGTCGAAGCACTTGACATGACCTGCCATTTCGGCCAAAAGCACCAGCCCGCCCCGGCGACCGTGGCTCGGTGGGCGCGGAGGCAGCCATGGCAAGAAGCGATATCACCGGCAGGCGGAAGCTGAAGGGCAACTCGGTCTCCCACTCCAACATCAAGACGAAGCGCTGGCAGGATGTGAACATCCAGCGCCGTCGGGTGTGGGTCCCGGAGCTCAAGCGCTTCGTCACGTTGCGGCTCACGACCCGCGACATCCGCTCGATCGACAAGGTCGGCTTCGTCGCGTTCGCGAAGAAGCACGGCTACGAGGTTCCGGGTCTGTCGTGACCCGGAGGGCGGCGCCGCGCAGGCCGCCTCGACCCGTCACCGACCGGGGCGTCCCTGGCGCGTGAGACCTGGCGCGCCCGCCGTTCGGGCCCGGCTTGCCGGCAGCTCGCGCTCCGGCGCGGGCCGCGCGGGCGTTCGCGCTAGGTTCGTGGTGCCGGCTCGCGCGTGACGGTCAGGGCGACCGCCGTGCGGCGCTCACTGGCGGCGAGCCACACGCCGCGGGCCGCCACCTCGGTGGCCAGCGCCTCGAGCCCTGCCCGGTCGCCGCCGTTCGAGATCGCGCCGTCGGGCGCGGCCGTTCCTGGCGCGACCGTGAGGCTCGTCACCGCTGCCCGGTCGAACGACCGGTCGCACGCGGCGCCGAGAGCGGCGAACCAGCCCCCGCGGCGCAACACGGCGAGTGCGGCGGGCAGGTCGAGCACCGTGCCGGGCGCGACCCTGCGGACGCCGCGCCGCACGGGGTGGGCGATGCGCGGCAGCGTGATCTCGAGCTCCGGGACCGGCAGCCCGTCGGGGTCGGGCAGGTAGCAGAGGGCGCCCACCTGCCCGCGGGGGTCGGCCGCGACGAGGATGCGCGGCGCCATCAGCGTGCTGCGGGCCGCTGCGACGCTGCGCGGGGCGGCGCTGACCCAGGCGGCTTCGAGCCCACCCGGGAGCCGGACGGGCTCCACCGCGATGTCGTCGGGCGCCGCGGCGGCGAGATCGGCCTCGCCGAGCAGCCCGGCTGCCGCCGGTCCCGCGGCCCGCAAGAGCGTGCGCTGCACCACCGACACCGCGAGTGCGCCGCCCCCGTGCCGACCGAGGGACGCGATGAGGGTGCCGCGCTCCGGGGCGCCCGCCTGCCGCGCGGCGGTGGCCGCCTCGCGGGCCAGCACCGTGAGCGAGCGCCGAGCCCCGAACGCGTGCAGCGCGGCCAGCAGTGCGAAGCTGCGCGGCACGGCCGCCGATGCCGCGGGTGGGGGCGCGACGTCCGGCGCGAACCCTCGGGGGCGCGCTGCGCCGCGTCCGGGTTGCAGCGCTCGGCCATCGAGGCAGCGCGTGCTCGAGCCGACTCCGCCGAAGAGCGCGACGACCGGCGCGCACAGCACGTTCGGGTCGTGGGCGGCGGCCGCGAGGAAGCCGGCGACGAGCGCGTCGATGGCGGTCCCGCCCGCGCGCACCGTGTCGATGGCGGCGCGCTCCGCGCGTGCGTCGCCGCCCGCCGCTGCGTCGGTGTGTGCCCTCACTGCTCCTCGTCGATGCCGACGAGCTTCGGCTCCTGGCCGGGCCGGAAGAGAACCGCACCGGCGGCGCGCATCGGCCGCCCCTCGAGCAGGGCGAGGAGCGAGCTCTTCACCCGCCCGGCGTCGCCGCCCTCCACCACCACGAAGCACTCGCGCCGGCCGGCGAGCTGGTCCGCCAGCCGGGTGAGACTCGTGCTGCCGAGCTGCGAGGACTCGCCCAGGCCCTTGAGGCGCGTGTACGCGATCGGGCCCGGCGGCAGCGGGTCGCGCGCGCCGTCGAGGACGAGCAGCAGGCGAGCGAGGTGGGCAACGGCCGCGGCGTCGTCGATCTCCCAGATACCCGACGGCTGCCAGCAGAGCACGACGCCCGTCTCGGGCAGCCGGTGCGCGAGCTCGACGATGCGGTTGCGGTTGCGCTGCGTGGGGCGCACCGACGGTGGGGTTGCGAGCAGGATGCAGCGCGCCTCGAGGGCGGCGGCCGAGCGCAGGGTCGTCTCGAGTGCCTCGTCGGCCTCGGTCCCCGGCTCGAGGCTCGCGACCACGCGCGGCAACACCACGCTGAACGCGAAGCCCGGCGGCGCGTCGGCGCGCCAGCGCTTGAGCCGACCGGGCGGTGGCAACGCCTCGTCCACCGGTCGCAGCTCGACCATGTCGTAGCGCGAGGCGTAGTTCTTGAGCTTGCCCTGGAGCTGCGGAAGGCCGACGAGCAGGCGCGCCATGGGATGTTTGGGGGCCCACGCACCACAGGCAGCCGGGCCGCGCGGGGGAAGGACAGTTATCAGGATCCCCGCCGCCGTCAACCGGTGCCTTCGGGCCGCCGCGGGAAAGCCCCGCCGCCCCCCCCGCGCCTCCCCTCAGCCTGCCGCGCTCGACCGGTCGCACCGAGCGCGGCGCATGGCGTCCGGACGCGGCCCAGCGCATGATGCCGGTCAACTCATGGCTCGAGTGCACGTCATCTCGCTCGCGGAGCGACTCGAGGCGAACCCGAAGTACGCCGGCAAGGGCGTCGTGATGGGCTTCGTCGACAGCGGCTTCTTCCCCCATCCCGACCTCATGAAGCCCGAGCGGCGCATCAAGGCGTACGCCGACGTGACGCGCGACCAGCCGCGCGCCGAGGACTTCTTCGAGCCTCACGTGCGGAGCTGGCACGGCATGATGACCGCGTGCAGCGCGGCCGGGAACGGCTACCGTTCCCAGGGCCTCTACCGCGGGCTCGCGCACCGCGCGGAGGTGGTGCTCATCAAGGCCGCCGGGGACCAGTCCCGGATCCTCGGCAAGCACGTCGCCTCGGCCCTGCGCTTTCCGCTGCGCTACCCGGAGTTCGGCATCCGCATTCTCAACGTCTCGCTCGGGGTCAGCGCCAAGGATCCGGATGCGGCGGACGTGCTCAGCGCCGTGCGCGAGGTCACGGAGGCCGGCATCACGGTGTTCGCCGCGGCGGGCAACCGCCCCGACGGGGCGCCGGAGCCGCCGGCGTCGAGCGCTCATGCCATCACGGTCGGCGGCAGCACCAACGACAACCTCGGAGCGGGCGAAGTGCGCCGCTGGCCCTCGAGCTTCGGCGAGGGCGAGGGCGGGGTGCGCAAGCCGGACCTCCTGGCCCCCGCGATCTGGGTCCCGGCACCGATGCTGCCCGGCACGCCCACGGCCCGCGAAGGCCAGGCGCTGTTCCACCTGCTCGGCATCATGGAGGAGCACTCGGCGGAGCACGGGTTCTCGGACAAGCACCGCGCGGCGCCGC
The DNA here is from genome assembly GCA_016212965.1 of Myxococcales bacterium. Taxonomy (GTDB): domain Bacteria; phylum Myxococcota_A; class Polyangia; order Polyangiales; family Polyangiaceae; genus JACRDA01. The sequence continues at coordinate 28,275 of JACRDA010000400.1, forward strand.
CCGACGAGGTCGAGTCCGTGGCGCGCGTGATCCAGGTGCTCGCCGAGCGCATCAAGCGCCAGAAGTTCCTGTCACCGGACTACCAGCACGTCGACGGCACGTCGTTCGCGGCGCCCATCACGGCCTCGGTCGCGGCGCAGATGCTCGAGGTCGACCCGACGCTCACGCCGCCCCTCATCCGGCAGGCCTTGCTCGAGACGGCGCTGCCCTTCGACGGTGTACCGGCAGAGCAGCAGGGAGCCGGCCTGCTGCAGCCGCGCGCTGCGGTCGACTGGGTGCTGCGTCGCCGCGGCACGCGGCGCAAGCTCACGATCGCCCCGCCCGCGGGGCACAAGGGGCGCCGGCGCACCGACGCGAGCCCGGCAGCGGTCGCCCTGATCGCCGCTGGCGCCGTCCCGTCCGACGGCGAGGGCGGCTGAAGGTCCCGGCGGCGCCGGGGCATCTCGTCACGGTAGCGGCGGGGCGGGCTTCGCGCAGCGGAAGCCGATCGTCGGGAACTTCGTGACGGCCGGCAGCGAGAGCATGCGTGTCGTCTTGAGCTCGGGGGCCTCGTCCGCGAAGCTCCCGCCGAACACGAGGGCGTGGGGAGCGCCGCCGTCGATCCCCTCGTCCACGCCTTCGACCCACTCGGCCACGTTGCCCGCGAGGTCGAGCGCGCCGTAGGGCGACTCGTCCTTCTTGGTCCCGACCTCGCAGGTCGCCGGCTTGGCGTCGGCCGCGAGGCAGCTCGCCTGGTTGTTGAGGCCGAAGCAGGCGCGCTCGCAGCTCGGGGTCTCGGCGCCCCAGGGGAACTCGAAGGCCTGCACGCCCGCCGCCGCGAGCCGGTACTCCGCCGCGGTGGGCAGGCGCTTCTGCACGAACTTGCAGTAGGCGCGCGCCTCGGAGTGCTTCACGCAGTTGGCCGGGTGCTCCAGCGCGCCGCGCTTGTCGTTGCACACCTCGGTCCAGCCCGGCGCGAAGGCGACGTTGTCGAGCACGCCGGGCAGCGGCTCGAGCAGGGTCACCTCGGTCGCGGGCTCGCAGCTGCCCGCCTTCACGCACGCCCGGTAGTCCTTCACGGTGACCTCGGTGCGGTCGATGAAGTAGCCGCGCGCGCCCGGGCCCGCGTCCACCTCCGGCGGCGGCACGTACACCATGCCGGCCGGCGCGACGACGGGCGCGCCGCCCTCGGTGCCGCCGTCCACACTGGCGTCCACCGCCGCGTCGGTTCCGGCGTCGGGCGGCGGCATGCTCGCGGACGTGTTCGGGCCGCTCGTGGTGGGGGACGTCGAGCTCGATGGGGAGGTCGTGGGTCGTACGCTCTCGGTGACCTGCGAGCTGCGGCCCGAGCCGCCCGTGGACGGCCGGTTGCCATACTGCAGCTCGAGGTAGAGCAGCGTGGCGCCGGCGAGCGCCGCCACGACGACGAGCAGCGTCCAGGGCACGCGAAAGCGTCGCGGCGCGGAGCTCGGCGGCGCGTCCGCCTGCTCGCTCGGCGGTTCGACGGTCTCGTCGCGTCGTGCGCGCGCCGCCGCGCCGCCGCGTCCCGATGCGCTCTTGCCGCCCGCCGGCGCCGCGCGCGCGCGCTCGGCGCCGACCGCGGGGAGCGTCTCGTCCGGCCGGGATTTGCCGGCCGCGGCCGGGGCTGGGGCGGGTGCGCGCGCTCGCTCGTCGTGTGCGCCA
>JACRDA010000393.1 GCA_016212965.1 Myxococcales bacterium
GGCACCGCGACCGGCGGCACCGCCGCGGGCGGCGGCGGCTCGACCGGCGGCTCGTCGGCCGGCGGCGGCGGCTCGTCGGCCGCCGGCGGCTCCGGCGGCACCTGAGAGAGCGGTGCCGAGGCATCTGCTCTCCGCCAGAGAATGAGCTGCAAGCCGGTAGACCGGGCAGCCGCCGCCACGAGGCAGTGAAAGCTCGGCCCCGCAGGCAGGAGCAGGGGTCACAAGAAGACCCGAAGACCAGACGTCGAGCGACTCCTCGGTCCCCGCGGCGCTGTCCGCAGCGCCGCCTTCTGTCCTTCTGTTCTTCTTGTGAATCCTCTGGGAAATCCAGCAGGGAATGAGGGATTCTCAGAGAGCGCCGGGCTCGACCCGATTGGCGCGCTAGCTCCCCGGCCGGCTGCGCAGCGCCATCAGGCGCGCGTAGACCACCGAGACGGCGAGGCCCGACTCGAGCGCGACCGCCTTGGCGGCGGCGCGCGGGTGGACGCCGCTGTCGCAGAGGGCGCCGAGGCGTGCGTCGAGCGCCGCCTCGTCCGCGACGACCTCGGGCGCGGGCTCGGCCGGGCCGAGCACGAGGGTGATCTCGCCCCGCCACTCGCGCTCCGCACGGGCGAGCTCGGCGAGCGAGCCGCGCACGAGCTCCTCGTGGACCTTCGTGAGCTCGCGCGCCACGACGGCGGGCCGGCCCGGCCAGCGCACGGCGAGCTCGCCGAGCGTGGCGCCGAGCCGCTCGGGCGACTCGAACCGCACCACCGGCTCCTCGGTCGCCGCGATGCGCGCGAGCGCGCGCTCGCGCTCGGCGCCGCCGCGCGCGAGGAACCCGAGGAAACGGTACCCGCCGCCGAAGCCGCTCGCGGCGACCGCGGCCGTCACGGCACAGGGCCCCGCCACCGGGACGACGCCGACGCCCGCGGCGGCCGCGGCGCGCACGAGCTCCGCCCCCGGGTCGCTCACCGCCGGCATGCCGGCGTCGCTCACGAGCGCGAGCGTCTCGCCCGCGCGCAGGCGCGCGACGAGCCGGTCCACCCCCCGCCGCTCCACCTCGGCGTCGAAGCGCTCGATGCGCTTGCCCGAGAGGCCGAGGTGCGAGCAGAGCGCGCGCGCGCGCCGCGTGTCCTCGGCCAGGATGACGTCGGCCGTGCGCAGCGCCTCGACGGCGCGCGGCGCGAGGTCGGACAGGTTGCCGATCGGGGTCGCGACGAGGCGGAGCACCCCCGCGGGCGCGCTCACTGCACCTCGACCGCCTCGCCGAGCTCGCGCTTCAGGTAGTCGCGCAGGCGGAGGGCGAGCCGCGCCTCGAGCTGGCGCACGCGCTCGCGCGACACGCCGAACTCGTCGCCCAAGCGCTGCAGCGTGAGGGGCTCCTCGGCCACCATGCGCTTGTCGAAGATGATCTGCTCCTTGCCCTTCAGGGTCGAGCGGAAGCGCACCAGGTGCTCGTTGACGAGCTTGCCGAACTGCTCGGCCGACACCGTCTCGTCGGCCGGCCGGTCGTTGGCCGCCATCGTCTCGACGCGCGCGACGGCGCGCCCCTCGGAGTCGCCGAGTGGCGCGTCGAGCGAGGCCTCGCCACTGGCCAGGCGCCGGTCCATCTCGACGACGTCGTTCTCCTGGACGCCGAGCCGGAGCGCGATCTCCTTGGCCGTGGGCTCGATGCCCATCGCCGTGAGCTTCGCCTTCTGCTTGTTGAGGTTGAAGAACAGCTTGCGCTGGGTCTGCGTGGTGCCGACCTTCACCAGGCGCCAGTTGTTGAGGATGAACCGCAACATGTAGGCGCGGATCCACCAGGCCGCGTAGGAGGAGAGCTTGACCCCGCGGTAGGGGTCGTAGCGCTTGACGGCCTGCATGAGGCCGATGTTCCCCTCCTGGATGAGGTCCATGATGTTCTTGTAGGCGCGGCGATACTCGTACGCGAGCTTGATGACGAGCCGCAGGTTGGCGGTCACGAGGCGCGCCGCCACCTTCACGTCCTGCGTCTGGACGTACTCGCGCGTGAGGCGCTTCTCCTCGTCGGGAGTGAGCAGCGGGTGGCGCTGGACCTCGCGCAGGTAGGTCTGCAGGGGGTCGAGGCGCGCCATCGCGCGCGAGCTGTCCGGTCCGGGCGGCACTGCGAGCGAGCTCGGCACCTCGAACTCGAGCACCTCGGCCGGCGGCTCGCCGTCCTGGGTGCGAAACAGCTCCTCCTGCTCGTCGAGCCCGACCGCGGCGGTCGCGTCGGCGCCCTCGTCGGCGCCCTCGTCGGCGCCCGCGCCGTCGTCGACCTCCACGACCGCGGCGGCGACGCCCGCGTCGCGGTCGGGCTCCACGACCGCGGCGACGTCCTCGTCCTCGTCCGTGCCGACCGGCTCGCGCTCTGCCGCTGGCGGCGGCGGCGCGGCCGGACGCCCGGTGCGTCGGGGGGCTCGCTCGGGGTCCTTGCTCTTCGCCATCGACTGCTCGATCCGCTGCGCGCCGCCGTGCGGAGGGCCCGCGCGGCACGAGCGTAGCTCCGTAAGTTCAGCTACGTAAGCACAAAGGTCGACCCGCGCAAGGGCCGCCCCGACCCTCGTGGCTTCGTGCTACAGCTGAGTCGTCGCGGGCACGACGGGGCTCGACCCGCCGGGCCCGCCGCACTCCTCGCCATGCCCAAGCCGGCCACCCGCCGCCCCTTCGTCCTCGCGCTCGCGCTCGTGGTGCTGGCGCTCGCCGGCGCGTTCGGCTCGGCGTCGGGTTGCAGCGCCGTCAGCTACCTGCGCGGCGCGCAGTCGGTGCTGCCGGAGCCGGGCCACGAGCTGCCCGCCGTCCTGCGCCTCGCGCTCGTGAGGGAGCGGGTGCGCCTCGAGGCGCTCGCGGCCCACCACCGTGTGGCCTTCCCCCTGTCGGTCGGCAACGTCCTGCTCGGCGGTCTCTTGCTCGCGGCGAGCGTGGGGGCGCTCGCCGGACGGGGCTGGGGCCGCAACCTCGCCCTGCAGGCGATCGGCGCAGCGGGCGTCTTCGCGGTGGTCGAGTTCGCGATGCTCGGGCCAGTGCGTGCCGAGGTCGCGCGCGCGGTCGGGCGCGAGGCCGCCGCCACCGAGCCGGGGCACGGCGGCGACGACCAGGCCGCCGTGGAGTACGCGCGCCTCGCTCACGCCGCCGAGTGGGGCCGCTTTCTCTTGTTCGAGATCGTGGTGCTCGGCGGCGCGGCGCTCGCGCTGACCCGACCCCGGGCGCGCGCCTTCTACGCCGCGCGGGCGCGCGAGGCGGGCACCGCCGAGGAGTGACATGACCGAGGCGCCGAGCGCGCGCGTCGAGCTCCTGCCCCCGCAAGTCGCCAACCAGATCGCCGCCGGCGAGGTGGTGGTGCGGCCGAGCTCGGTGGTCAAGGAGCTCGTGGACAACGCCATCGACGCGCGGGCGCGCACGGTGCGCGTCGAGATCGGCGGCGGGGGCATCGAGCTCGTCCGCGTGAGCGACGACGGACACGGCATGAGCGCGCGCGACGCCCGCCTGGCGCTCGAGCGCCACGCGACGAGCAAGCTGCGGGTCATCGAGGACCTCGCCGAGCTCCGCACCTTCGGCTTCCGGGGCGAGGCGCTCGCGGCGATCGCGTCGGTGAGCCGCCTCTGCCTGCGCACGCGGCGTGCCCGCGACGCGGAGGGCTCCGAGCTCCGCACCGAGGGCGGCGCGCCACCCGCCGTCTGCCCCGCGGGCGGCGCCCCCGGCACGGTGATCGAGGTGAGCGACCTGTTCTTCAACGTGCCGGCACGGCGCAAGTTCCTGCGCGCGACGGCGACCGAGGCGGCGCACGTGGGCGAGGTCGTCCAGGCGGCCGCGCTCGGGCACCCGGAGGTCGTGTTCACGCTCGCCCGCGACGGGCGCGCGGCGCGGAGCTTCCTCCGCGCCGAGACCCGCGCCGAGCGCGTGCGCGCCGCCTTCGCCGACGTGGAGCTCTTCGCCTTCTGCGCGCTGCGTGGCCCCCTCGGCGTCGAGGCCTACCTGAGCGCCCCCGGGCGCGCACGCACCGGCGCCGGTGGGCTCACCCTGCTCGTCAACGGCCGCCCCGTCCAGGATCGCGCCCTCGCCCGGGCCGTGGCCGTCGCCTACGGTGCGGCGCTCGAGCCGGGGCGGTACCCGCTCGGCGTCGTGTACCTCGATCTGCCGCCCGCGCTGGTCGACGTGAACGTGCACCCGCAGAAGGCCGAGGTGCGCTTCGCGGAGCCGCGCGCCGTGAGCGACGCCGTGTACGCGGCCGTGGCGGCCGCGCTGCCCTGGGCCGAAGCCAGGGGCAACGCAGGCCACCGCCCCGCGGGCACCGCCTTGCGGAGCGAGCGCGATCGCGGCGGAAGCACGGGGCCCGAGGCGGAGCCGTGGCAATGGAGCGGAGCGGCGACCGGGCCCACGGCGTCGGGAGCGCCGGCGGCACCCGCACCGCTCGCCAGCGCCGGAGCGCGCCTCGCTGGGGAGCCCGCGCGCCCCGCGCGGCCCGCGCGGCCCTCGCCGAGCGGGCGTCCGGCCGCCCTGCGCCTCGTCGGCGTGGTCGCCGCGCGCCTGGTCGCCTGCGAGGCGCCGGACGAGCTCTGGCTCTGCGACGCGCACGCCCTCGCGGTCGCCGAGCGCGCGGCGGTGCTCGGTGCCCGAGGCGGGTCCGGCGGAGCGCGCGGGGCCGGGCGAGTCCTGTTCCCGGCCCGGCTCGGGGTGACCGCCGCGGTCGGCGCGGCCCTCGCCGAGCGGGCGCCCGAGCTCGCCCGGCTCGGGGTCCTGTGCAGCGTCGTCGGCGGGGCACGCGGTCCGAGCGCCGTCCTCGAGGCGCGGCCCGAGCTGCTCGGCCACGCGGCGCCGGACGCCCTGCTCGCCGCGCTCGTGGCGAGCGCCGAGGCCCCCCTCGAGGTCGCGCTCGCCGCGCTCGCCTGCGCCGCGACACCGTCCGGCGTGTCCGACGCGAGCGAGCTCGAGGCGCTCGTCGCCGAGCTCGGGGCGCTCGCCCCGGAGGCGCTCGCGCAGACGCTCGACGTGGCGATCTGCCGCCATGGGCCCGCGCTCCGCGCGCGCGTTCCCCTCGCCCCGCTGCTCGACCGATGACGCCCGCCGCCCGCGCGTCCGACGTGGACACTGCCCTCGCGCGCCGCTTCGCCCCCGCGGTCGAAGCGGGCGAGCTACTCGTGGTCGTCGGCCCGACCGGCAGCGGCAAGACCGAGCTCGCGATCCGGCTGGCACGCGCCCTCGGGGGCGAGGTGGTCGGGGCCGACAGCGTGCAGATCTACCGGGGCTTCGACCGCGGGAGCGGCAAGCCGAGCGCCGCGGAGCGAGCCCTTGCCCCCCACCACCTCGTCGACGTCGCCGACCCGCTCGAGCCCTTCGACGCGGCGCGCTTCGCGGCGCTCGCCGCGGCCGCGATCGCCGACATCGGCGGGCGCGGGCGCGTGCCCGTCGTCTGCGGCGGGACGTTTCTCTGGGTGAAGGCGCTGCTCTACGGCCTGGCGCCCACCCCGCCCGCGAGCCCGGAGTTGCGGGCGCGGCACGCGCTCCTCGCGGCCGAACGGGGCCGCGCGTACCTGCACGACGCCCTGCGTGCCGTGGACCCGGAGAGCGCCGACCGGCTCGCGCCGAACGACCTCGTGCGCGTGAGTCGCGCGCTCGAGATCCACGAGCTCACGGGGCGCCCGCAGAGCCTCTGGCACGCGGAGCACGGCTTCGCGCGGCCGCGCTACCGGGCGCGGCTCGTCGGGATCGAGCGCGCTCGCCCGGAGCTCGACCGGCGCCTCGTCGAGCGCACGGCGCGCTGGCTCGCGGCCGGATGGGTGGCCGAGGTACGCGCGCTCTTGCCGCACTACGCGGACGCTCGCGCCATGGCCTCGGTGGGCTACCGGCAGGTGCGGGCGCACCTCGACGGCGAGCTCGCGGAGGCCGACCTCGCCGCGGCCATCGTGCGCGCCACGCGCGTCTTCGTCCGCCGCCAGCGCACCTGGCTGCGCGAGGCGCCCGTCACGTGGCTCGCGCCCGCCGACGCCGGCGAGGCGGAGCGCCCCGACTGAGCCGGCGCGCGCGAGCCCGGGTCCCGTGCGGGTGCCCGAGCCCGGGCGCGAGCCCGCGGCTCACTTCATGTCGATCTTGTGGCAGCCGCCGCAGCCGAAGCCCTTCTTGGTCGCCGGGTCGTAGGGCTGCATGCCCATCGCCTTGGCCATCTCCGGAAGGACCTTGTCCATCATGAACTTCGAGACGTCGGGCTTGTCCGCGAAGGCGGTCATCTTGTCGCCCTTCACGGTGAGCGCCGGCAGGAACTCGTCCGGATCCTTGAAGTCCGGGCCGTGACAGGTCTTGCAGCCGAACGCGGCGTACTTCTTCGCGTCGGCGGCCTGGAACACGGGCGCCATCGCCGGCAGGACCACCTTCTTCATGAAGGCACCCTTCTGCTCCTTCGTGAGGTCGTCGCTCCACGCCGTCGGCACCTCGGGCGCGGCGCTCGCGGACGCGGTCGGCTCCGCGGTCGGCGCGGCCGTCGGCGCAGCCGTCGGCTGCGGCGGGGTCGTGGGCTCCTTCTTGCAGGCCGCGACGGACAGCGCCAGCGCGGCGGCGACGAACGGGATGGAGAATCGCATGGCCCCGTGTAGCCCCACTCGGCCAGCCGCGAAAGGACGGCGATTGACAACGCGGTGTTTCCGGCTGGAAACCTCGGCGCGAGCGGCCGCGCGCCGTAGCGCCCGCGGCGCGCCGTTGCGCCGTTCCCCTTCCCGCTCGCCGGACCCTTCGCTACCTTGAGGCGGCGCCCCGGCGCCGACGAGGAGAGTGTCATGAGCGACGAAGAGCGAACCCCACCCACCCGCATTCGCGTCACGGGCCTCCAGGAGGCGCAGATCCAGGACCTCGAGCGCTTCGGCTACGACGCGGCGAACGAGGCCGTCCTCGTCGGCATCGAGCGACCCCCGAGGCGGGGCGCGGAGATCGCGCGCCTCGCCCGCACCCATGACGTCGTGGTGGCCGAGGCCGACCACGACCCCGCGGGCTACCTCGCGTGGCGCGACGAGGAGCCGGGCGTCGCCGTGCTCGACACGCTGCTCGTGGGGACCGAGTACCGCCGCTTCGGCATCGGCACGCGCCTCGCGCGCGAGCTCGGCGAGCACGCGCGCAAGGCCGGCATCGAGGACTGCGTCGCTTGGGTGCACCCCAAGGCCACCTGGGCGGCGGCGTTCCTCACGGTGCTCGGCTTCGCGCCGCTCGCGAGCGTCAAGAGCGCCCCGTCCGCGAAGCTCGAGCGCTGGCGCGAGCTCCACGCCGCGGAAATCGCCGCCGGCCCCGACCAGCTCTGGTGGCGCCACACCGCGAGGCTCGGCGTCACGGAGCTCCCGGGCGTCCCGCTGCCGCCGGACGACGACTGACGTGGGCCGCGGCCGAGCGGGGAAAACCACGGAGCTCGGCACGGCCGCCGAGCCGCCCGGTTTGCCGGGCAGTGACTCCGGGGCGAGTGACAGCGCCGCCGCGCGAGAGCGGAGGATGAACAGGAAGCCGGGAAGGCAGGAAGGCGGAAAGGAGAGGGGCTCCAGGGGCTGTCTCTGCGCCGTCCGAGACGAGCTCTGCGCTCACCGTGGCTCGGAGCCGGGCCCGCAGCATCGCCTTCGCGTACGCGCTCGACGCAGCGCGGTCTTCGTCTCCACCCTAGTGCTCGCGGCGACCTCGCTCGTCACCTCCGGCTGCAAGCAAAAGGCGGTGGCATGCCTCAGCGAGACGAAGACGGACGACCTGAAGCACCCCAAGTACTGCACGCTCTACCCGGAAAAGAAGGCCCTTCCGATGGGGGGGATATCGTGCTTCACCGGCGACAGCCAACGCGACGCTTGTCCCGACGGAGCCAAGAAGATCTGCCTGGAGAGGCCGGCCCTCCACAAGGGACCGTGGAACGGCGAGGGATGGACGTACAAGACGTACTACTACGAGGACGGAAGGTCGTGCGACGCAGAAGACATCGAAGCGAAGGAGTGATCCAACGCGGCGACTCCGCCGTTCCGCACTGATTCAACGGCTCACGGGGCGCCCGCCCCCGTCGAGCTCGACGCCGACGTGCTCGCGCCGGCGGTGGCACGCGCGCTCGTCGCCTCGGCGGCGCACGTCTCGTGCGCGAGGCCGTCCTCGAGCTCGACACCTGGGACAAGCCCCACTTCGAGGCCATCCAGATGTGCCTCGAGCGCGGCTTCGGGCCGCAGAGCGCCTTCCTCTTCGAGAATCTCCAGGCGGCCGAGCGCTCGCAGGCGGTGCTCGGCGTCGAGACGCTGCTCGACCGCCTCGACGTGCTCGAGAGCGGCGTCGGCCGCACCGACACGCACGAGGCCGATCTCGCGGCGCCCTGTTGCCTCCTGCTGGCAACGGCCAACGGCCCAGCGAAGGCACCATGCACTTGGAGGGGCCCGAGTACGACGTGCGTCACTCGTCGTCGGGGACCTCGTGCTTCGGGGGCTTCTTCTTGGGGGGCGGCGGCGTGTCCCCGTCCTCGGGCGCGCCGTCGGCGCTGTCGCTCGCATCGGGCGCGACGTCGGCGGCCGGGGCGACGTCCGTCGGCGCGGCCTGCGGCCCGTCGGGCGCCGGTGCGGCCGCGGGCTCCACGTAGTCGAACTGGTGGGTGAGCCCGACGCCGAGGATGTTGGCGTTGGCGCTGTAGCTCCCGCCGTTGATGGTGTGCGGCCTCGCCGGCATGTTGGCGTTGACGGGGGTGAGCAGCGGGATCTGCGCGGTCTCGGGATCGACGTCGACGTCGAGCCCGAAGATGTGCGCGTAGGTCAGATCGAAGCGCCAGCCCGCGACGTGGAAGCCGACGCCCATGCCGAGCGTCACCTTGTTCATGTCGACCGTGAGCGCGGAGAGGTACTCGCTCGGAATGGCGCTCGTCTCGAAGCCGAGCCCGCCGCGCACGTCGAGCTGGTACGTCGCGATGGGGATGCCGTACTCGCCCCCGAGCCGCACCGAGCCCGACTCCTGGAAGCCGCGCGGGATGACCTGCGTCGGAATGTAGTAGGGGTCCGGCAGGCCCACGACGCCGCGCAGAGCCGCCCCCTCGGGCGTGACCGTGATGGAGTCGTGCATGCTCCAGCCTTCGACGCTGCCCGAGAGCTCGAGCCGCAGCCGCTCGACCGGGCGCCACTCGACGCCCAAGTGCAGCGTCCACGGCAGGTCGAACGCGACGCTCACGTCCGAGCCCTCCTGGTAGGCGGTCTCGAACACGGGGGTCGAGGGCAGGCGCGCCACGAAGGAGCCGGGCGCGCGCACCCAGAACGGCAGGTGAAAACCGAGGCCGAGGCGCACCTCGGGGTGGGGCAAGAAGGTCGCGCCGAGGTTGACCGAGGGCGCGAAGATCGGCCCCGCGGCGAGCTGCGCCTCCGTGTCCCAGGACGGCTGCTCCTGCGCGCAGAAGAAGCGGTCCGGGATGCACGCGCTCGACATCACGGTGCTCACGAATTTCCCGACGAGCGCCTCGACCCCGAGGCCGACGCGCACCTCCGGCACCGGCGCCCACGCCGCCCACGCGCCGGCGATGAGCAGGAGCGAGCCGTCGAGCGTGATGAGCGCGTAGCGCTGCGGCGCGGGCCCGCCGTCGACCTCCTCGGGGAAGCTCGTGATCGCGGCGTCCGGCGCCAGGACGCCGAACGCGACCGCCCAGTCGGGGTGGGGCCGGAACGAGCCGGCGATGGTGGGGATGGGCAGGACCGGCGACACGCCGTCCACGGGCGCAAACGTTTGCTCGTAGCGGGCCACGACGGCGCCCGTGTTGGGGTCGCTCTGCTCGACGATGGCGCGGCGCTGGTGCTGGGTCTCGAAGTGCAGCCAGGTCGCGTCGAGCAGGAACTCGTCACCGGCGTCGTAGACGCCCGCCGGGTTGTACCAGATGGCCCCGAGATCGTCGGCGCCGGCCACGAACGCGCCGCCGCGTGCGAGCGGACGGACGCCCCGCTCGCTGAAGTACAGACCCCCACCCCACGCGGCCGCCGGTATCGTGGTCACCGCCACGGCCACGCTCGCCCAGAGCGCGCGCTTGTGCACGGCCGCACCCTACCATCGATCGGCGTCTTTGGGCGCGACGCCGCGCGCGTCCGTCACTCCTCTTCGGGACCGCGCGAGCGATTCTTCACGATGTAGTAGAGCTGCTCGAAGCCGCGCGTCTCGCTCGTGAAGAAGTCGCGCACGGTGTCGAGGATCACGCGGAAGTCCTCCGGAGCCAGCGGCGGGTCCGTCGCCGCGTCGACGCGGTTCACGTCCGCCACGGCGTTCATGATGATCTCCATGGGGGTGAGACCGAGGCCGTTCGGCGTGGCCGGGTCCGCGACGGGCGTGACCAGCGCCGGCAGCACCCAGTCGAGCACGTGGTAGCGGTCGTAGTCGTCGCTCGACATCGCCTTCAGCACCTGGATCACGCGGTCGGCGGCGCCCGCGCCCGCGGGGCTGCCGTAGTTGAGCCCGACGGCGTTGGTGACGTCCTCGAAGAGCTGCGCGAGGTCGAGGTCGTTCGCCGGTCCGGCGGCATTCGCCGCCGCGTTGAAGATGGGCGCGAAGTAGTCGTCGGCGGCGAGGATCTGCAGGATGTCGGCGCCCGAGGCGAGCAGACCCTGCAGGGCGTCCGAACCGCTCGACTCGAGGAGGACGAAGGACAGAAAGCGCTCGACCTCGCGGCGCGCGGTGTCGTCGGCGTTGACGGCGTTCGTCACGTCGGCCACGGCGGCGAAGGTCGGGCGGCTGAAGACGTCGGCCATCTTCCTGCCGAGGGTCTCCTTCGCCCAGGTGCAGGCGACGCCGTTCTCGCGATTCGGGCAGTTGGCGTTCAGCTGCTCGCGCACGGCGCGCAGCACGGCGAGCAGGGCCTTCGGCCCGGCGGGGTTCTTGAAGCGCGCGCTCGGCCCCTCGCCCTCGATGGCGAGGAACTGGTCGACGAGCTGCGAGCGCGCGCGCTTCCACTTGCTCTTGCGCGCCGCGGCGTCGGCCTGGCAGCTGGCGAGGTCGCCGCCGCCGAGCCCCTCGCACGCCCTGTCCCACTGCAGGTCCATGGCGTGCAGGGCGTCGGCGAAGAGCGTGTACGCCGTGAGCTGCGACTGCGGGGTGCCGTCGGTCCAGGTGGCGCTCGTGCCGCCGGCGCGATCGCGCATTCCGACCGAGGCCGCGTAGGTCTGGCTGAAGAGCACGCGCACGAGCTTCGCGATGACGTCGCTGCCGGTCCACTCGGCCCCGGTGCTCGGACCGCGCGCCACCGTCACCTTCGACAGGTCGCGCCCGACCACGCTGAGCTCGTGCAGGGCCGGCACGAGGTCGGTCTCGAAGGCCTCGGAGAGGATGGGCTCGTAGTGGCTCACGCCGGCGCCCGAGCAGTAGCGCGGGTCGGTCTTCGACACCTGGCTCGAGCAGTAGCCGCCGTGGTCCTGATCCGGCCAGTGCTTCCACAGCGTGCTGATGAGGTCGAGGAAGTAGTTCTCGCCGGTGTAGTCGTCGAGGTTGCAGCTGGTCACGCTCGCGTTGCAGCCGAGCTCCGCGAAGGCCTGCAGGGTCGGGCGCAGGTACTGGGTGAAGCCGAGCCGCTCCCAGGCGAAGATGGTGTTGGCGTCGCGCAGCCGCAGCACGTCGTTCATCGAGCTGCAGTGCGGCACGCCGTTGCCGTTGAGCGGGCACACGATGCCGGTCACCGGCTCGATCGAGTTCGACACGAAGCGGCCGACGTTGGTGTCGGCGTTCTGCGCGTCGTAGTCGGGCATGTTCGGGAACTGCGTGCTCGACGCCCCGAAGAAGAGCAGCCGGTGCAGGGCCGGGGACGAGGGGTGGAGCGTGAGCCCGGCGATGCCGCTCGCGTCCTCGAGGAAGGCGTCCTGCGAGGTGAAGACGCCGAGGAAGCTCATGATCGTGCTCAGCGTGGACGACTTGATGACGAGCTCGGCGCGCTTCGGGTGGTTGCTCGGCAGGGTGGAGCCGAGATAGAAGCCGCCCACGTTGTCGAACTGGAAGAGCTCGCACTCGCCGTAGCCGGCGCCCGCGAGGGGCCAGTAGTCGGCCGGCCAGGGGAAGCCCGTGTAGACGTAGGCGTCGGCCTTGTTGCAGGTCCTCACCTTGGCGGCGTCGTAGATGAGCTGGAGCGAGCGCTCGAACAGCGACCGGTTCGAGCCCGTGAGCGGCTGCGAGCGCACGACCGGGTGGTGCGGGTTGGCGCGCGACGGGTAGCCGTCCGTCAGGTTGATGCTGACGCCGTTCACGTCGTTGAGGTCGTAGCTGTACTGATCGCGGTGGCGCATGAACGAGGCGAGGGTCTCGCCCATGTGCTGCGACTTGTCGCTGCCGATGATCGGGTCCTGCGAGTGACTCTGCACGATCACCGGATCGGCGAGCGAGTCGACGATCTTGCGCACGAGCTCCGGCTCGTCGCTCATGCGGCCGAGGACCTGCGCCATCTGGTCCCAGATCGGCACCTCGTAGGCGAGCTCCGCCCGCGGCTCCTGTCCCTGGGCCGCGAGCGCGTCGTGCTGCTCGGCGATCTCGTCCACGCGCAAGAGGGCGCCCATCACGCGCGCCAGCGTCTGCTCGTGGTTCTCGAGCAGATCGATGAGCCCGAGCAAGAGCGTGTCGCTGTCCGGATCGGCGAGGATCTGCCCGGCGGCGTGGACGACGTCGGCGAACGGCGACTCCTCGCCCCGGAAGCGCGTGTACGGCAGGCAACCCTGACAGGGCGCGCCGGCCGGCAGGATCTGCTCGTTGGCGTAGTCGTACTGGGCGGGCTCGCGCCGCCCGGCGAGGATGTGCGTGCCCGCGAGGGCATACATGAGCGTCTCGTGCTCGCTCATCCACGGCTCCGGATCGCCCTGCCCCGCGTACTGCCCCGCGTCGAGCAGCGGCAGCATGTCGCGCGTCAGCGCGCCGAGCAGCGTCCGGGTCGTGTCGACGTACTCGTAGGTCGGCTCGGCGAGGCGCTGGAACGGGTCGATCCCACCGGCCATGGTGATGCCGGGGAGGTAGAAAGGCGGGTCGATGGCCAGCGGTTGCGCGGCGGCGTCGACGAAGCGGCCGAAGCCGTCGACGTCGGCGAAGCCGTCGTTGTCGAGATCGACGAAGGGCGCGGGCAGCGTGCCGGGCACGCCCGGCGACGAGCCGAGCGGCACGACGAAGCCGCGTCGATCGCGCACGGCGACGTAGCGTGGGGGCGCGCTCGGGCTGGCGTAGGCGTCGTCGCGGTCGAGCAAGATCGCGGCCGTGACCTCGATGGGCGAGCGCGGGCGGTTCGGCTGCACGGTCGCCGGCTCGACCAGGTACGGGCCGAGCGGCGCGACGTTCGGGATGGCCGTCAAGAGCTCGGCCTTGACCGTCGTGAGGAACTGCTGGAGCTGCGGCACGGCGGTGCCGGCCGGGCCGAGCACCTGCATCGACGCGCGGGTGAAGGCGCGCAGCCCGGGGTAGCTCAGCATGCTGCGGATGGCGCCGAGCGCCACCTGGAAGGGGCGGTAGCCGCGGCGGGCGTTGATGCGCGACAGCGCCTGCCGGGCCGGCTCGCTGCCCGACAGCGCCTCGAACAGCCGGCCGAGGGCGCGGGTCTGGGCGGGCATGACGGCCTCGCCGCCCGGCACGTAGGGGTTGTCCTCGTAGAGGAGCGTCAGCCGCTGGGTGAAGTCGAGCAGCGCGTCGTGGAGGCGGATCATCTGCCCCGGCTGGGTCGCGTCCGGGACGACGATGTCGGGGAAGGCGGCGTTCAGCGCCTTGACGATGTCGGGGCGGAGCTTGGCCATGAGCTCGAGCTTCGCGATGCTGCGCGAGCGTGCGAGACCCGCCACGGCGTCCGGCGGCGCCGGCAGGTAGCCGAGGTCGACCACGCTCCCGTAGGCCCCGTTCTCGTCGTAGTGGCAGATGGCGCGGTACGAGCTTCCGGTCAGGTCCTCGGAGAAGGAGCTCGCCCCGAGCCGGTCGCAGATGGCGCCGTAGATGTCGTCGCCGAGGGTGTTCTTCGGCAGCGCGCGGCGCGTGGCGTCGAACTCCTCGCACGACGCGCTCATCCCGACGACGAGCCCGCCGAGCGCGATCCCGCGGAGCGCCGCTCCGAGCCGCCGCTTGCCCTTGCCGCACGCCTGCCTGACCATCCCGCGAATGTACCGGAAGGCGCGCCGCTTTTCGAGCGCGCGCGCGCGGCGCGCCGGCGACAGGAGACCGGGCCGTGGGCGACGTCAGCGGCGGGCGCCGAGATCGCTCGCCAGGATGTCGGGCGTCGCCTCGGCCTCGGCCGCGAGCCCCGTGATGGACTCGAGCTCGCGAATCGTCTCCTCGGTCTGCGCCAGGCCCTCCGCGACCGCGTCGACCTCCTCGCTCAAGGCGTCGGGGCTCTGCTGGCTCACGGCGACCTCGTTGAGCGCCTGGATCTTCTGCTCGATGCGGTCGAGCTCGAGGGCGAGGTACTCGGCGTTGTGCTGCGCCTTCTCGTAGTTGGCGACCCGGAGCTCGGCCGTGGCGATGGCATCGGCGAGCGAGCGCAGGGTCCGCTCGTCCTGCCGCTTCTCGGCGGAGACCTTGCGCGCCTCGAGCTCGGCGAGCTTCTTCCGGATGCCCGCGCCGTCCGTGGTGGTGAGGAAGCGCTCGATCCCCTGCGCCGCCGCCGACAGGCGCAGGAACGTCCAGAGCAGCCGGTCGAGCGCGCTCGTGCGCAGCTCGGCGGCGGACGCCGCCACCTCGCTCGTCTCGATGCGCACGCCCGTGCCCTGCATCGCCTGGCAGCTGCTCCGCAGCCGCAGAAAACGGCCGCGCCGGTCGGGATCGAGGCCGCCGAGGATGGCCTCGAGGCGCTGCTTGGCCCCCACCTTCGCGTCGGCGTCGCTGACCTCGCTGCCGCGCGCCCGGAGCTCGGTGTCGACCAGGTTGCGAAAGCGCGGGAACGACGAGACGCCCGTGAGGTACACGAGCTCGCCCGCCGCCACGAGCGGCAGGGCGACGTCGGCGTGACCCGAGATCACGGCGGCGGCGGCCGCCCCTCCGAAGAGCAAGAGGTTCCAGCGCAGCAGGAACGCCGCCTTGAGATACTGGAACAACCCGGGTTGCGGCTTGTCGGCCATGGCGTCAGTCCCCCGCCCGCGAGGAGGATTCGAGCTTCTCGATGAGGGCGCGGATCTCGAACACCATGTCGCGGAACTCGGGGTCGCGCTGCATCTCGAGCGAGGGCTTGGTCGGTGGGGGCGTGCGCACCTCCTTCAGGATCGTCCCGGGCGAGCCCGAGAAGATGAAGATGGTGTCGCCGAGGTACACCGCCTCCTCGACCGAGTGCGTGATGAAGAACACGGTCGGGGACTGCTCGCGCCACAGGGCGACCAGGTTGTCCTGCATGCGGGTCCGGGTCGGCGGATCGAGGGCGCCGAAGGGCTCGTCCATCAGGATGACGCGCGGCTCGAGAATGAGCGTGCGGGCGATCGCCACGCGCTGCCGCATGCCGCCCGACAGCTCGTGCGGGAGCTTGTCCGCGTCGGA
Source organism: Myxococcales bacterium (assembly GCA_016212965.1). Classification (GTDB taxonomy): domain Bacteria; phylum Myxococcota_A; class Polyangia; order Polyangiales; family Polyangiaceae; genus JACRDA01. The sequence goes on from JACRDA010000393.1 coordinate 15,415, forward strand.
CTTCACCGACAGCCCGACCTTCTGGATCCAGTGGCGGGCGCGGTCGTGGCGCTCGCGCCGCCCGACCCCCCGGCACTCGAGACCGAAGGCCACGTTGTCGAGCACCGAGCGGTTGTCGAAGGACGTGTAGTCCTGGAACACCATGCCGCGGTCGGGACCGGGCCCGCGGATGGGCTCGCCGGCACAGAGCACCGTGCCCCGCGTGGCGGGGAACTGCGGCGCGAGACCCGCGATGAGCCGGATGACGGTGGATTTCCCGCAGCCCGAGGGGCCGAGGATGGACACCATCTCGCCCCGGTTGGGCACGTCCTCGATCTTGAAGGTGACGTCCCGGATCGCCGTGAAGTCGCCATAGGACTTCGTGACCTTGTCGAACTCCACGATGTAGGGGTGCGGCGCCGGGGCCGGGGTGGCTGCCTTGCCGCCGCTCGCCCGCGCCTCGGCCGCCTTGCCTGCGGGTGCCTTGCCCGGAGCGCTCGCCGTGCGCGGCGCGGCAGCCGGCCCGGCGACCTCGGGCCGGGCGGCGGCGTCCGGGCCGGGCTCCGCGGCGACTGCGGTCGCGGCCGTCTTGTCCGCGGCGGCTGCGGTCGCGGCCGTGTTGTCCGCGGCGGCTCGGGTCGCGGCCTTCTTCTCCGCGCTGATCTCGCGCTCGAGGGCGGCCAGGGCCGCCAGCGCCTCCGCCTCGTCGCGCGGGGCACCGGCGCCGCCCGGTCGAGACGTCGTCTCCCCCTCGTGCGGTCCGCTCGGCGCGCCGGCGCCCGGAGGGACCGCCGCGTCGTCGCTGGGCTCTTCGTCGGTGGCGCCCATCACAGGTCCTTGCGGTAGTGGAACAAGCCGCGCTGGAAGAAGCGGATGCCGAGATCGATGCCGAGGGCGATGAGCGCGATGATGAACAGGAGCAGGTAGTTCTGCTCGAGGTGTCCCTCGCGCTCGCCGCTGTTCAGGAGAAAGCCGATGCCCGCGGTGGGGTTGATCGCCTCGGCGAGCGTGATGTAGCCGAGCGCGAGGCCGAACTGGAAGCGCAGACTCGTCACGATGTCGGGCACCGCGAGCGGGAACAGCACCTTGCGGATGATCTGGAAGCGACTCGCGCCGAGCGTCTGCGCGGTCTCGACGTAGCGCTGGGGCACGGCCGAGATCGCCTTGACGGTGTCGGAGAACACGAACGGCACCACCGCGAGGAAGATGAACATCGACTTCTGCGTCTCGTAGATGCCGAACCAGTAGATCGTGAAGGGCAAGAGCGCGCCCATCGGCACCGAGCGGAGGAAGATGACGACCGGGTTGATCGCGGCGGCCACGCTCCGGTACGAGCCCGCGCCGACGCCGAGCCCGATGCCGACGAAGGCGCCGAGGCCGACCCCGACGAGCACGCGCCACAAGGTGGCGAGGATGTTCCCGACGAGGTCGCGCTCGAGCAGGGCGGCGAACGACCCGAAGACCTGCCCGGGGCTCTTCAACTTGGCGGGCGACACGATGGCCTCGGTCGGGTCGCCACGGGTGACGAACCACCACACCGCCCCGAGCACGGCGAGGGCGCCGAGCCCGATCGCGATGCGCACGAGCAGGGGCGCATCGGCGCGCAACGTGCGCCACCACGGCGGCGCTCCGGGCTGCTCCGGCGGCGACGGCGCGGCGGTCGGCGCCAGCGCCTTCGTGCCGGCCTCCTTCTTCGCCGCCGCATCCGGGGGCCCCGCCGGGCCGGGCTTCGGGGCCGGCCCGGGCTTGTCCGGCTGCGTGGGCTTGCCGGCCGGTGCGGGCTTCTCTGCCTGCGGGGCCTTGTCCGTCACTGCGCTTCCGCCGGGATGACGCGTACCTCGACGCGCCGGTTCTTGGCGTGGTTCTTCGGGTCGGCCGGGTCGGCCGGCTTGTCCCACCCGAAGCCCGCCACCACGACCTGGTTCGGGTTCATCTTGTACTTGTTGACGAGCGCCTGCTTGACCGCGTTGGCGCGGTTGAGCGACAGCTCGCGCACCAGGGAGTCGATGGCGGTGCCGCGCATCGAGCCGTCGGTGTGGCCCTCGATCTGGATGCGCGCGGCCCCGAACTGACCCGCGAGCTTGGCGATCTCCTCGATGGTGTTGCCGACGTTCGGGTCGTAGAGCACGGCCGGCTTGCCGCCCTGAGCGGGCTCCTTCTCGAAGAAAGGATCGAAGTTGTTGGGGGAGAAGTTGATGGTGACCGTCTTCGTGAGGATCGCGCTCTCGACGTTGATGCCGCCGGCCGCCGCGGGCGTGAATTTGAACTCGTACTCGTTCTTCTGGTCGGCGAACTTCGGCTCGGCGCCGAGCTTCTTGATGATCCCGAAGTCGACGAGCTGGTCGAAGGGCACCTTGTCGTCGACCACGCGGATCGCCCGGTAGAGCAGGTACGCCGTGTCGTAGGTGCGCTCGAAGTTCGTCGGGTTGTTCTGGTTCAAGAAAAAGTCGCGGTTCTCCGCGTAGTTCGTCCAGTGCGCGTCGGCGAGCATGCTCTGGCCGGTGCCCGGCGGCAGGCCGTACACGTCGTCCATGTGCTTGGCGGCGACCTGCTTCTGCGCGTCGTCCTTGAGCTCGACCATGGCGTCGAAGATGCCGCGCACCAGGCCCTCGATGATGTCGCCGTTGTCGCGCGCGAAGTCGGCGCGCGCGAACCACACGTCGGCGATGAGTTTATTGGCGGTGCCGGTGGTCATGAGGATCTTGTTCCCCTTGACCTTCTCGAGGTTGTAGATGTCCGGAGCCCAGGACACGACGCCGGAGATCTCCTTGTCGGCGTTGAAGGCCGCGGCCGCCTGGAACGCGTCCTTCGTGAACTTCATGTTCACCTCGGAGGGCTGCACGCCGGCGTTCAGGAGGACGTTGAGCAGGAAGTAGTGCGAGGGCGAGTTCTGCGCGAGCACCACGACCTTGCCACGCAGGCCCGCGACGTCCTTGATCGTGTCGCGCACCACGATGCCGTCGCCGCCGTTCGACCAGTCGATCTGCTGGTAGATGCGCGGCATGGTGCGCGGGTCGGCCTTGAGGCGCTGCACCACGAGCGGCAGCATGTCCACGGTCGCCCAGCCGACGTGCACCTCGCCCGCGGCGAAGGTGTTGCCCATGTTGACGGGGTCGTCGATCAGGATGATCTCGACCTTGAACTCCTTGCCCTTGGCGTCCTTCCAGACCTTGCCCGGACCCTTGCCACCGTTCGCGTGGAGGATCGGCGCCCAGCCGGCCCACACGTTGATCGCGAACTTGACGACGCGGTCCTTGCCGAGCTCCTTGAACGCGCCGGTGCCCGGCACGGCGGGCAGGCGCTGGCCCGGCTCGAAGGCGTACTCCTTGACGGTGGTGATGCCGTCGCCGGCCGGGTTCTCCGCGTCGCCGCCAGCCTGCTTCTTGATGTCGCCCAGGTTGATCGAGTCGGTCGCCGTGCTGGTGGACGTGCCCCCGCCCGACTTGCTCGAGCTCGCGGACATGCGCCACACGGCGATCGCTACGAGGCCCAGAATCACCGCACCTGCGGCCACGTAGAAAGCCGTCTTCGGCTTGGCACTTGCACCGTTGCTCATCTTGTCACTCCTGTCGCGGCTCGTGCCGCCACGCGTGCAGACGCTGCGGTCGTTTCGCGGGCGACGGCGGCGATGCCGGGGGGCGCCCGAGTCCCACCCACGGCGCCGGACTCTAGCCAGGTCGCGTGAGACCCACAACCCCCGGGCGGGCCGCCGCCCTCGGGCCGCCATCGCCCGCCGCGCGAGCCGGAAGCCCGCAGCCGACGCGGGTGAGCGCCCGCCGCGCGCAGCTGTGCTATGGACCCGCCGCTTTGAGCCCTCCTGGAAAGTCGAAGGACGCCGGCCCTGCGCCGAAGACCGAGGCCGCCGAGGCGCCTGGCGCCACTGGCGCGGCGCCGGGTGCGAGGCCGCCGAAGAAGAAGCACGCCGCGCGCGACGACCGCGAGAAGGCCGCCGCCGAGGCGCGCTCCAAGATCGGCGCGCAGGATCCGCTCGCGCCCGCCGCCCTGAAGAAGCTCGGACTGCGCATCGGGCTCATCGTGGCGGGGCTGTGGGTCATCGCGCTCATCATCCCGACCTTCATCCCGAAGATCGTCGCCGGCGTGCTGACGCTCATCGTGGGCGGTGTCGTCTTGTGGGTGCTGCGCTTCTCGCGGCGCAGCTACAAGGTCGCCGAGATCGTGCGTTCGGCCGACACCGCCGAGGCGCGCAAGGAGGCGCTCGGCAAGCTGGCGAGCGAGTTCAAGAGCGGCGACGTCGCGGCCACCTTCGCCCGGGCGCAGCTCCAGATGCAGGAGGATCCGCGGACGGCCCTCCGCACGCTCGAGACCATCAACCTCGGCAAGGTGATGGCCACGGTGGCCGACGAGACCCGCTCGCAGCGCGCGCTCATCCACCTCATGCTCGGCGAGACCGCCGAGGCGCGCAGCCTGTGCGACGGCATCGAGCTCGGCCGCCACAAGGAGCCGAAGACGCGCGCCATGCTCGGCACCATCATCGGCGAGTCCTGGGCGCGCACCGGCCAGGCGGCGCGCGCGGTCGAGCTGCTCGAGACCTTCGACGCGAACGACCCCGTGTACAAGGACCTGCGCCCGCAGCTCCTGCGTGCCCTGTGCTTCGCCTACGCCTGGTCGAACAAGAGCTCGGCCATGAAGCAGACCCTGCGCAAGCTCGCGGCCGAGAACACGCAGCTCCTGTTCGGCTTCGTCACGAAGCGCAAGAACCCGGCCGGCGTCTCGCCGCGCGGCATCCACCCGGCCCTCGAGAAGGAAGCCTACGACATGGTCATGCGCTCCGGCATGGTGCCGCGCAAGATGCAGGTCAAGCGCATGGGCTGAGCGCGCGGTCGCGCCGCGGCCGCCCGGGGTTGCGATGCAGGGCAGCATGCCCGCCACGGTCGGGGGACGCTACCGCGTGCTCGAGGAGCTCGGCCGCGGCGGCATGGGCGTCGTGTACCGGGTCGAGCACCTGCACACGGGCGAACGGCTCGCGCTCAAGGTGATGCTCGGCGCGGCGGCGGCGCACCCGGCGTTCGTCGAGCGCTTCCGGCGCGAGGCGTTCGTGCCGGCGCTCGTGAAGAGCGAGCACGTGGTGCGGGTGACCGACGCGGACGTGGCGCCCGAGCTCGGCGGCGCGCCGTTTCTCGTGATGGAGCTGCTCGAGGGGACGGACCTCGAGCGCCGGCTGCGCGAGCGCGGGCCGCTGTCGCCGCACGCGCTCGTCGCCCTCCTCGGGCCCGTGGCCGACGCGCTCGACCGGGCGCACCACCGCGGCATCGTGCACCGCGACCTCAAGCCCGAGAACCTGTTCGAGCACCACCGGCCCGACGGGAGCGTCACCGTGAAGGTGCTCGACTTCGGCATCGCCGGCCTCGGCGGCGCGCTCGGCCCGGACGCGGCGCGGCTCACGAGCACCGGCAGCATCCTCGGCACGCCGAGCTACATGGCGCCCGAGCAGGCGCGCGGCGACGTGGCGGCGATCGGCCCCGCGGCGGACGTGTGGGCGCTCGGCCTCGTGGCCTTCCGCTGCCTCGGCGGGCGCGACTACTGGCCGGGGCCGAGCGCCGGCGAGGTCGTGGCGCAGATCCTCACGGCACCGCTCGCGCCGCCATCCACGCTCGTGCCGGACCTCCCCGCCGCCTTCGACGCCTGGTTCGCGCGCTCGTGCGCGCGCGAGCCCGGGGCGCGCTTCGCCACCTCGGGCGAGCAGGTCGCGGCCCTCGCCGCGGCCCTCGGGGTGGGGGGCGACGCGGAGCTCGGGCGCCACGCGGCCGAAGCGACCGTGGCCGCCGCACGCTCCGGCCCTGCTCCGGCCACGAGCGCGCTCGCGGCGCCCGGCGCGACCATCCCGGGTGCGTGGTCGCCCGGCGGCCCGAGCGCACCCTCCCCAGCGCCTGGTCGCGCGGCGCC
>JACRDA010000394.1 GCA_016212965.1 Myxococcales bacterium
ACCGCGAGCCTCGCGCTCCCCGCACCCGCCGCGCCCGCGCGGTTTCCGGCCTGGGACGGGCAGACGCCGCCGCGCTGGCTCGACCGCATCGACGCACACCTGCACCTGTCGCCGCTCGAGCACGCGCGCCTGCGCGAGCATGGCTTCGTCGTCCTCGATCGGCTGCCCTACGCGAGCTACGCGGCGGCCTTTCACGACGTGTTCCAGGAGGAGCTGCCGCTCTACGTGGGGGTCGATCCGATCCTCCACGCCGTCTTTCGCGGGACCGAGCTCGCGCTCGAGCGCGTCGAGCGCCGCAGGCTCCTGCCGGCGCTCGGCTCGATGTTGAAGAAGCTCCGCACGACGCTCGCGGTCTCGGGCGCGCGCTTCGACGCCGAGACGCGCCACGACCTCGATCTGCTGCTCGGCGTCGCGGCCTCGCTCTTCGGGACCCACCACCTCGTCCGCCCCGGCGAGGCGGCGCCCGCGGCCTCGCTCTTCGGGCAGGACGACGCCGTGGCCGAGCTCGCGGGGCGCGCGGGCCAGGCGCTCGAGGAGGTCGAGCTCTTCGGGCGGCGGCGCATGATCGACTTCTCGCAGCTCGAGCCGCGCGGCCACTACACCGGGGGCTCGTACCTCGAGGAGCCGCTCGACGCCTACTTCCGAGCCGTCATGTGGCTCGCGCGGCTCGAGCTCAACCTCGTGTCGCGCGGGAGCCGCAGCTCCCAGCCGGGCGAGGTGCCGAACCCCGAGGAGACCCCGCGCGAGGCGCGCGTCGCCATGGCGCTCGCCGAGCTCGTCGAGCGCTCGGGCGCCGCGGTCGAGCTCCGCGCCTTCGAGGAGGTGTACGCGCGCTTCGCGGGTCGGCGCGAGGACGTGTCGCCGGCGGAGCTCACCCGGGTCATGCGCGCCCACGCGCTCGGCTGGGACGCGCCGTTCCCGGCGCTCGAGGCAGCCCTCGGCGAGGGCTACCGCCGCACGGCCCGCACGCATTTCATGCCGCAGGGCGTGCGCGAGCTGCCGATCATCCTCACCGTGCTCGGCCCGCGCATCGTGCCCGACATCGCGCCCCTCGAGCGGCTCGTCCACGACGCCGTCCCGCAGCGCACCCGTCTCGGAGCGCCCGACGTCGCCTACGCGCTCGGCCACGACCGCGCGCGCGCTTACCTCGCCGACGACCTCGCGCGCCACCCGAGCCTCGGTGCCGAGCTCGACCGGGCGCGCTCCGAGCTCGCCCGCCAGGCGTCGGCCAGCCGCGACGTCTACGGCTCGTGGCTCCGGAGCGTGCTCGCGCTCGGCGGGCCGCCCGCGGGCATCGTGCCGAGCTTCATGAAGAGCGACGCCTACGCCGATCTGCGCATGGGCTCGGCGCTCGTCGGCTACGGCCAGCTGCGGCACGCCTTCGTCGTCCTCGCGGGTCAGGGCTACGACGCCTACGGTTGCGAGATCCCCGATGCCTACGTCGAGCCCTTGCCGGCCTTCTTCGACGCGCTCGTCGCGCACGTCAAGGGCCTGCAGGCGACGGCGCCCGGCTGGGAGGGCCTCCTTCGCACGCTGACCGTCCTCGCGCGCATCGCCCGCGACGAGACGACCGGCGCGCCGCTCGCCGAGCCCGAGCGCCGCTGGCTCGGCATGGTGTCGGAGCACGTGCCCAAGCTGTGGATGGACACGGGCGAGCCCCCGAAGTGGACGGGCTGGTACTTCGACATGTTCGAGGACCGCGAGCTGGGCGCGACGGCCGCACCGGCCTTCGTGGCCGACTATTTCACGCTCACGAACGCCGGCCTCGTCGAGTACCTCGGCGCCGACGGCCCGCGGCTCGCGGTCTTCATCGTGGACGTCGGCGGCGAGCCGCGCGCCATGGTGGGGCCGGTCGCGAAGGGCTACGAGACCGAGACGCCCATCGCCGCGCGGCTCGACGACGCGCGCGCGCTCGAGCACACGGGCAAGACGGCGCCCTGGCGCTCGAGCTTCGCCGTGGCCGAGCTCCCCGCCCCGGAGCTCGGCCTCGTCGGCCGCCACGCGCAGTGCCAGAAGGAGGGTCGCGTCGAGGCGCGCCTCGCCCTCCGGAGCGAGCGCGCGCTCGGTCCCGTGACCGTGACCTTCCTCGACCACCACGGCGACCCCGTGGGCGCGCCGACCACGCTCGACGTGGGTCCGGGCTGGCGCGTCGTCGCGCTGTCCGAGCCGTCCGAGCCGTCCGCCCCCTCTGCTCTGCCTCTGCCTCTGCCTCTGCCTCGCGACCTCGTCCGGGCGCTCCACGTGCGCATCCTGGACCTCGCGCACGCGGGCCTCGGCACGGGTGCCTACGACTACTTCACGAGCCCGAGCGTGTTCGCCGACAAGTACGGCGCGAGCCCGCTGCCCCGCCGCCCGCAGGGGCTCGCCGACTTCGGCATCGGCGCGCCGGTGCCGCAGGGGGGCTCGCCGCGCGGCCGCCCTTGGGACGGCGATCTCTGAAAGCAAGCTCGGCTCCCGCGTGTCGGTGGCTTCGGGCCTCGGGCTTCGTCGGGCGCAGCCCGGTGGCCGAACCGACCCGGAGCTCGCGTCGCTCGATCCCGGCCCTGCGCCCGTGCGGAACGCACACCCCGTGCCCCACTCGCGCGAGCGGCGGTGCGGCGGTGCGGAACGTAACCAAGTGGCACCTTTGCTTCGGTCTACCCGGGGTTGCTTACCATCGCGGCATGCGGCGCGGGAGGGTGAGCGCGAGCGGGCGCGGGAGCGTGGGCGGGCGCGGGAGGGTGAGCGCGAGCGGGCGCGGGAGCGCGAGCGGGCGCGGGAGCGTGGGCGGGCGCGTTAGTTCGACTATGCTCGGGCTCGACATGATCGAGCACGTCCTCACCCCCGAGCAGAGGCGCTTGCGCACCGAGGTGCGCGAGCTCGTGAAGTCCGTGCCGCGCCAGCTCATCCTCGACATGGACGCCGACAAGGTGGAGTTCCCGCGGGAGTTCCTGCGCGAGGCGGGGCGGCGCAACCTGCTCGGCTGCCGCTACTCCGAGCGCTGGGGCGGGCGCGGCATGGACTGGGTCACGACGGCGATGGTGATGGAGGAGGTGGGTGTCCTCGGGTACATCTTCGCCTGCGTCTTCGGGGTGGGGGCCGAGCTCGTCTGTGACGCGATCGTCCTTCACGGCACCGATGCCCAGCGCGAGCGCTACGTGAAGCCGCTGCTCCGCGGCGAGCTGTTCGCGGCCGAGTGCCTGACCGAGCCCCGCGGCGGCTCCGACTTCTTCGGCACCACCACCGTGGCCGAGGACCGCGGCGACCACTTCCGCATCACCGGCCAGAAGCGCTTCATCGTCGGCGGCACCGCGGCGGACTACTTCCTCGTCTACGCGCGGACCGACCCGGCGCCCGCCGACCCGCAGCACGGGATCTCCTGCTTCATCGTCGACCGCGGGCCGGGGGTCGAGAGCAAGTACCTCTATGGCCTCATGGGGTGCCGCGGCGGCGGGGCGAGCCGCGTCGTGTTCGACGACGTCCGCGTCCCGAAGGAGAACCTGCTCGGCAAGCTCCACGGCGGGGTCGAGGTCTTCCACACCATGATGGTGCCCGAACGGCTCGGGACGGCCGCGATGACCGTGGGCGCGGCGCGGCCGGCGCTCGAGGTCGCCACCCTCTACACCGCGAAGCGCAAGGCCTTCGGCCAGGTCATCGCCCGCTTCGAGGGCGTCAGCTTCCAGGTGGCCGAAGCGGCCACGCTGCTCGATGCGTCGCGCGCGATGGTCTACGCGACGTGCCTCGCCGTGCAGGCCGGGGTCCCGCCCGGCCGCCTGCGGCGGCTCGTCTCCGAGACGAAGAAGTTCGTCACCGAGTCCTGCCAGCAGGCGGTGCACCACGCGCTGCAGGTGATGGGCGGCATCGGGTACACCAACATCTACCCGGTCGAGCGCATCCACCGCGATCTGCGCCTCGCCTCGATCTGGACCGGCACCAACGAGGTGATGTCGATGATCACCGCGAGCGAGTGGTACCGCGAGGTGAAGGAGGCGCGCGCGGCCAACCTCACCCGCGACAGCGAGGGCGACGCGCCCGAGTCGGACGCGGTCGACGAGAAGATCTACGAGTGAGCGCGCCGGCTGCGGGTGGCGCGAGCGGCCGCGCCACGGCGCTCGTCCTTTACTCGGCGCCCGGGTTCGCTACGGTTGGACGCATGAGGATCCTTGGCGGGCAACAGGGCAGACGAGGTGCGCTCGTCGCTGCGGCGACGGTGCTGTGGGCGACGGGGACGGCGGTGGCCGGGGCTTGCTCCGGCAAGACGGTGCTCGACGGCACCGGCGGCGGCACCGGCGGTGCGCTCGTGTGCAGCGAGGAGGTCGCCGACGAAGTGACCACCCCGGTGGAGGTCCGGCTCGTGAACCACACGGCGGCCGACCTCTACTTCGGTCCGCAGGCGGCGTGCGACAGCGACCCCGCCTTCCGCATCTACGACGCGAACGACCAGGAGCTCAGCCGGTCCTTCGACGGCCCGTGCTACGCGAGCTGCTCCGACATGACGACCTCCTGCGGGTGCACCGTCACCTACACCTGCCCGGCCACCTACGTGATGCGCGTCGCGCCCCAGGGTGCGCTCGTGCTCGGCTGGAACGGCGCCTACGTGGCCGCGCGGACGGTGCCGGCGTCGTGCGTCGCCTGCGGCGGACCGGCGAGCGGCGTCGCGTGCAAGGCCTACGCGGACCCGGGCCCCATCCCCATCACCTTCCGGGCCGAGGCGTGGACCGCGGCGGATTGCCTCGGTACCACCTGCGACTGCACGCCCGGGCCCGACGGCTCGTGCCAGCTCGACGGCGAGGCGATGACCACGGGCACGGTCGTGACCGCCACGGCCGTCCTCGCGCCCGGCGGCACGAGCATCGACGTCGTGTTCCAGTGAGCGCGGAGCGCTCGGCCGACCCACCGGCTCACGGCGCGACGCGGAACGCGACGCACAGGGTGCTCGGACCCTGCTCGGGCACGTTCTCTTCGACCACGCAGAGGTCGACCGCCTGCCCGCCGACGACGAGCGACGGATCGACGGCGTACGCCTGCCAGAGCGTGGTGTCGTCGCGCTCGCGCCCGTCGAGGGCGTAGGTCCGGCCGTTGCGGCTCTCGCTGTCGAACTGCTTGGCGCGCAGCGGCGGCAAGGTGACGCCGAGGCCGAGCCCCGGCACGAGCTCGCGGCACACGAGCTTCGCCTCGAGCACCTCCTCGTCCGCGACGAGCCCGGTGCCCTCGAAGGGCGAGCGCGCGGGGTCGAGCGAGCGCGCCGCGCAGCGCAGGAAGAGCTCGGCTCCGAGCACCTGCACGTCCTTCAGCCGGCGCTCCGCGAGCGCCTTGACGTGGGGCGGACGCCGGTCCCGGTGCTTGAGGACCAGGAACGAGATGCCGCCCGCCGCGACGACGGCGAGCGCGAGAGCGAAGAGCAACGGGCGACCCACGGCGGTGACCTCCGGGCAGCCCGAGCTTGGTCCGAGCGGGCCAGAGGGGTCAACTTGGGAACCGCGGCGGCGCGCCCTCGGGGCGGGGGTCGGCGCGCCGGCAAGATCCGGGCAGCGTACCGGTGACGGATCGGCGCCTGGTGCCGTATGACGTGGGAGGAGCATGTGGACCCTCATCGCGCGCGCCATCGCGGGAGACGCCGACGCCTGGCGCGCGTTCTGGGCCGCCGTCGAGCCGCGGGTCTGGGCGCTCACCGGGCGCTACCGCCTCGTGGGACCGCTGGCGCGCGACCCGGACGAGCGCCGCGACATCGTCGTGGCGGTCATGCATCGGCTCGGCGCCGATGGCCACCGCCGGCTGCGCGCCTACCTCGACCACGCCGCGCACGCCTTCGTCGCCGAGAGCCCCGAGGCCGAGCGGCACTTCGCTGCGTGGCTCGCCACCGTGGCCGCGCGCGTCGCGGTCGACCACGTGCGCGCCCACGCTGCCTACCGCGATCGCCGGGGCGCCGCGGACGCGCCGGGCTCGCGCTGGATCGCCGTCCTTGCGCTCGACGGCCACGAGCCCGGCCCGAGCGGCCTCGACCCCGAGCGCGGCGCCATGGCCCTCGCCCTGCTCGAGAGCGCCCGGCGCGACCTGTCGGCCGAGCAGCAGCGCTGCCTGTCCATGTGGCTCGAGGGCGAGCCTTTTGCGGCCATCGCGGAGCGCCTCGGTCACGCCGACGCACGCGCCGCCGAGCGGCTCGTGCGCAGCGGCCTGAAGCGCCTGCGCGACCGGCACGCCGGAGCCGACGCCGCGGCCGGGCGCGGCGCGGAGGAGAAGCTGTCATGAGCGGCTGTCCCGACCTCGACACCCTGCTGTCGGCCCGCGACGACGAGCTCGCGCCGCACCTGCTGCGCTGCGACGGCTGCCGCGGGGTGCGGGCCCTGTCCGCCGTGCGCGCGGGTGCGGACTGTGCGCGGGCCGAGTCGCTCGTGGCAGCGCGGGCCGCAGGCCTCGGGAGCGCGGCCGAGCTCGAGGAGCTGCGGGCCCACCTCGAGCGCTGCGCGGGCTGCCGCGAGACGGCCGAGATCGTCGAGGGTGGGCTCGGCGCTCGCGACGCCGAGCTCTCGGACGACGGCGCGCGACCGCTGACGGCGCAGGCGATCACCGCGGTGGGGCTCGCGGCGCTGCCCGGGGTGTCGGACGGGGTCGCAAGGCGACGAGGCGCGAGAGCAAGCCGAGGAGGAGCGTTCATGGACACGGTGGCGGTGAAGACGACCACGGGCTGGCAGCGACCAGCGATGGCCGCGGTGGCGGCGGCGGCGCTCACGTTCGTGGTGATGCGCTGGATCGTTCCGCCGGCTCCGGTCCCCGTGTCGCCTCCGGCGGTGGCCGTACCGACGAGCGTTGCGCCGGCGACCGCGCCGGCGGGCGAAGGCGGTCCGAGCCAGGCCCTCGAGGAGGCACGGCGCGCCGCCGAGCGGGCGCGCGCGGCCGAGGAGCGCGTCGGCGCCCTCGAAGAGCGCCTGCGGGCCCTCGAGCAGGACGCTCGGTCCGCGCCGCCACCCGCGAGGACGGCGGCGGCACCGGGCCCGGCGGTCGATCCCGCGCCCGCGCCGAGCGCGCCCGCCCACCGCGACGGCGTGCTCGATCCCTGGGCACCGCGCGCCGGCGGCAGCGCGACGCTCGTCGTCACGTGCACCACGCTCTGCGACCACGTCGTCGTCGACGGCAGCGACCGCGGCCCGTCGCCGGTGGTCGTGACCGGCCTGGCGCCGGGAGCTCACAGCGTGCGCGCCTCGCGCGGGGCGCGCTCCCAGACGCGCAGCATCCAGCTCGAGCCCGGCAAGCGCGCCCAGCTCTCCTTCAACCTCGAGCCGGGCGACTCGGGGCTCTGACCCCGCCATGCGCCGCGACGCCGCCTCCGTGCCCGGCCCCCCGGGCCCCGCTCCGTACCCCTTCGTGCTCGGCGGCGCGCGCGCCTGGTCGCACGACGACGGCTTGCCGGCCGGCTGGCTCCACACCTTCGACGCCCTCGCGCTCGGCCCGGGCGCTCCGCCGCGCAAGGTGCACGTCTTCTTGCCGCGCGACTACGCCGTGACGGGCCCGGGCTACCCGGTCCTCTACTTCCACGACGGCCACACCACCTTCTGGCCCGGGGGTCTCGGCCACAAGAGCTGGAACGTCGCCGGGGTGCTCGACGAGCTCTGGCGCGCGCGCGCCATCCCGGAGCTCCTCGTCGTCGCCGTCGAGCCCCTCGACCGCGTGCTCGAGTACACCCACGCCGACTGGGGCGCCGCGCGCCGCTTCGGCGGGGTCGAGGACTACGCCCGCTACCTCGCCCACGAGCTCGTGCCCTTCGTCGACGCCTGCTACCGGACGCGCCGGGGCCGCGACCATCGGGTCGTCGTCGGCTCGTCCCACGGCGGGCTCGCGGCGTTCTACGTCGCCAATCGCTGCCCGGACGTCTTCGGCGCGGCGGGCTGCCTGTCGTCCTCGTTCTGGGTCGGCCTCGATGCGATCCACGGCGGGCGCTGCCCGGGCGGGCCGCTCGCGAGCTCCGCGCTCGTGCGCGGCCTCGAGGCCACCCTGCGCGATCGCGCGCGTCGACCGCGGCTGTGGCTCGACTGGGGCCTCGTCCGCGACGGCCGGCGCCACAACGACGTCACCGAGGCGGCCGCCGCGGCGCGCGGCGCCGAGATGGTCGCGCTGCTGCGGGACCGTTACGGCTACGGGCCCGACGAGCTGCACGCGTACGAGGATCTGCTCGGCGAGCACGACGAGGTCTCGTGGGGGCGCCGCCTGCCGGCGGTGCTGTCCGCGCTCGTGGGGACGCCGCAAGAGGGCTAGCGCCCGCTACGAAGGGGCCGAGGGGTCGAGGGCCCAGGGGTCGCCGCGACGCCGCGCGCAGGGATGCGCGCGGACCTGCTAGGCTCCGGCGCGATGGCGTTGCAGGGCGGCACGCGCGTCGGACCCTACGAGATCGTCGCGCTCCTCGGCAGCGGCGGCAGCGGCGAGGTGTACCGCGCGCGCGACCGGCGCATCGGGCGCGAGGTGGCCATCAAGATCCTCTCGAGCGCGGCGCCGGGCGAGGCGCGCACGCGGCGCTTCGAGCAGGAGGCGCGCGCCGCCGGTCGGTTGAGCCATCGGGGCGTGCTCGCGGTCTACGACGTCGGCGAGCACGAGGGGCGACCCTACGTGGTGTCGGAGCTGCTCACCGGGGCGACACTGCGGGAACGACTGCGGAGCGGCAAGGTCGCGGTCCGGGAGGCGATCGACGTCGCGGCCCAGGTGGCGCACGCGCTCGCGGCGGCGCACGACGCCGGCATCATCCACCGCGACCTCAAGCCCGAGAACCTGTTCGTGCAGGTCGACGGCGTGGTGAAGATCCTCGACTTCGGCATCGCCAAGCTCGGCCCGGAGCCGGGCGCCGAGCCGCCGCCGGAGCCGGGCTCCGCCACGGTCTCGCTCGCGACCGGCAGCGGGGTCGTGCTCGGCACGGCGGGCTACATGGCGCCCGAGCAGGTGCTCGGGGAGCGCGTCGACGCGCGTGCGGATCTGTTCGCCCTGGGCGCCATCCTCTACGAGCTGCTCTCTGGTACGCCGGCCTTCGGCGGCGGCCACGCGGTCGAGCGCATGCACGCGGTCCTGAAGGAGTCGCCGCCCCCGCGCGAGCCGGCGCCGGACGAGCCGCCGGGCCTCGCGACCCTGCTCGCGCGCTGCCTCGCCAAGGATCCGCGCGAGCGACCGGCGTCGGCGCGGGAGCTCGCGCTCGAGCTCACGCTGCTGCTCGAGCGCCCGGACGCGCCCACGGCCCCGGCGCCGCAGCGTCGCCGCCGCTCCGGCGTCGGGCGTGTCGGCGGCGTCGCGCTCCTCGCGGTGCCGCTGGCGCTGCTCGCGTTCGCGCTCGGCACGCGGTGGCCGCGCCCCGGCGAGCCCCCGCGCGAGCCGGCGTCCGCGGCGGCGCAGGGCTCGACGTCGCCGCCCCGGCAGGACGCGCCGCCGGTCGGGTCGGCGTCGCCTCGCGCCGGCGTTCCGGGCTATCGACAACTCACCTTCGGCAACGGCGCCGTGCACTCGGCGCGCTTCACGCCCGACGGCCGGGGCGTCGTCTACGGCGCAGCCTGGGCGGATCGACCGGTCGAGGTGTTCACGACGCGCGTCGAGAGCGCCAGCTCGCAGCCGCTCGGCCTCGTGGACGCCGACGTGCTCGCCGTGTCGCAGGCGGGCGAGATGGCGGTCGCGCGGGCCCGGCGCTTTCTGTGGTGGCCCGTCGAGGGCACCCTCGCGCGCGTGCCGCTCGTCGGGGGCACGCCCCGTGATCTCTACGAGGACGTGCAGGACGCGGACTACGGCGCGGACGGCGAGACGCTCGCCCTCGTGCGCCGCAGCGGCAGCAAGTTTCGCATCGAGTATCCGGCCGGCAAGACGCTCTACGAGACCGACGGCTGGGTGAGCCGCATCCGCTTCGCCCCCGACGGCCGGCAGCTGGCGTTTTTCGACCACCCTTACCCTGGCGACGACATGGGGGACGTGGCCGTGCTCGACCTCGAGGGCAACAAGACGACCCTCTCTGCAGGCTGGATGAGCGAGCGCGGCCTCGCGTGGTCGCCGGCGGGCGACGAGGTCTGGTTCACGGCCGCCGGTCCCGACTCCGGCAGCGCGCTCCATGCCGTGACGCTCGCCGGCAGCCCCCGGGTGGTGCTGCGCGGGCCGGGCACGCTCGTGCTGCAGGACGTGGCGCGCGACGGCCGCGTCCTCATGTCCTTCGAGAACCGCCGCGCCGTGGCGGTGGTGCGGGGCGCCGGGGACGCCGCCGAGCGCGACGTCTCGACGGGCGACCTCTCGGTGGTGTCGGCCGTGGCCCGCGACGGAGCCAGCGTGCTCCTGAGCGAGCAATCGGTGAGCGGGGGCCGCGGGTACGACATCCTGCTGTGGCGCCGGGGCGAGGCTGCGCCCCTGCGCCTCGGTCCGGGTCTCGCCGCCGATCTCGCGCCAGACGCGGAGCGCACGCTCGCCATGCCCTACGGCGCCGACGATCACGCCCTCGTCGTTCCCCACGGCTCGGGCGAGCCCACGACCGTGAGCGAGCCGGGCCTGCGCTACGAGCGGGTGCGCTTCTTCCCCGACGGCGCGCGCATCCTCGTCCTCGGCCGCCGCGGGGTGGGCGGCGCCCTGCGCTGGTACGCGCAGCCCGTGGCGGGTGGGCCCGCGACGCCGCTCACGCCCGAAGGCGCCTGGCAGAGCCAGGGCTTCGTGTCGCCTGACGGGCGCACGCTCGCCTGCGGCGACGACGCGGCCTTCTGGCTGTATCCGATCGGGGCCGGCCCCGGCCACCGTGCGGCGGCGCGCACGTCCGCGGACGAGCTCGCGGGCTGGTCCGAGGACGGTCGCGTGGTCGTGTACCGCCGCGGCGAGCGGCCGGCGCGCGTCGACCGCATCGACGTCGGGACGGGCAAGCGCAGCCGCTGGAAGGATCTCGCGCCCGCCGATCCGGCGGGCTTCGTGGAGGTCTCGCGCCTCTTGCTCGGCCCCGATGGTCGTTCCTACGGCTACACCTACCTGCGCCAGCTCTCCTCGCTCTACCTCGTCGACGGGCTCCGCTGAGCCGGTGCGGCACTGTGGACGGCGCGTCCACGGGTGGACGCCGCGTCCACGCCTCGGCGCGGCTCCCGCGCCGAAACCCGCGGATTCGGCCGCGCGTGCGGGCGGCACGACGCTTGCGATGCGTCGCGCCGACAAGGGAGGTCTCGAATGGGACGATTCACGATGACGGTTGCGGCGCTCTTCCTGCTCGGCGGTTGCTCGGACGACGCGGCGTCCGCCGCGGCGAGCACGCGGGCGGCGAGCGACCCCGCTCCCGCGGCGGCCGGCGCGGGCGGCGACAAGCTCGGCATCGCGGCGTGCGACGACTTCGCCGCGAAGGTGAGCGCGTGCGGTGACGCGAGGACCGCAGAGCTCGTGGGCAAGGTCATGGACGGCTGGCGGAAGTCGATCGCGGACGGCAAGGCGGACGAGGTCACGACGAAGTGCGAGGAACGGCTCGCCACCTTCAAGTGCCCCAAGACCGCGGCCGACCCCGACAAGGGCAGCGCGGCGCGTGCGTCCTCGGGCGGCGCCGAGCCCGCGAGCGCCAAGGCTGCCTCGAGCGCGGCAGGCGACGACGAGAAGGTCGGCGTCGCGTCGTGCGATGCCTACGCCGACCAGGTGCGCGCGTGCGGCAACAAGACCCAGCTGCGCCTGCTCGGCAAGATGGTCGAGGGCTGGAGGAAGGCGGTCGCGGACGGCAAGGCCTCCGACGCGGAGACCGCGTGCCAGAAGGTGCTCGACCGGTACAAGTGCACGAAGTGACGCGCGGCACGCGCCGCGTTCCGGGTAGGAGTGGCAGGAGGTGAGCATGAATCGGATGTGGCTGTGGACGCTGGGACTCGCCGTGACGAGCCTCGCATGTGGTCCCAAGTACCCCTCGGACTGCAAGGGCGCCGAGCTCGGCGAGCCGTGGAAGGGGCTCGGGCTCCGGGTGGAGGAGGGGCGCGTGTGCTCGGCCGACGGCAAGAAGGCGGAGCTCCTGTTTCCCGGGACGGACGAGGCTCGTTTCGCGGGGGCACTCGAGCAGCAGCTCGTCGCGGCGGGCTATCCGAAGGACAACTGCGCGAGCGGCTACTGCACCTACAAGAAGGACAAGAAGAGCCCCTACGTGCAGATGATCAAGGGCGAGCGCAGCGACGGCAAGCGCAAGTGGGTGCGCCTGTCGCTCGTCTGGCAGGGCGGCTGAGCGGCGCCCGGGCGCGCCGCCTAGAGGTCGTGACGGCGGATGAGCCGGTAGACGTAGGTGCGATCCACGCCCGCCGCGCGCGCCGCCGCCGCGACGTCGCGGCCGTGGCGCTCGAGCAGGCGCCGGAAGTACGCGCGCTCGAGGTGCTCGAGCCAAGCCTCGCGGACCTCCTTGTAGGCGCCGTCGAGGCTCGGTGCCCCGGCGCCGTCCTCCGGTCGAGCGGCGACCGACGGGGCCGGCGCCGCCATCGCGAGGGCCTCCTCGTGTCCGAGGGCCGCGGCGCGCTCGAGAAAATTCCGGAGCTCGCGCACGTTGCCGAGCCAGGGGCGGCGCGCGAGCGCGGCGAGCTCGTCCTGCTCGAAGCGCGCACCGGGCGCGAGCGCGGCGGCGAGCAGCGGGATGTCGGCGCTGCGCTCGCGCAGCGGCGGCACCGTGACGACGAGCACGGCGAGCCGGAAGTAGAGATCCTCGCGGAAGGCGCCGGCGCTCACCATGGCCGGCAGATCGCGGTGCGTGGCCGAGAGGAAGCGCACGTCCACCTTCCGGTGGCTGCTCTCGCCCACGCGGCGCACTTCGCGCGCCTCGAGCACCCGCAGGAGCTTCGGCTGCAGGCTCGACGGCAGCTCGCCGATCTCGTCGAAGAAGACGCTGCCCCCGTCCGCCGCCTCGATGGCGCCCGGCCGCTCGCCGACGGCGCCGGTGAACGCGCCGCGCGCGTGACCGAAGAGCTCGGCCTCGCTCAGGCTCTCCGACAGGGCGGCGCAGTCCACGACCACGAAGGGGCCGGCGGCCCGGGGCGACGCCTCGTGGAGCGCGCGCGCCACGAGCTCCTTGCCGGTGCCGGTCTCGCCGTGCACGAGCACCGAAGACTCGGTCGCGGCGATGCGGCCGAGGCGCGCGAACAGCTCGCGCATGACCGGCGTCCCCCCGAGCAGCGGCCCGAAGCGCTCGCCGTCCCACAGCTCCACCGGCTGCGGCTCGGCCTCGTAGTGCGCCGTGAGCACGCTCGACCCGAGGCGCAGCTTGCCGTGGTGCGGCAGCCGCGCGCACTCGACGCGTAGCTCGTCGACGTAGCTGCCGTTGCGGCTGCCGAGATCGCGCACCCACAGGCCGTCGTCGCGCAGCTCGAGCGCCGCGTGGAGGCGGGACACCGTGCGGTCCGCGAGCACGAGCCCCGCGCCCGCCGCCGAGCCGACCACGAGGGGGCCCTCGACGACGCGCTCCTGCACGCCGGAGGCGTCGCTCCAGCGCAAGAGCCCGCGCCGGCGCACGCGGCGTCCGCTCGCGTCCCCGCGATGCTCGGCCGTGGGGAGCTCGTCCGGCGGAGCGGATCCGGAGGCGCGCGACATCGCGCCGAGGATAGCGCATCGCCGCGCGGCGCTAGCGCCGAAGCGCTGCGTCGACCGCCGCGAGCACGACCGGCACCTCGTCGAGCGCGTTCGGCCAGTGGGGCGAAAAGCGGAGCACGCCGTCGGGCACGGCGCAGGCGATGCCGCGCTCGACGAGGGCGGCGTGGAGGTCCACGACCGAAGTGCCCGCCGGGGGCGTGACCCCGAGCGCGCCGCTGCGACCTGCCGGCTCGGCCGAGCGCAGACTCCGAAAGCCGCGCTCGACTAGGCCCGCCTCGAGCGCGTCGAGGTAGGTCGAGACGTGGGCATGGATGGCCGGGACGCCGAGCTCGAGCAAGAGATCGAGCGACGCCTCGAGCGCGGCGAAACCGACGCCGTTCGTGTTGCCGCTCTCGACGAAGTCGATGCTCTGCCGCAGCGGCCGGTCGTAGCGCAACAGGCCCGGCCCGCGGAACAGGAAGCCGAGCGCGTCCTCGTGGCTGAGCCACCCGGCCACGACCGGCCGCAGGGCCGCCGCGCACTCCGGGCGCGCGTAGAGAAAGCCCGCGCCCTCGAGCCCCATGAGCCACTTGTGGGCGCCGCAGGCGAGGTAGTCGATGCCCTCGGCGCCGACGTCGAGGGGCACGATGCCGCAGGCCTGCACGGCGTCGACGAACAGCTCCGCCCCGTGGGCGTGGCAGCATGCCGCGAGCTCGCCGAGCGGCATGCGCAAGCCGGTCTGGAACTCGACCGCGCTCACCGCGACGAGGCGCACGCCGCGCCGGAGCTCGCCGAGGAGCCGCTCCAGGGCGGCCTCCGGCGCGACCCTGTGCTCGTCGGCGGGCAGCATCACGAGCTCGAGCCCGAACAGCGAGGCCGCGCGCTGCCACGGCGTGACGTTGGCCGGGAACTCACCGGCGAAGGTGACGACGCGCTCGCCCGTGCGCCAGGGCAGGCACAGGGCGATGTCGACGACCCCGCGCGTCGTGTTCGGCACGAGCGCGATGTCCGCAGCGCGCGCGCCGACGAGCGTGCCGAGCTTGCCGCGCAGGCGCAGGCGCTGCCGTACCCAGCTGCCGACCGCGCCGACGCCCCGCTCCTCGTAGTCGTCGCACAGCTGGCGCACCGCGGTCGTCACCGCCACGGACGCCGGCGCAACGCCCGCGTGGTTCGCGTAGACGCGCGCCCGCAGCTTCGGGAAGAGCGAGCGGTCGCCGAGCTTCGGCGCGTGGCTCGGGAGCCTCGGGGGCGCGGCGTCGTCGCTCATGGACCCTTCCTTCGTGGCGCCGGTCAGAACAGGAGGCGCGTGCGGATCGTGCCGTTGATGGCGTCGAGCTCGCGCTTGACGACGCGGCTGTCGCGTTCCGGGTCGGCGTCCACGTCGATGACCACGTAGCCGATGCGCGCCGAGGTTTGCAGGTACTGCGCCGCCACGTTGAGGCGGTGCTTCGAGAACACCTCGTTGATCTGCGACAGCATGCCCGGCCTGTTCTGGTGGATGTGCAAGAGCCGGTGCTGACCCGCGTGCGCCGGCAGCGCCACCTCCGGGAAGTTCACGGCGGAGAGCGTCGAGCCGTTGTCGCTGTAGCGCACGAGCTTGTCGGCGACCTCGCTGCCGATGTTCTCCTGCGCCTCGGAGGTGCTGCCCCCGATGTGGGGCGTCAAGATGACGTTGTCGAAGCGGCGCAGGGGCGAGACGAACTCGTCGTCGCCGGAGGTCGGCTCCTCGGGAAAGACGTCGATCGCCGCCCCGCGCAGCGTCTTCTGCTCGAGCGCCGCCGCGAGCGCGGGGATGTCGACGACGCTGCCGCGCGAGGCGTTGAGCAGGATGGCGCCGCGCTTCATGCGCGCGAGCTCGCCCGGCCCGATCATGCCGCGCGTGTCGGGGGCCTCGGGCACGTGCAGCGTCACGACGTCGGCGCGCTCGAGCAGCGCCGCGAGGCTCTTGACGGGCCGCGCGTTGCCGAGCGCGAGCTTCGCGACGACGTCGTGGTAGACGACCTGCATGCCGAGCCCCTCGGCGAGCAGGCCCACCTGCGTGCCGATGTGGCCGTAGCCGACGATGCCGAGGCACTTGCCGCGCGCCTCGTGGGCGCCCGCGGCGCTCTTCACCCACACGCCCCGGTGCGCCGCCGCGTTGCGCTCCGGCACGCCGCGCAAGAGGAGCAGCACCTCGCCGATCACGAGCTCGGCGACCGAGCGCGTGTTCGAGAACGGCGCGTTGAACACCGGGACGCCGCGCGCCTCGGCCGTGGCGAGATCGACCTGGTTCACGCCGATGCAGAAGCACCCGATGGCGACGAGCTTCGGCGCCGCCTCGAGCACCGCGCGGTCGAGCCCGGTGCGCGAGCGAATGCCGACGATGTGGGCGTCGCGCACCGCGTCGAGCAGCCGCTCACCCTCGAGGGCCTTGGGGTGGGACTCGACGCGCGTGTAGCCCTGCGCCTCGAAGGCGGCGACCGCGCTCGCGTGCACGCCCTCGAGGAGGACGACCTTGATCTTGTCCTTGTCGAGCGAGGTGACCTTCACGGGCCCGCGATTGAAGAGCGCCCACGCCCGCGCCGCAAGTCCGGCGCCGCGCGAGCCCCGGCGCACCGGCCAGGAATCAGTCGGTCGCCCAGCTCGCGGCGAGCTCGTTGGCGGTCGCGCAGGTCGCGGCGGCCGGCAGGCGCACGAGGCGGAAGCGGCTCATCGGCCACACCGGCTTGGCGTCGGGCGAGTCTTCGAGCATGCCCGAGCTCGCGCCGAGGATCACCTGCTCGTGGTTGAAGTAGACGCTGCCGGCGAGCTCGTTGCGGTCGGTGGAGGTGCCGGAGAGCCACGTCGCGGTGCGCTCGACGAGGTAGACCGAGCCCGTGACGAAGCCCCCGACCTTCACCGTCACGCCGGGCTGTCCGTCGCCGTCCTGATCGAGCACGCGCGGGTCGCTCGGCCCGGTCGGCAGCGGGTCGCGCAACGGGTTCTCGAGCTTCGCGCCGAGAACGAGCGTGCGCTTGGCCTGGTTGAACGTGTAGCCGCCGCCCTCGCGGGGCGACACGGCGGCGTCGATGCTGGGCACCGGCAGGAGCTTGCGGAACGCTTCGGGGATGGTCGTCGAGACCAGCACGGTGCCGCTGTCGACCTCGAGCTTGCAGAGCTGCCCGGTGCCGCGGAGGCGTCCGTCCTCGTGGCGCAGATCGAGCAGGCTCACCGCCAGCCGCTTCGCCAGCAACGTGCCGATCACCGGCACCTCGCTCGCGGTCACGGTGCGCTGCAGGTAAGCCCAGCGGCCGTCGAGATCGCCTGCAAACGCCGAGCCTGCGAGCGCGAGCGTGACCGACGCGGCGGCCGCGCCGATCACCGCTGCCCGCGCACCCTGCCGACCCTGCTGGTGCTTGGCTCCGCTCATGTCCGGTAACGTAACACCATGCCGCAGGTGCGCAATGGCCTGCGCACCGCCACCTTTCGTTCGCACCGCGAGATCGGGCCGCGGACGCGCGGCGCGCGCGGGTCGGGCGCGCGCCGCGACCGCACCACGAGGCTACTCGACGGTGAACGAAGGATCGCAGGCGAAGACGGGGCAGGCGAGCGGGCCGGCCTTCCAGGTTGCGAGCGTGTAGCCGTCCGAGCAGCTCGGGAACACCTGGGCGCACGAGCCCGGCGCGACGCACGCGTCGAACACGACGCAGCGGTCGGCCGAGCGCGTGTACGTCGGCACCGTGCCGCCCTCGCAGGCCGGCTCGGGCATCTTCGGGCACGGGCCCTCGGCGAGCGGCAAGCGCAGGTACACCTGGCTCGCGTCGAGGATCTGCTCGTAGCCGCCCGCGAAGTGCTGGCCGTCCACGATGAGCGCCGCCGTGGCCGCGCCGTGGTTCTGCACCTGGTTCACGAGCCAGTCCTGATCGACGAGGGGCAGCGAGGCGAGCTCCACCGAGTAGCCGGTGAAGTAGGTCGTGGCCGCGAAGTTGAGCTTGGTCGCGACCTCGTTGTTGCACGGCGCCGCGAAGCACTCGATGTGCGGGTCGCGCGGCGCGGCCACGTAGTGGACGTCGCCCTCGATGGGCGTCACGCCCGGCATCCCGCGGTACGCCTCGTACACGAGGAAGGTGCGCGTGCCGAACTGCGGATCGGCCGGCCCGAGCTTGCCGCGCAGCACGAGCTCGCCCGCGCCGCGCACGAGATCCTGCGTCGCGGGGTCGAGGCCCGAGGGCCCGAAGTCGAGGCCGGAGACGTAGCGCTCGGCCTGCTTCCTGTTGACGTCGCGGACGAAGTACCCGCCGCAGAGCGGCGCCATGCATTTGCGCATGTCGACGCGCGCCGTGACGTAGCTCTTGTTCTTCGTGCCGAGCTCGTCGCTCGTGCCGTCGAGCGTGCTCGCGTCCGCGTCGTCGCCGTCCACCGGCGCCGCGCAGCCACCGAGCGCCGCAAGGCCGAGCGCACCGAACACCACCCACCCGAATGCCTGCAGTTCCATGGTCACACTCCGTGGCGTCGACCGGCCGCGGCTGGACCCTCAGGGCGTGAGCACGGTCGATTGACGCAAGGCGTTATTGGTTGACGCCCATGTAGACCAGGGTGGGACACGCATCCACAAAAATCGACACCATGCTCCGCTGTAAGCCGGCAAGAGACAACCACGGAGCTCGCGCGGTCGCCGAGCCGCCCGGTTTGCCAGGGCTCTAGTACCTCGGCACAGAGGTCGTGACGGATGTCTCGCCATCGGACCGCGACGTAAGCGCCCGCCCGCGTGTCGATCCCCGGCGCCAACCACACTGCTGCCGCGAACCGAGTGGGCGTTGACGTTGACCTCGACGTTGACGTGGTCGTGGACGTTGACGGCGACGTCTACGTGGACTTGGTCGGCCGAACCGTTGACGCGCGTCCTGCCGACGCAACTGGCGCACGTCGTTCGCCGATCCTCGGGCATGTCGAGTTCTCGGCGTCTCGACGT
>JACRDA010000395.1 GCA_016212965.1 Myxococcales bacterium
CGACGAGAGCGCAGAGCATCAAGCAGCCGGACTGAAGATCAGCGGCCGAACGTCACCCCGCTGGAGCGTCAACACGCGCTGACCCGGAACGCGCGACCACCGCGCGACCGTTCCGCCGCGCTTCTTGAGGATCGTTCCCAGTCAAGAGGAGCCCCTCGAGCCCCAGCACGGGCAAGGCGACCCCACCGACATCGCGCCGCTCGATGTAGCGCTCGAGCTCCGCCCACCCGTGGCCGCAGGCCGACGGCATCACGTCGACCGTGAACTCGTCGTTCACGCGCACGGCATAGGGACCCTCGCGCACGAAGATGTCCTCTTGTCCGGCGAGCTCGCGCGTGGCGCCGTCGGGGAGCCCCGCGAGCGCACGGATCCAGCGCCCGGCGTTGTCGGGCGACGGATCGACGAGGATGTCGACATCTTCCGAGAGCCGCACGAAGCCATGCGCGGCGATGGCGTAGCCCCCGACGAGTGCCCAGCGCACGCCCTCCGCGTCGAGCAGGCGCGCGAGCGTCTTGACGTCCTCCCACGTCGCGGGCCGCGTGAACTCAGCCATCGCGCGCCCGCTCGACCATGGCCTCGACGGTCCAGCGCAGCCGGTCGGCATCCATCTCCTCGTGGCTCCGGTAGATGAAGATCCCCTTCGGCGCGCGCGTGAGGTAGCGGAGGAGCGTCGCGTGCGCAGCTTGCGCCTCGACGGTCGGCGGCTCGCCGATGGGCGGGCGCTGCCGCCGGCCGACGACGCGGACGAACTCCTCGCCGGTGAGGGGATCGCGCTGCATGTGCGGCTCTTCTAGCACGCCGACGCTCCGCCGTGCTCGTGCTTCGAGGCGCTCGCCCGGCGTCCCGGGTGGACCGAAGCGGGCGCTCGGCCGTCCCACATTCTCGCCAGGCGGTGTAAGGCGCCCGGACGCGGTAGCGTTCGGTCGAGCAGGCGGGCGTGTCTTCGCACGCTCGTGGGGCGCCGGACGCGTGGGCGGCCGGCGCCGGGTGGTCACCGGTCGGAGGTGGTTCCATGTCGCGCCGAACGTCGTTTCCGGGCGGTCGAATCCGGGCTCTCGCCCGCGGCCCGTGGCTCCTGCTCGTCGCGCTCGTCGCGCTCGTCGCGCTCGCGCCCGCGTGCCAGAAGCCGCACGCGCACGTGCCACCGGGCCAGCACGCCGAGGGCGACGACCCGGAGGGGCCGCTGCCCATCGTGGGCCTGCCGGCGCCGCCCCTCGAGCCGCTGCAGGTGCTGACGCCCGCGAGCCACGTGGTGGGCGCGAGCTTCCCGGTGTTCACCGACCCGGGCGAGGTCCCGACCCTGCGCGTCGTCCCGGCGGAGGGCTCGGGCGCTGGCGGTGCGAAGGGGCGGGGCGATCTGCTCCCGCTCGAGCACACCCACGTGCGGGCGGCGCTCCACGGCTTCGTCGGCGAGGTCGAGGTCACGCAGACCTACAAGAACCCGTCGATCCGGCCGATCGAGGCCGTGTACGTGTTCCCGCTGCCCGAGAACAGCGCCGTCCACGCGATGCGCATCCAGATCGGCGAGCGCGTCATCGAGGCGCAGATCCAGGAGCGCGGCGAGGCGCGGCGCATCTACGAGAGCGCCAAGCGCCAGGGCTACACGGCCGCCCTGCTCGAGCAGGAGCGGGCCAACGTGTTCACGCAGTCGGTCGCGAACATCGAGCCCGGCAAGAAGATCGACGTCACGGTGCGCTACGTGCAGGACCTCTCCTACGACGCCGGCGAGTACGAGTTCGTGTTCCCGATGGTCGTCGGGCCGCGCTTCATCCAGCCCACGGGCCCGGCCCCGGGCCTACAGGGCGGTCACAGCGAGGGCAGCGGCACCTACGTCGACACGCCCGCGGTCCCCGACGCGTCGCGCATCACGCCGCCCATCTACGGGCGTGGCGAGCGGCCCGGGCACGACATCTCGATCGAGGTCGTGGCCGACGCGGGCACGACGGTCGGCGACGTGTCGGTGCCGACGCACGAGGTCGTGGTGCGGCGCCCGGCGGACGGCACCCTGCGGCTCACGCTCGCCGAGAAGGACGCGCTTCCGAACCGCGACTTCGTGCTGCGCTATCGCGCCGTCGGTGCGACGCCCATGGCGAGCCTGCTCACGAGCGGTGGTGCCGAGGGCTACTTCTCGCTCGTCGTGCACCCGCCCGCGCTCGACGTCGACGCGCTCGTGGGCCAGCGCGAGCTCGTGTTCGTGGTCGACGTGTCGGGCTCGATGAGCGGCCAGCCGCTCGCGCGCTGCCAGGCCGCGATGCGCGAGGCCATCGCGCGCATGCGCCCGGTCGACACCTTCAACGTCATCACCTTCGCCGGCGCGACGGCGAAGCTCTTCCCGCGCCCCCGGCCCGCGAACAACGACAACGTGAGGGAAGCGCTCGGCTTCGTGGACCGCATGACGGCGGGCGGCGGGACCTACATGCTCGACGCCGTGTCGGCGGCGCTCACGCCCGACGTCGGCGACGGGCGCAACCGCTACGTGTTCTTCATGACCGACGGCTACGTCGGCATCGAGGACCAGATCATCGGCGGCACGCGCACCTTCGTGTCGCGCATCGAGGCCGAGGGGCGGAAAGCGCGCGTCTTCGGCTTCGGCGTCGGCTCGAGCGTGAACCGCGCGCTCATCGACGGGCTGTCGCGCGAGGGCAAGGGCCTCGCCGTCTACGCGACGAACCGCGAGGATCCGGCGCGCGCCGTGAACCAGTTCTACCGCTACATCGATCGCTCGGTGCTGCGCGACCTCACGATCGACTGGGGCGACTTCGCCGTCAGCGACGTGATGCCGGCCGAGCTGCCCGACCTCTTCGCGAGCCACCCGCTCGTCGTGCACGGCCGCTACCGCGGCACGCCCTCGGCGGGGATCCGCGTGCGCGCCCTGTCGGCCACGGGCGCGCTCGAGGTGCCCGTGTCGGTCGTCGAGGCCCCGGCGGACGCGCCGCGCGCCGCGCAGGGCTCGCTCTGGGCGCGGAGCAAGATCGCCTGGCTCGAGCCCGAGCTCATGGGCGCCCAGGCCGCCGACGTGAAGAGCCAGATCACCGCGCTCGGCCTCGAGCACCGGCTCGTCACGCGCTTCACGAGCTTCGTCGCCGTCGACGCGAGCCGCAAGGTCGGCGACGGCACGCCCGACCGGATCGTGCAGCCCGTCGCGGTGCCCGAGGGGGTCGACGGCGACATGGCCGGCGCGCGCGTGAGCCCGCAGGGGACCGTCAAGAAGCCCCCGGTCGGCCCGGCACCGGTCGCGCCGTCGCCGGCTCCGCGCCCGGAGGTGGTGTCGCTCCCGACGGCGGATCGGCCCGCGGTGACCCTCGACCCGATGCCCGTGCTGCAGACCTCGCCGAGCCCGTCGCCGGTGGCGGGCATGAGTCCCGGCTCGAGCGGCGACTACCGGGCGGGCGAGTCGAGCAAGAGCGCGGCGGGCTCGGACGAAGAGGTGCGCCTCGACGCGGCCCCGGCACCGCCCGAGGCGGCCTACAGCAAGCGCGGTTGCCACTGCGGCGTGGTCGGGCAGGGCGAGGGCGCGCCCCTCGGCTGGCTCGCGGCGCTCGCGGGGCTGGGTGCGTTCGGGCTGCGGCTGCGCCGGCGGCACCGGGTGCGCTGAGGCCCGGGCTGCGGCCGGCGTCCCCGGCGTCCTCGGCGTCACAAGGCATGAAGGAGCTCGTCGAGCTCGGTCACGGGCACGACCTCCACGCGTGGCGCCAGCCGGTACCGCTTGGGACCCGGGTACACCACCGAGAGCCGCTCGAGGCCGAGGTCGGCGAGCGCCTGGTGCATCGAGCGGGTCATCGCGGGCGCATCGCCCCACTTCACTTCGAAGCCGAGCTTCCGCGCGCCGCGCACGACGAGCACGTCGAGCTCCGCACCGCCATGCGTGGCCCAGAAGTACGTGTTTCGCTCGCCGGCGGCCCGTGCGATCCGCTCGAGGACGAAGCCCTCCCACGACGCGCCGAGCTTCGGGTGCCCCTCGAGCTCGCGAAAGGAGCGTAGACCGAGCAGGGCGTGCAGGAGCCCGGTGTCGCGGACGTAGACCTTGGGCGACTTGACGAGGCGCTTCTCGAGGTTCGGCAGCCACGGCGGTAGCTCACGCACCACGAGCGCCCCCACGAGGATGTCGAGGTGACGCTTCACGGTCGGATAGCTCTCGCCGAGCGCCCCCGCGAGCTCGGCGCCGTTCCAGACCTGCCCGTGGCGGTGTGCGAGCATGGTCCACAGGCGCCGCAGGTTGGCGCGCGACCGCACCTCGATGCCGAGCGCCGTGACGTCGCGCTCGACGAAGGTGCGGATGAAGTCCTCTCGCCACACCGCGCTCGCCGCCTCGGACCGCGCGAGGAACGAGGCGGGGAAGCCCCCGCGCAGCAGCAGCCTGCGCCAGCGGGAGGCGCCGACCTCCGCGAGGGAGAAGCCGGCCATCTCGATGAAACGGATGCGACCGGCGAGCGACTCCGACGATTGACGCAGGAGCTCGGGCGAGGCGCTGCCGAGGACGAGGAAACGGGCGCGCGTGGGCCGGCGGTCCGCGAGCACGCGCAGCACCGGGAAGAGCTCGGGGCGCCGCTGGATTTCGTCGATCACGACCAGCCCCGTCAGCGCCTCGAGCGCGGTGGCGGGCGCCGCGAGGCGCTGCTCGTCGCGCGGATCCTCGAGGTCGAAGTGCTCGGCCTGGCGCCGCGCAGCGATCTCGCGCGCGATGGTCGTCTTGCCGCTCTGCCGCGGCCCGAGCAGCGCCACCACCGGCGCGTCGCGGAGCGCGCCCTCGATCGCGCGGCGGAGCCCCGGCCTGTCGATGCGTGCCATCCTTGAAAGAATATAACTAGAGTATCAATTTTTCTAGCATGTAGAGGCGCCGCGACCGCCGGTGGCGCGCAGGCTCGCCAAGGGGACGAGCTCGGGCGGCGTGGGCGCGGACGCCGCGCTCCCTCTGCGGCGTGCATCGTTCGTGAGCCCGCCGCCCGGCGGTGGTAGAGCGGTGCACAGCACCCATGGGCCACAACCGGACACTCGGTCTGCTCGTCGGCGGCGGGCCCGCACCGGGCATCAACTCGGTGATCTCGTCCGCCACCATCGAGGCGCTGAACAGCGGCTTCTCGGTCCGCGGCATCCAGGAGGGGTTCCGCTGGCTCATGCGCGGCGACACGAGCCGCGTGCGCGAGCTCACTATCGACGACGTGTCGCGCATCCACCTCCGGGGCGGGTCGGTGCTCGGCACGGCGCGCGACAACCCGACGAAGAAGGAGGAGTCGATGGTCGCGGTGACCGAGGCGCTCGACCGGCTCGGCATCGACCACCTCATCACCATCGGCGGCGACGACACCGCGCTCTCGTCGTCGAAGGTCGCGGAGTTCACGGCGGGGCGCATCCGGACCGCGCACGTCCCGAAGACCATCGACAACGACCTGCCGCTGCCGGCGCACGTGCCGACCTTCGGCTTCCAGACCGCGCGGCATGTGGGTGCCGAGCTCGTCCGGAACCTGAGCAACGACGCCCTCTCCACCCGGCGCTGGTACGTGGTCGTGGCGATGGGCCGGCACGCCGGGCATCTCGCGCTCGGCATCGGCAAGGCCGCGGGGGCGACGCTCACCATCATCGCCGAGGAGTTCGGGCCCGGTACCATCTCCTTCGCGAGCATCTGCGACATCGTCGAGGGCTCGATCATCAAGCGCCGCGCCATGGGCCAGCACCACGGCGTCGCCGTCCTGGCCGAGGGGCTCGTCGAGCGCTTCGATCCGAAGGAGCTCGCGGAGCTCCAGGACGTGGAGCGCGACGACCACGGGCACATCCGCCTGGCCGAGGTCGATCTCGCCCGCAAGGTGAAGGTCGAGGTGCAGGGCCGCATGCTGCGGCGGGGCATCAAGGTCACGCTGACGAACAAGACCATCGGCTACGAGCTGCGCTGCGCCGACCCCATCGCCTTCGACGCGGCCTACTGCCGCGACCTCGGCTTCCACGCCGTGCGCTTCGTCGCCGAGGGGGGCAGCGGCGCCATGGTCACGATGCAGGACGGGCGCTTCGTGCCGGTCCGCTTCGAGGAGATGCGCACCCCCGAGGGGCGCACGCGCGTGCGCATGGTCGACGTGAGCCTCGAGGGCTTCAAGGTGGCGCGCGAATACATGCTGCGGCTCGAGCCGAGCGACTTCGCGGACGCCGCGTGGGTCGAGGAGCTCGCCGAGGCCGGCGGCATGACGAGCGACGAGCTGCGGGCGCGCTTCGAGCGCTCGACCGGCGCCTGAAGAGGGAGACACCAGATGGCCATCAAGCGCATCGGAATCCTGGTGGGCGGCGGCCCGGCGCCCGGGACCAACGCCGTCATCTCGGCGGCGGTCATCGAGGCGATCAAGCGCGGCTGCGTCCCCATCGGCTTTCGCGACGGCTTCCAGTGGCTCGCGCAGCGCTACACCGACGAGCAGCACGAGATGGACATCACCGAGGTCTCGCGCGCCCACCTCGGCGGCGGCGTGATGCTCGGTGCCTCGCGCACCGACGTGGCCTCCGACCCGAAGCTGCTCGAGAACGCCGTCGCCGCCCTGCGCAAGCTCGCCATCGACGGCATCGTGGCGATCGGCGGCGACGACCTCGTGCGGAGCGCCGTCGCCATCGAGCGCGAGACGAAGGGCCGCATCCCGGTGGTGCTGGTGCCGAAGAGCATCGACAACGACCTCGACATCTCCGGGACGGTGCCCACGCTCGGCTACGAGACGGCGCGCGACGTGGGCGTAGAGATCGTCAAGAACCTGATGGAGGACGCCGTCACGACCGGGCGCTGGTACCTCGCGGTCACGATGGGCCGGCCGACCGGACACCTGACGCTCGGGATCGGCAAGGCCGTGAGCGCGACCTGCACGGTGATCCCCGAGGAGTTCCCGCCGGGGCCGGTGCGGCTCGCCGACCTCGCCGACGTCATCGAGGGCGCGATTGTGAAGCGCCGCGCGCTCGGTCGCAAGCACGGCGTCGTGCTCGTGAGCGAGGCGGTCGTCGAGCGCTTCGACCCGGCCGAGGTGGCGGAGCTCGAGGACGTCGACCGGGACGCGCAGGGCAACATCCGCGTCACGGAGATCGACCTCGGACGCAAGATGGTCAACGAGGTGACGCTGCGCCTCGAGCGGCGCGGCCTGAAGGTCAGCATCGTCGACAAGACCATCGGCTACGAGCTGCGCTGCGCGTCGCCCCTGCCGATGGAGGCCGAGTACGCCCGCGATCTCGGCTACGCCGCCGTGCGGCAGCTCCTGAGCGGTCGAGGCAGCGCCATCATCACCATCCAGGCGGGCGCGACCCGGCCCGTGCCCCTCGCCGATTGCCTCGATCCGGCGACCGGCCGCGGCCGCCGGCGCGCCGTCGACGTCGGCGGCGCCGACTACCGCGTCGCGCGGCGCTACATGGTGCGCATCGAGCGGAGCGACCTCGCGGACGACGCGATGGTCGCCAAGCTGGCCGAAGCGGCCGCGATGAAGCCCGACGAGCTCCGGCGGCACTTCGCCGGGCTGCGCTGACGGCCAAGCTCAGCGCAGAAAGAACGCCGCCATGGTCGCGTTGGCGTCGAGGTCGGCGCTGATGGGGCCGGTCGCGTCGGCGAAGGCCCGGCAGAGGCGCGAGCGCTCGTCGCACCCGCGCACGCCGCCCGGCCAGGTGTGGCCGCCGCCCTCGATCGTGCACACGCTGACGGGCTTGCCGCTCGTGCACGCCGTGTACTCGACGCAGCGCGCGGTACCGCGCTCGTGGGTCGGTCGAGCCTCGTCGCCGCAGCCGTTCACGCGCCGCCAGAAGGCGGCCTGCTCCGCGACGCTCTCGCAGGAGAAGTGGCGCTCGGGCAGCTTCACGCCAAGCGCAGCCGAGGCACGCTCCCAGCAGCCGCCACACGCGGCGCCGCCACCGTAGAGCGCGCACGGATCGGCCGTGCCGTGGACGAGCTGCACGGCGACGGGTCTCGGCGCGGCGCAGGCGCCGGTGTACCCCGGGCCGCCGACCGCGGAGATGCCGGCGACGAGGTCCGGGCGCTCGCAGGCGAGCCGCATCGCCATCATGGCGCCGTTCGAGATGCCGGTCGCGAAGACCCGTCGCCGATCGATGCCCTGCGCCGTGGCGAGCTCGTCCACGACGGCGGCGAGGAAGCTCACGTCGTCGACACCCTCGGCCGCGGCCTTGCCGCAACAGCGTCCCGTGTTCCACGTGGCCATGTCCTTGCCGAGCACCCGCTCCGAGAGCCCCTCCGGGTAGGCGACGACGAAGCCGTGGGCGCGCGCTGCCTCGGGCGTGAAGGTGGTCTCGACCGTGCCCTCGGCCGAGCCGCCGCCGCCGTGCAGCACGAGCAGGAGCGGGCGGCCGGAGCCGGCGCTGGCGGGCGCCGTGCCCGCCAGGTAGCTGCGCTCGCGTCCGTCCGCGGTGCGCAGCCGGTGCTCGGCGAGGTCGCCGGCGCCGGCGGCTGCCCCGCCGCTCGTGGCGCTCGCGCTCGCTCCCGTCTCACCGGACGCCTTGCGGCGGCAGGCGCCGAGCCAGGACGGCAGGGTGAGCGTGGCCGACAGCGCCCACGCGAGCCCGGGGAAGCGCTCCGGCCCTCGCTTGCTCACGCTCGACCCATACCACGACGGGTCGGGGCGGGGCTGTCACCCGCGGAGCGCCCGCCCGAGCTCGCGTGCACGACGAACGTCGAGTGCGAGGCGGGCATGTCGTGCGTCGACGACGGCACGACGAGCACGTGCGGCCCGGAGCCGTGCTGAGCTCGCCGCCAAGTGCTGCCCGCGCGCGGTCGGCGCCGCACGCGCCGCTCGAGGTGGGCCATCGGTGCTACCTTCCGGTTGCGTGCCACCGACCCACCCCGCCTATCTCGCCCTCGCCGCGACGGGCGAGCTCGAAGCGCGCGCGGCCGAGGCCGTGGGCTCGCTCGCGTCGTGCGAGGTCTGCCCGCGCAACTGTCGCATCGACCGGCTCGCCGACGAGGTGAAGCTCTGCGCGACCGGCCGGCGCGCGCGCGTGTCGAGCCACTTCCCGCACTTCGGCGAGGAGGACTGCCTGCGCGGCGCGCACGGCAGCGGCACCATCTTCTTCGCGTTCTGCAACCTGAAGTGCGTGTTCTGCCAGAACCACGACACCTCGCAGGCGGGCGCCGGGCGCGAGGTGACGGCCGAAGGGCTCGCGGCCATGACGCTCGAGCTCCAGGCGCTCGGCTGCCACAACGTCAACCTCGTGACGCCCGAGCACGTCGTGCCCGAGGTGCTCGAGGCGCTCGTCGTCGCGGTGCGCGGCGGGCTCCGGCTGCCGCTCGTCTACAACACCTCGGGCTACGACTCGCTCGGGAGCCTGCGCCTGCTCGACGGGGTCGTGGACGTCTACATGCCCGACTTCAAGCTCTGGTCGCCGGCCGCGGCCGCGCGCTACCTGAAGGCGAAGGACTATCCCGAGGTGGCGCGCGCCGCGCTCCGCGAGATGCACCGGCAGGTCGGCGCGCTCGTGCTCGACGAGGCGGGTCTCGCGCGCCGCGGCGTGCTCGTGCGCCACCTCGTCATGCCGGGCCTGCTCGAGGAGTCGGCCGCCATCTTTCGCTTCCTCGCGGAGCTGTCGCCCGACACCTACGTGAACGTGATGGACCAGTACCGACCCGAGTACCGCACGAGCGCGTACCCGGAGATCGACCGCCGCCCGACGGCGGCCGAGATGGAGCGCGCATACGCCCTGGCGCGCGCGGCCGGCCTGCACCGTTTCGACGTGCGCGACGGCCGCCCGCGCCTGCGGCGCCGCTTCGCCTACCTCGGCTGAGCGGCGCCTCGGTCGCTCACGGGCCCTTGGCCTTCAGCCACTGCGCCATGAACTTCGCCGACTCCTCGTAGGAGCGGCGCAGATCGCTCACGATCTTGTCCTCGATGAGGCCGCCCACGGCGAACACCTTCACCTCGACGAAGATGCGCGCGTGGCGCGCGATGCGCTTGTCGCCGAGCTTCTCGCACCAGAGCTCGCCCTCGGTCTTCGTCTTGTCGGGCTTGGTGCTCGGGATGACGTGGAAGGAGTAGCGCCCGGTCTTCTTGTCGAGGCTGCCCTCCTCGACGTAGCTGAGCCGGTCGCCGATGACCTTCTTGAGTGGACCCGGTAGGCCCGTGACGGGCGGGTCGATGCGCACCTTCTTCGTGCGCCTGTCGGGGCCATCCGAGCTGTCGAGCAGCTGGTAGCCCGGGAACCCGAGGGCCTCGAGGTAGAGCTTCTGGTTGTACTCCGCGCGGAAGAACTCGGTCCAGAAGGTGTCCTCGTCGCACTCGAACTCGTGGCGGAACGTGATCTCGGGCATCGGCCGGACGCTGCCACAGCCCATCGGGGCGCGCTACCAGTCTTCCTTCGTCCCCGGGCGCGTCAGCACCTGCACGCGCACCGCACCGCGACCCGGCGGCTGGCCCGTGCGCGACACGAGCTCGAGGCGCACGGGCCAGGGCTCGCCGAGGCTCGCGTTGCAGAAGGGACGTGCGACCATGTGGCCGTTTTCCTCCCACTGCGCGAGCGGCCGCCAGTCGCCCTTCGTGTCGGCGTAGACGAAGTAGTGACTGTGCAGGGTGGCGGCAGGGTCGAGCACGACACCGTCCTCGAGGTGCACCTCCACGGCCTGGCATGCTCCCGACGGCACGCGGAGCTCGACCGGCGCGAAGCTTTCGAGCCGGCGCTCCTCGGGGGCTCCGACGGGCGCGAACGCCTGGCCCGGCGGCGGGGCGAGCACGCCGGCGCCGAAGCGCGTCCGGGCGGCGAGCAGATGCATCGGGCGCGCGTAGGCCTCGATGGTCACGAGGCCGGTCCCGGGCGCCGGCGCACCCGCGCGCGGGACGAGCGCGAGCGACAGCTCCGCTGCGGTGCCGCTCGGGTTGCAGATCTCCTTACCGACGAGCGCGCCGTCGGCGACCTCGTGGGCCGGTAGCTCGGTGTGCCCGTCGATCTGGAAGGCGAAGACGGCGTCGAAGGTCTTCGCTTCGGGGTTCGGGTGGGCGTCGTCGGCGAGCGTCACCGTCACGGCGTTGCACTCGGCGGGCGCGAGGGGGCCGAGCGCGACCGGCGTGAAGCTCGCGAGCTCGCGCGTCGTCCGGACGCCCTTCTGCTGCTGCACGCCCTCGGGGTCCCGGAGCGCGACGCCCCGCCCGGCGAGAAAGGGCGTCGTGCGCGCGTCGAGCTC
Source organism: Myxococcales bacterium (assembly GCA_016212965.1). Classification (GTDB taxonomy): domain Bacteria; phylum Myxococcota_A; class Polyangia; order Polyangiales; family Polyangiaceae; genus JACRDA01. Next base: position 11,129 of record JACRDA010000395.1, read on the forward strand.
CCAGCGCTCCTCCTTCGTCAGCTCGCGCTCGTGCAGGCGCACGAAGAGGCGTCCCCGCCCGAGCACCCCGCGGACAGGCGGCTCGCCGGCGAGGTCCACGGTCAGGCTCGGGTAGCCCTGCCAGTTGCAGAGCACGAGCGCGCGGTCCGCGAACGTCGCGACGACCTCGCCGCCCGGGGCGCGCAGCACGAGATCGGGTCGCGCGCCTCGGACCCGGTCGGAGAGCGGACCGCCGGTGCCCGCGCCGCCGTCCCCGAGCCCGAGCTCGACGGCGTAGCAGCGGACGGATTGGGCCGGGAAGTCGAGCGGCTTCCAGGGCGCGGCGAGCGAGCCTTCCACGGTACCGACCGGCTGGTAGGTCGGTCCGTCACGCAGCTCGGGCGGGCGCACGCCGTACTCCCAGGCGAGCGGCGGAGGGCCCGACGACTGCAGGCCCTCGCCCGCGGCGATGTTCGCGAAGGGCTCGAAGCGGCAGCCCGCGACGAAGAGGACGGCGGCGGTCGGAAGCGTGCGACTGCGTGCGGGGTACGTCACGGCGAGCAGCTTATCCGCGCCCGGGCGCGGGTGTCTCAACCGCTCGGCGCTGGGTCACGCCACGGCCGTGGCTCGCTCTGTCTCTGCCGGAGCCCGCGGGTGACTCTGCACGCGCTCGGCGACGGCCGGCGCGAGCCAGCCCGCGTCGAGGAACCAGCGCATCGTCTCGTCGATGACCTCGGCGGGAGGCGTCGCTGCGAAGCCGAGCTCGCGCTCGGCCTTGGTCACGTCGTACCAGGCGTACTGTCCGATGACGTCGCGCACGGCGGCGCGCGTGAGGGCGGGCGCGCGGCCCGTGAGCGCCGCCCCGGCCTCCTGCAGGGCCGCCACCGTGAGGAAGGCCCAGCGCGGCAGGGCCACGTGCTTCGGCGTGCGTCCAGTCCAGGTCGCGACGAGGGCGCCGATCTGCTTCAGGGTGAGATTCTCGCCGCCGATGATGTAGCGCTCGCCCGGGCGGCCGCGCTCGGCCGCGAGCAGGTGCGCCCGCGCGACGTCGCGCGCCGAGACGATGCTCGTGCCGCCCTCCGTGGTGGGACCGCGCCCGTTCGCCATGTCGAGGACCGGGCGCATGGACGGCGTCACGCGGTAGTCGAAGGAGCCGAGCACGAGCGTCGGACAGGTGACGACCACCGGCACGCCGTGCTCACGCGCGAGCTCGTAGGCGAGCTTCTCGCCCGCGGTCTTGGCCTCGTAGTAGGCGAGGTGCGAGGTCTCCCGGAAGTCCTTCTCGCTCCGCAGCTCGGACGGCGAGCGCGAGAAGCCGACCGCGGCGCTCGAGCTCGTGTGCACGATGCGCCGGACGCCGGCGCGGGCGGCGGCCGCGAAGACGTTGCCCGTACCCTCGAGCGCCGGCCGCAGCACGTCCTCGCGCCTCTTCGACCAGACCGCGAAGTTCGCGGCTGCGTGGTGGACGACCTCGACGCCCCGCATGGCCGCGTCGAGGCTCGCCGGGTCCAGGATGTCGCCTTGGACCAGCTCCACGGCGAGCCCGGCGAGACCGCGCGTGTCGGAGGTGCGGCGTACGAGGGCGACCGGCTCGTGTCCCTGCGCGAGGAGCTCGCGCACGATGTTCGCCCCGATGTGCCCGCTCGCGCCCGTGACCAGTGCTCGCATGTGCGTCCTTCTCCTCTTGGCCTTCGCCGGGGTAGAGACGCGACGCGGAGAACGTGAACCGGCAGGCCGCGGAGCGGCCCCGGGCCCGGCGTCGCGGCGGAGGGAAGCTCGAGTCCCTCGGGCGCGTACTACGGCGACGTGAAGCCGGCACTCCGTCTCCGCGCCCTCGTCGCCACGGCCCTGTCGCTGACCGCCTGCGCGCCGACGTCCACCTCGGGACCCGCCAAGAAGCCGGCGCCCCGCGACGCCCCGGTGCTCGAGTCCTTCACCGTGCGCGGCGAGCACGGCCGCGACGGCGCGACGGTGGCGGTGTACGCCGAATTCACCGGCGCGGACGCGCTCGAGGCCGTGCTCTACCTCGGCAAGCAGGAGCTCGCGCGGACGCCGCTGCGCCGGGAGCGCTCGGCCGCGTTCGACCTCGACGAGCCCGGCGACTACCGCGTCGCCGTGGAGGCGGCGGGCCGGGCGCTCGGCTCGCGGCCGGTGACGGCGCGCGCCAACCCGTGCGCGGGCGGCCGCCGGCGCCTCGAGGCCCACCTCGTGCAGCCCCCGCGCGTCGTCCGCGGCAAGCGGAGCTTCGTCGTCGAGCTGCCGCGCTGGAACGCGAACGATCGCGACGATGCGTACGTCGTCGAGTGGCTCCACGAGGGCGAGAAGCGCTACGAGGGTCGAGGTCGGCTCGGGTACTTCGAGGACCTGGCGGATCGCGTGGAACGTGCCCGGAGCCGCAAGGACCTCGACGAGGTGTGCGGCTTCACGTTCGGCGAGGAGTACCCCGGGCCGAAGCCGGGACAGCAGTTGCTCGAGCTGCCGGGCGAGTGGGAGGTGCGCATCCATCGCGAGGGGCGCGAGTCCGTCGCCGCCCGCTTCACCGTGCGGCCGAAGGGGCTCGCCGCCTCGGCCCCGGCGAGCGAGCTCGGCGGCAAGTCCGGCGGCAGCGTCGCGTACCTGAAGCTCGAGACCGTCGCGACCCCGAAGGAGATCGCCGCGCTGCTCGCGCGCATCCCGACCGCGTGCCAGAAGCGCTGCCCCTCAATGGCGGTGCGCGAGGTCGCCGCGCCCGGCCAGTACGCCGTCGAGACGATCGGCAAGCCCCAGCCCTACGACGGGGGCTGCATGGAGCGCGTGCCGCCGCTACCGCACGTCGCGCACTGGCGCCCCGCCGGGTCGGACACGCCCCACCCGTTGCCGTTCAGCCGCGAGGAGCTGCACGCGCTCGTACGCGCCGAGCGCGCGCCCGCCCCGCGCTGGGCGGTCAACGAGGCGCTGTTCCTCGGTCGGACCACGGTCGACCGCCCCGATTTCGAGCACGATCCCGACCAGAGCCCCGATGCCAACTGGCACCGCAGGAAGGCGTGGGAGGCGGGCGACTTCCAGGGTCAGCTCGCCGAAGAGGCGCAGCGGCGCGCGCTCGCCGTGCAGCAGATGCCACCCTACCAGGCCACGATCCGCGAGCACGGCAAGGCGGCTTGGCGCGACGACGAGATCCCGGCGCCGCCGGAGGGCGCGGCCCTCGACGAGTAGGCGACCCGCGCCGCACCGGGTACACTCGCCCGGCTGTGGTCGACGTCGAGGCGGAGATCCGGGCGGCTCGCGAGCGCGGCGACCTGCACGCGGCGGCGACCCTCGCCCTCGAGGCCTACGGGCCCGAGCTCCTGGGTTTCCTCGTGTCGCTCCTCGGCGATCCGGACGCGGCCGACGAGGCCTTCGCACAGCTCGGCGAGGACCTGTGGCGCGGCTTGCCCGGCTTCGAGGCCCGGTCCTCGGCCCGCACCTGGCTCTACACGCTCGCCCGCCACGCGGCCTACCGGCTCGTGCGCGGCGCGCGCGTGCGCAACAAGTACGCTGCGCCCGCCTCGCAGATCTCCGCGGTGGCAGAGGCCGTCCGGACCCGCACCTTGCCGTTCCTGCGCACCGAGGCGCGGGACGGCATCGCCCGGCTGCGCGCGGCGCTCGACCCCGACGACCGCGCCCTGCTCGTGCTGCGGCTCGACCGCAACATGAGCTGGACCGAGGTGGCCGCCGTCCTCGCCCCGGACGAGGAGCCGGTGCGCGCGGCGGCGCGCCTGCGCAAGCGCTTCCAGCTCGTGAAGGACCGGCTGCGCGAGCGCGCGCGCGAGCTCGGGCTCGTGGGTGAGCGGAAGGACGACGGGTGAGCTCGACGCGCGCCGACTCCTTCGACGCGCTCCTGCGCCAGGTGGCGCGGAGCCCCGCCGTGCCGGCGCCGTTCAGCGGCACGTCGCGCTACGCGCTCGAGGAGCGACTCGGCGAGGGGGCCTTCGGCATCGTGTACCGCGCCCTCGACAGGCAGCGCGGCGAGCGCGTCGCGTTGAAGCTCCTCCGCGACGGCGGGGCGGCGTCGCTCTACCGCTTCAAGCGCGAGTTCCGCGCCCTGTCCGATCTGTCCCACCCGAACGTCGTCCGGCTCTACGAGCTCGCCGCCGAGGGCACGTCGTGGTTCTTCACGATGGAGCTCGTCGCCGGCCAGCCCTTCGACCGCTGGGTCGGTCGCTCGGAGCAGCGGCTGCGCCGGGCGCTGCTCGGGCTCGTGCGCGGCCTCCTGGCGCTGCACGGCGCGGGCAAGCTGCACCGCGACCTCAAGCCGTCGAACGTGCTCGTCACGGCCGAGGGGCGCACGGTGATCCTCGACTTCGGGCTCGTGGGCGAGCTCGCCGCGGAGCGCTCCGTGATGCTCGCCGGCACGCCGCTCTACATGGCCCCGGAGGAGGGAGACGGGCGCAGCCTCGACCCCGCGAGCGACTGGTACGCCGTCGGTGTCATGCTCTTCGAGGCGCTCGCGGGCGCGCGGCCCTTCGAGGGCGAGGCCGTCGCCGTGCTGACGGACAAGCGCGCGCGCGAGGCGCCGGACGTCCGAGCCCTCGCGCCCGACGCGCCCGCGGATCTTGCCGCGCTCGCGCAGGCGCTGCTTCTCCGCGAGCCGCGCGCGCGCCCCGACGGGGCGGCGGTGCTCGCGCTTCTCGAGCGCGGCGCCTCGACGCCGAGCGCGCCGCCCGAGGGCGAGCCCTTCGTGGGGCGCGAGGCCGAGCTCGCGCGCTTCGCCTCCGAGCTCGAGGCGAGCTCCGCGGGCGGCGCGCGCATCGTGCTCGTCCACGGGCCCTCGGGCGTCGGTAAGTCCGCCCTCATGCGGCGCTTCGCCGAGCGTGCGCGCGGGCGCGGCGGCGCGCTCGTGCTCTCGGGCCGCTGCCACGCGAACGAGGCTCTGCGCTACAAGGCGCTCGACGCCGTGATCGACGAGCTCGTGCGGGTGCTCGCCGCGCGGCCCCTTGCCGAGGTGGCGGCGCTCCTGCCGCGCGACGCGGCAGCGCTCGCGCGCCTCTTTCCGGTGATGCGGCGCCTCGAGCCCGTGCGGCGCATGCCCGAGCGCGCGCTCGAGGCGGCGGGTGCGGACGCGCGCCGCCTCGGTGTCGCCGCCCTGCGCGAGCTCTTCCTGCGGCTCGGCGATCACGCTCCGGTCGTCCTCGTCATCGACGATCTGCAGTGGGGTGACGCGGACAGCGCCGCGCTCCTCGCCGAGCTCCTGCGTCCGCCGGACGCTCCGCGGCTCCTCTTGTGCGGCGCCTACCGCAGCGAGGAGGCCGAGAGCCCGCTCTGCGCCGCCCTGCGGGCCCTCTGCTCGACGGCGCTTGCGGCCGTTCCCTTCACCGAGGTCGCGCTTCCGGAGCTCGGTCGCGACGAGGCGCTTGCGCTCGCAGCCCAGCTGCTCGGCGCGGAGGGGCGTGATCCGGCCCGGGCGCTCGCGGTCGTGGCCGGTGCGCGCGGCCACCCGCTGTTCCTGCAGGAGCTCGCCCGGGAGGGGGCCGCGCCCGGGTCTTGCGCCCGCGGGCTCGAGGAGCTCCTCGGCCGGCGCGTGGCCGCGCTCGATCCGGCAGCGCGCGAGGTGCTCGAGGTGTGCGCCGTCGCCGGCGCGCCGCTCGACGCGGCGCTCGTGCGCGAGGCGGCGGGGCTCGGCGAGGGCATGCTCGCGGCGACGGCGACGCTGCGGGGCGAGCACCTCGTGCGGGTGCGCACGCGGGACGACCACGAGGCGCTCGAGGCCTACCACGACCGGGTGCGCGAAATCGTGGTGGCCGGTCTGCCGCCCGAGCGGCTCCTGGCGCTGCACACCCGCCTCGCGGCGGTGCTCGAGCGCGACCCGGCGTGCCCACCCGAGCGCGTGGGGCGACACCTGCGCGAGGCGGGCGAGCTCGCGCGCGCGGCCGGTCACTTCGAGGAGGCGGCCCGGCGCGCGGCCGAGGCGCTCGCGTTCGACCACGCCGCCGCGCTCTATCGCGAGACGCTGGCGCTGCGCGGGCGGGCCGGCCTCCCGGGCAAGGAGCGCGAGCTCAGGCGCCGGCTGGGAGACGCGTGCGTCGGGGCCGGACGGGCGACCGAGGCCGCGGACGCCTACCTGCTCGCGGCGCAGGCGTCCGCGGGGCTCCTCGCGGTCGATCTCCGGCGGCGCGCGGCCGAGGCGCTGCTCCTCGGCGGGCACCTCGATCGCGGCCGGGCCGTGCTCGGCGACGTGTTCGCTGCGCTCGGGATGCGCATGCCGAGCACGACCTGGCGCGCCGCCGGCACGCTCGTCGCCGACCGCGTGTGGCTCGCGTTGCGGCGCTCGCGCTACCAGGAGCGCGCCGCGTCCGCCCTGCCGGTCGAGGAGCTCCTGCGCCTCGACGCGCTCTGGACGGCGGGGCAAGGGCTGCTGCTCTACACACCGCTCGTCGCGGGCGCGTTGCTCGCCGAGCACGCCGTCCACGCGCTGCGTGCCGGTGAGATCTCGCGGGTGCTCCAGGCGACCTGCTCCGAGGCGCTCGTCGCCTGCATGCGCGGCCTCCCCGCCGCGGAGACGACCACCCGCGCGCTCGTGCGCGCCCGTGCGCTCGCAGCCCGGATGGGCACGAAGGATGCCGCCCTCCTCGTCGGCGTCGTCGAGACGATGACCGCGCTCATGCAGGGGCGACCGGCCCACGCGCTGGCGCACGCGGAGGCGATCCTGCGCGAGCGGCCGGAGGGCGGGTCGGGGCTCGACGTCGGTCGGGTCGAGTGTCTCAAGCACAACGCGCTCTTGCTCATGGGGCGTGCCGGCGACTCGGCGCGCGAGCTCCCGGTGCTCATCCAGGCGATGCAGGCGCGCGGCAACCTGCTCGGCTGGACGTGGCTCTCGCTCTACGCGTCGTGGGCGTCGACGGTCTGCGACGCGGGGACGACGGCGCAGGCGGAGCTCGCCCGCGTGGAGGACGCGTTCGCGCCCTGGAAGCTCCGCGGGGTCGAGCTCCAGGCGTGGTGGCGCCTCTATGCGCGCATCCACATCCTGCTCCACTTCGGCGACGGGCGCGCGGCGTACGCGGAGCTCGACCCGGTGTGGCACTCCTTCGAGCGGCGCTTCGTCCTCGAGGCGCAGCTGCACCGCATCGAGGCGCGCTGGCTCCGCGCGCGCACGGCGATCGCCTGCTCGCTCGCCGACCGCGGGCGCGCCCCCGCGCTCCACGCCGAGGCGCTCGACGCCGCGACGCGCATCGAGCGCGAGCGGACGGCGTGGGGCGATGCGCTCGCGACCGAGCTCCGCGCCGGGGTCGCGCTCGCCCGCGGCGCGGAGGGCGCGGCGGTGAAGCTGCTGGCCGCGGCCGCGCCCGCGCTCCTCGCGGCCGGCTTCGAAGTCGCCGCGGTCGCGGCGGCCTACGAGCGCGGCCGCCTCGTCGGCGGGGACGAGGGTCGGGCGCTGCGGGCTCGAGCCGAGCGCTGGCTCGCCGCGCAGGAGGTCGCGTCCCCGGTCCGCTACTGCGGCCTCTACCTGCCGGTGCGCGAGCGCTAGGCCGAACGTCGCTCTCCGCGAGCATTGGCAAGCGCGGGCGTTCAGGTAGCCTCGATCGTCATGACGACGAGATTCCTTGGGTGGCTTGCGGCGGTGGCGGTTCTCGCGGCGTGCGGCGACTCGTCGACGGCGTTCACCTCCGGCACGGGCGGGTCGACGAGCACGGGCGGCGGCGGCAGCGGCAACACGGGCGGCAGCAACACCGGCGGCAGCCACACCGGCGGCAGCCACACCGGCGGCAGCAATACCGGCGGCAGCGGCGGCGGGACGTGCGGCGACGGAGTGCTCGATCCGCCCGGCGAGGAGTGCGACGACGGCGGCACCGTCGCAGGCGACGGCTGCGACGGCTCTTGTCAGCTCGAGCCGGTGGGCCAGACGTGCGGCGACACGCTCGACGCCGGGGAGAAGTGCGACGACGGCAACCTCCTCAACGGCGACGGCTGCAACCCCACGTGCAACTTCCTCACGCAGGTCACCGAGCTCGCGGTCGGCGTGCCCGGGAGCATCCTCACCTCGGACGGCACCTACCTCTACCTCTGGGGCCAGGGCGGCAACTGCCAGATCCACCGGGCTGCCATCGCGCAGTGCGCGCCGGGCAGCTGCGCCTTCACGCCCTTCGTCGGCGTCGGCGGCTGCGCCGGCGCGCCCGCCGACGGTCCCGGCGCCACGGCGGTGCTCGGTCCGGGCGGCGGCGGCCTCGCCTTCGGGGCGGGCAAGCTCTTCTTCGGCGACGGTCACACGGTGCGCGCGGTCGACCTCGGGAGCGCGACGCTCGACGTGACGACCGTCGCGGGCGATCCGAACCGCTGCGGTCAGCTCGACGGCGTGGGGGGCGCCGCCGTGATGAGCGACGTGCGGGGGCTCGCCTACTACGGCGGACTGCTCTACTTCGTCGACGCCAACATGGCGACTCTGCGCTCGGTCGATCCTCAGTCGGGCCAGGTGACCCTGCTCGCCGGTCAGACGCCGAACGACAACGCCAACACCAACTACGACTGCGCCACGAACCTGTGCTGCGGCAACACCAACCCCGGCGCCCCGATGAACAGTCCGCGCTACATCGCCTCGGACAACTCGGGGAGCCTCTTCATCGTCGACACGAACGGCTCGGCGATCCGGCGCTACGACATCGGCTCCACCACGCTCTCCACCATCGTGTCCGGCGTGGGGTACGTCGACGGGGTCGGCGCCGCCGTCCGCATGGACCGGCCGCGCGGCATCACGTCCGACGGCACCAGCCTCTACTTCGGCGAGCAGGACGAGAACACGGTCCGGCAGATCGTCGTGGGCACGGCGACGACGAGCACCTTCGTCGGCGTCCGGGGCTGCGCCGGTCCGGCCAACCTCGCCGGCATGAGTGGCGGGGACGGCTCGCAGAGCTGGACGGGCAACTGCAACGCCGGGGCCGTCGCCGGCAAGCCGCAGTTCGCGGTCGGCGCGATCAGCCTGTCCTTCGACTACGGCACCAAGGCGATCTACGCCGTCGCGACGGGCAACCGCTTGCTCCGCTTCGAGTGAGGGGGCGTCGTTCGTGAGGACGCGCGCGGTGCAGCTAGGGCCCTCGCTCGCGCTCGGCGCCCTTCTGGCCCTCGCGCTCGCGGTGGCTCCGGGCTGCCGCAAGAGCGGGCCCGCGGTCAGCTGGCGCGCGCGCATCGGCGACGTCTTCGACGTCGTGGGCGCCGGCGACGGCCTGGTCCTGGCGCTCGGGGACGAGGTGCTCGTGGCGCTCCGCGACGGCAAGGAGCTTTGGACCGCGCCCGTCCCGAAGCACGAGGGCTGGGTGCTGCCCCTCGCGGCGCAGGGCTGCGCGCTCGTCGCGCTGCGCGAGCGCGGCGAGCTCACGTGCCGTGGCTTGGCCGACGGAGCCGAGAAGTGGAAGGCCTCGCTCGCGCGGATCGCCGAGCCGACGCCCGCGCCCGCCCCCGACGCGCCGCCGTCCCGGGAGGCCCCGGCCGCCGAGCCACCGGCCGCCTACGCTGCCGCGCTCGCAGCGAGCGGCGACGTCGTCCTCGTCCTTTCGGACGACCGCTGGGCCACGCTCGCCCCCGCGACCTGCGCTGCCGGGCAGCCGTGCCTCGTGGCCTCGCCGGCCGGCGCCGTGCGCTCGAGCTCGAGCTTCGACGTGCTCGCCCTCGGTGCCGACGGTTTGCGCATCCTGAATCGCCTCGAGAACCTGAGGCTCTACGACGCGCAGGGCAAGCGCCTGGTCACCATCGACGGCAGCACCGTCTACTTCGCCGTCGCAGGTCGGGCGGGGGAGGTCCTCGCCGGCATCGACGACGCCATCGTGCGCATCGCCGTGGGCCGCTGCCAGGCCTCGGAGGAAGCCATCGCCGTCGGCTCCGCGCCGGGCTGCGTCGAGCGGCTCGCGACCGCCAAGGATCCTTACCTCGGCGTCGTCGTCGAGGGCGACCTCGTGTTCGTCAGCGACCGCAGCCTGCGGCGCGCCGGGAGCAAGACGTGGACGGCGGCGGGCGTGGACGCCGTGGGGGTGCCGGTCCTGTGGGGCGACCTCGTGGTGACGGCCTGCTGGCGCGACACCGACGACCTCTTCGTGTCGCAGGCGGACCTCTGCGCCGTCTCGGCCGAGGACGGCCGCCTCCGCTGGCGCAGCAAGCCCGAGCTCGAGCGCAAGGGCCTGCTCGCGGACCCGGTGCTGCTCCTCGACGGCGACTGGCTCTACGCGCACTTCGAGGGCGAGCTCGTCGCCCTGCGGATGCCCCGCTGACGACCGCGCCGCCCGACGGCGGCGGCGACCGCCGCGAGCCCGACGAGGAGCGCGCCCGTGCCGCGCTCGGTCGACACGAGCTGACAGCCGCAGCCCTTCGGTGGGGGCGTGCTCTGGGGCGGCGCCGCGCTCGGGGCCGGGGCCGGCGCGGCGGACGCGTCGGTGCCGGCCGGAGCGCTCGTGCCCGCGGCGACCACAGGCGGCGGGGGCAGCGCGGCGAACGGCGGGGCCTTGTCGCTCGACGGCGGCAGCCCGTCGCAGCGCACCTCCACGTCGATGGGGCCCGCGGTGAGCGTCGGGCCCTCGCCGAGCGCGCGCGCGCGGAGCTCCACCTGGTGCCGGCCGGGCGCGACGCCCGGAAAGCCGTGGCTCCGCTCGGCCGGGCAGAGGGTGTAGATGCGATCGCGCCCGCGCCCGACCCAGCTCGCGCCGGGCGCCGGGCCGATGCCGATCGATTCGGTCGGCAGGTAGCGCGCGCCGTCGACCCAGGTTTCCCAGTAGAGGACGTCGCGCCACGGCTCGGCGCTCGCATCGAGGGTCGCCTCGACGTCGACGTAGGCTCCCTCCTCGTCGATGGAGCACGAGCCCGAGGCCGTGCCGACGCGGAGCACGCGTCGCACCGCCGGGGCAGCTCGCAGGGTCCCGAGCGCGCCCGGCGCCGCCGCCGCCGCGCCGATGGCGAGGGCCACCTCGAACTGCTCGGGCCCGATGTAGCGGCACGGGTTCGGCAGCGACAGGGCGTAGCGCTCGCCGGCCTTCCACGGCGTGGCCGGCGTGATCGTGAACGCGCTCTCCCCGCGCGGCGCCAGCGTCGCCGGGACCCTCGTACGCGCCGCGCCGTCGAGGCGCACGAGCTCGAGCGGGCTCTTGCCGACGTCGGCGCTCGGGTAGCGCCCGGTGTCGAGCACGAGCCCGGGCACGTTCTCGGGGAGCGAGCCGCCGTCCGGGACGAGGCCCGCCCGCCTGCAGGGCAGGGGCGAGCAGGCGTCGGCCGCGGGCGTGCTCGCGGCGACAGCGACGCCGACGAGCAGGCCGCACGCCAGGTGGTGCGCGGAGCTCATGCCCGTCCGTAGCGCCGACTCGGGGCGGCGTCATGCCCGCGCCGCGCCGGGCAAGGTCGCGACGAAGTTGACGGTCGCGGCTGCGCGTACGCAGGATCGCGCCCATGCACCTGCCCGGCCTCCTTCCGGCTTCGGCGCTCGCGCTCGCTGCGCTCGCCTCCTGCGGCAAGCCCCCGGCCGTCGAGCCCTCCCCGTCGTCGACCGGCGCCGCGAGCGCCGAGCCCGTGGCGCGCGGTTGCAGTCTGCGCTTCACCGACATCGAAGACGGGCGCTTCGAGGCGCGCCTTTTGTGTCGCGGCGCCGACCGCTGCCGCGTGCTTCTCAACGCCTGCTTCGACAAGAGCTTCGAGACGCCCTTCGTCGACGGCGCGCTCGTCATCGGCGAGGACGCGAGCAACGTCGCACCGTGCCAGGTCGGCGTGTCGGGTGATCTGAAGTGCGTGGGCCTCGACGCGACCAAGCTCATCGACGTGCCCGAAGGCGCCGCGGCGCGCTTCCGGCTGTCGGTGCCCGAGTGCAACGCCGGCAACCAGACGCCCTACGCCAACCCCAAGATCGCGCGCGAGTGCGCGGCGCACGCCGACGACCCGCTCGAGCAGGGGGTCGTGTTCGCCGCGGACGCGCGCGGTCTCGTGCGCGAGTGGCGCGGTGCGCGCGTGGACGACCTCCAGGGGCTCAAGGCGCAGGCCGCGCGCGAGGCGGAGCGGCTCGCCAAGGAGGCCGAGGCGGAGGCCGAGGCGCGGCGCAAGAAGGCCCTCTCCGACTTCCGCGCCACGGTCGACGACTTCGTCGCGGCGCTGCGGCTCGGCGGATCATCGCTCGCCTACGACGGGGTGAACGTCGGCATGACGGCGAAGGACGTGGACGGCCGCTGCGCGGGGAGCACGAGTGCGCCCTTCGCGCCCCTCGTCGAGCGCTACTTCCCGCGGCGGCTCGCGGTCCTGTCGTTCCCCGCGGACGCCGCGTGCGCGGCTGGCGCGGGGCGCATCGCGACGGCGGGCGTCCTCGACGGCAAGATCTGGCGCCTCGAGATCGACGGGCCGAAGATCGTCGTGCCCGAGGGCGTGACGCTCGCGCCGGCCGACTGCTTCGAGGCCCTGAAGGTCGCGGCGACAAACGCCTTCGGGGCGCCTGCGTCCGAGAGCCCCGAGGCCGCCTCGCGCTGCTCGGGCGGGTCCGCGCACTGCATGTCCCTGCGCTGGCAGCCCGAGGACCGCGGCACGGTGGAGCTCGGCTGGGACGACGCGACGGGTCTCTTGTCGCTCGTGGTCACCGACCAGAAGCTCGAGCGCGACAAGGCGGCGCTCGAGGAGCGCGCGAGCCGACTCGGCGGCAAGCGCTAGCCGGCGGCGGCCTCGACGCTCACCCCGCGCGGCGCCGCCTCGGCAGGGGGCGCGCGAGCGGAGCCGGGCCGGGCCGCGCGGGCGTCGACCCGGGGCAGGCGACCGCGGGAGCGTCCGTCCAGTCGAACTGCCGCGCGCCGTCGATCGAGATGTGGCCCCAGTCGGAGGTGGCGTCGTCGCGCACGACGAGGCGCACGCGGCGACCCGCGAGGTCGCCGAGTGGCTGCACGACCTCGATGAAGGAGTCGTGGCCGTACCCGGTCCACGCCGCGACCACCGCCTCGCCGTCGTCCACGAGCTCGACGCGCAGCCGCTCGGGGTCGTGTCCGCCGGCGACGAGGAAGCGCAGGTGGCTCGCGCTCACGTCGAGCCACGGGCCGCGCCAGACGCCCGTCGCCGCGTCGCGGGCGTCCGGATGGTACGAGGTGAGGAAGTCGGCCCCTTCGGCGCCGCGGGTCTCGAGCCCCGAGGCCGCCCCGCCGGACTCGCCCTCGAAGCTCGTGCCCTCCCACTCGGCGTCGGGCCGCGGTTCGGAGGGCTCGAAGCCGAGCCCGTCCCCCACGGCGCTCCGCACGCGCCGCGGCTCGCCGCAGTGGTTGACCAGGAACACCTCCATGCGCTTGCTGTGCGGCGGGACCGGATCGGCGTACTCCGGGAACGCGAAGGTCGCGAGCCGCTCGAGCGTGAAGCGGCCCTTCGGGTCGCGCCGCGGCAGGCGATCGAAGCCGTTGTCGAGCGACACGTAGATCGACGGTCGCGCCTCGGCGACGAGGCCGGCGTTGTCGCGCGCTTGCCGGAACCGCAGGACGTTCGGGTCGAGCACGCCCCCGAGATCGACGGAGCCGAGGCCGGAGACGTAGCGCAGCACGCCGATGTCGAAGCTCGCCACCGACGGGTGCCGCAGCTCGCTCGCGTGCGCGCCGAGCCAGCTCGCGGTCGCGGTGTGGACGGCCGCGAGCTGCGCGCAGTTCGACGCGTAGATCCCCGCCCAGGTGCCGACGCCGAGCAGCTCGAGGCAGAGCGCGTGGCCCGCGAGCCATGCGACCGGCGCCCCGAGCAGGAGCGTCCGGGCCGGGGCGCCGCGGCGCGTGGTGGCGCCGCGCAGCGTGCTCCAGGCGACGTGCAGGGCGAGCGCCGTCAACGGCACCACGAGCGCGGAGCACAGCACGAGGAGAGGCGCGAAGTAGCGCAGGTGGTGATAGGCCGTGCGGAAGGTGAGCACGTAGGCGAGCGTCTGGACGAGGGCGCCACCGAGCAGGCCCGCGGTCGCGAGCTGTGCGTCGCCGAGCCCCGCGCCGCGCCGGCGCAGGAGTCGGTAGGCGACGGCGCAGCCGAGGACGAGCGCCGCGGGGGCGAGGACCCGGAGCTCGAGCTGCCAGCCCTCGAGGAAGTTGTCGAGGTAGTCCCGATCCACGCGGTAGAGGAAATCGAGCGCCGCGGACGGGCTCGGGCTCGTCGGCACGAAGGTCGCGCCCTTCGCGGCGGACGACGTCGGCAAGAGGCTCCCGGCGAGGGCGAGGTGGTAGCCGAGCTGCAGCGCGAGGCCCGCGAGCGGCACGAGGGCCCAGCCGAGCCGGCCCCGCGGGCGGCGACGCGACACCAGCATGAGGAGCGGCACGCCGGCGAGCCACACCACCGTCTCGACGCGCAGCCAGAGCATGAGGAGACCGAAGAGGGCGAGTCGCCCGTCGATCACCCGGCGTGCCTGCAGCCGGTGCACGAAGGCCATGACCACCGCCACGGTCGGGATGGCTTCCATGCCCGAGAGCGTGAGCCACAGCACGTTGCCGTTGGCCGCGACGAGCAGCGCGCCGGCGTAGGGCCACAGTCGCCGGCCGACCAGGCTCTCGGGGAGCACGTGGCGGCCGAATGCGATCGTCAGGTGGAGGATCCACGCCAGCGCGAAGATGCCGCAGAGAAGCAGCACGGTGGGGGTGTGCAGCCCGAGCTTCTCGCTCGCCGCGCAGAGCAGGGTCCACGCCCAGGACGAGCTTCCCGTGTCGGGCTGGTCGCCATGGAACGAGAGCCAGCTGCCCCAGTGCAGATGCTTGCCGTACGCCATGTGGATGTAGGCGTCGTCGAGCGGCAAGGTCGCGTGGCGGAACGCGCCGAAGGCGAGGCACGCCGCGAAGGCCAGCGTCAGGGCGAAGAGGCGATCGAAGAGCCCCTCCGCCCGCACCCGCGCACGCACGTAGGCGGAGGCGCGCCGAACGAGCGACGCCCGGCGCGCGCGCTCCTCCGAGCACGAGGCTACGTCGCCGGCTGGCTGGGTCTCGGCTCGAGCGTTCACTGCGGCCTCACGTCACCGAGCCGCTCCGCAAGACCCGTGCCGACCGAGCGGGCTGCCGCCGAGCGTCGGATCGGCGATTTCGCGGCCCCGCGGCGATCGAACTGGCACACAGTGACACAGCTGGCGCACGCTGCGTCCCGATCGGTCGGCGCTCGGGAATCGCGCCTGCGACCGGCGCGTTCGACCGTGCTGGGTCATCCTGCGACGAGACCATGTGCCCCCGTCGGCCGTTCGCGCTCCTGCTTGCCTTCGCGCCAGCCGCCTGTCGCGCCGATGCCGGCAGCGCCGAGGCGGGCGCGAGGCCGGCCGAGCCGCGCTCCGCCGCGCCCGCGTCCGCGTCTGCGTCCGCTTCGGGCGCCTTCGCGCCGGCCGCCTCGAGCTCCCCGGCTCCGCTCGAGCCGCCGCTCCCCGCCGCGGGCCGACTGCTCCCGGACGCGCCTCCCGAGGCGGTGGGCCTCGATCCGGGCGAGCTCGGCGCGATCGACGCGGCCGTGGCCGACGCGATCGGGCGCGGCGAGGTGCCCGGCGCGGTCGTGCTCGTCGCGCGCCACGGCCAGGTCGCCTTCCGCCGGGCCTATGGCGCGCTCGCGGTCGAGCCCGAGCGCGAGCCCATGCGCGACGACGCCGTCTTCGACCTCGCCTCGCTCACGAAGCCCTTCGCGACGGCGCTCGCCCTGCTCGCCCTGGTCGACGACGGCGCGCTCGCGCTCGGCACGCGCGTCGGCAAGCTCCTGCCGGAGCTCGACGGCACGCCGGCGGGTGCGCCGACCGTCGAGCAGCTGCTGCTGCACACCGGTGGCTACCCGGTCGGCGCGGCGCCTGCGGACCTCGAGCGCGGGCTCGCCCACGGCCTCGCGGTGCTCGCGTCCCGCGCCCGCGCGGGGAGCGCGAGCTTCGCGGCGCCGGGGAGCGCCTTCGAGTACAGCGACCTCGGCTACGTCGTGCTCGGCGCCGTCGTCGAGCGCGTGGCGCGCGAGCCGCTCGAGGCGTTCGTGTCGAGCCGGCTTTACGCGCGCCTCGGCCTGCGCGACACGGGCTTCCGGCGCTTCCGTTCCGTCGACGCGCTCGACTGCCCGAGCCCGACCGCACGCGACCTCGCGCGCCTCGTCCCGACCGAGCGGCGTGGGCCGGCGTTCCTGCGCGGCGAGGTGCACGACCCACTCGCCTACGCGCTCGGCGGCGTCGCCGGCCACGCGGGGCTCTTCGCGACCGCCGACGACGTTGCGGCGCTCGCGCAGGCGGTCCTCGACGGCGGCGCGCTGCGCGGGGGCGCGCCCGGGAGCGGACGGATCCTCTCCGAGCGGCAGGCGCGCGAGATGACGCGTCCGCGCGCGGTCCCGGGCGGCAAGCGGGCGCTCGGCTGGGACGTCGACACGAAGTACTCGGGCGCGCGGGGCGGCGCGTTTCCGGTCGGAGGCTTCGGGCACACGGGCTTCACCGGCACGAGCGTGTGGGCCGACCGCGCGAGCGACACGCTCGTCGTCGTGCTCGCGAGCCGCCTCCATCCGGCCGGCAAGGGCGACGCCGGCCCGCTGCGACGCCGCGTGGCGACGCTCGTCGGGCGCGCTCTCCGAGCCGAGGCGGCGCCAGCCGGTCGCGCACCCGCCTCGAGCGCGCTGCCGGCCGGAGGCTCGTCCGTCGGCGCGGCGGCCGCGCCGGGCCCGCCGCCGCGCGTGCGGACCGGCATCGACGTGCTCGAGCGCGAGGGCTTCGAGCGCTTGCGCGGTCGACGCGTGGGCCTGCTCACGCACCTGCCCGCGGCGGCCGGCGGCGGGCGCACGACGCTCGCGCTCCTCGCGCACGCGCCCGAGGTCGAGCTCGTGCGGCTGTTCGCACCCGAGCACGGCCTCGACGCGCGCGGCGACGGCGCCGTCGCCTCGGGGCGCGAGCCCACGACGGGGCTGCCGCTCGTCGGCCTCTACGGAGCGCACGACCGGCCGAGCGCCGCGGAGCTCGCCGGCCTCGACGTGCTCGTCGTCGATCTCGTGGACGTGGACGCGCGCTTCTACACCTACCTCGCGACCCTCACGTACGCGCTCGAGGCCGCGGCGTCGGCGGGCGTGCCGGTCCTCGTGCTCGATCGCCCGAGCCCGGGCGGCGGGCTCGACCCGGAGGGGCCGCACACGGAGCCGGGCCGAGAGGCCTTCGTGGCGCCGCACCGGCTGCCCGTGCGCCCCGCGCTCACCTTGGGCGAGCTCGCGCGCCTGCTCTGCGCCGAGCGCCGGCTCGCGTGCCGCCTCGATGTCGTCGCCGCGGAGGGCTGGAGTCGCGGCCTGCGCTTCTCGGACACCGGCCTGCCGTGGCGTGCTCCCTCTCCGGCCCTGCCGAGCGCGGAGGCGGCGCTGCTCTACCCGGGCGTCGGCCTGCTCGAGCTGACGAACGTGAGCGTCGGCCGCGGCACCGACCGGCCCTTCGCGCTCGTCGGCGCGCCGTGGATCGACGGGCCGGCGCTCGCCGCGGCGCTCGGCCCGGTGCCCGGCCTGCGCGTCGAGGCGACGCGCTTCACGCCGCGCGGCACGGGCGCCCTCGTGCACCACGCCGGGCAGACGTGTGGCGGCATCGCGCTCGAGGTGACGGACGCCGCTGCGCTCCGCCCCGTGCGTCTCGGCATCGCGCTCGCGGCCGCGCTCGTCGGCCTCCACGGCCCGCGCTTCGAGATCGAGCGCATGGACGTGCTCCTGCGGCACGCGCCGACGCTCGCGCTCCTGCGCCAGGGCGCCTCGCCCGACGCCATCGTGGCGAGCTGGGCGCCGGAGCTCGAGGCTTTCGAAGCGCGCCGGGCGCCGTTTCTGCTGTACTGAGGAGTTCTCAGTTTCCAGTTGTCAGTTTTCAGTTGTCGGTTGTCCGTCCCGATCACGACAACTGGCGGAAGTCGATCGCCTTCGGTTCCCGGCCCGAGAGTGGCCCATCGCGCCGAGCCGACGCCTCGGAGCCTCTCGAGCCGACAACTGACGACTGACGACTGACGACTTTCAGCCCTTGGCCGAGAGCGCCACGAAGTCGCCCTCGGTCAGGATGCCGACGAGCTTGTCGCCGTCGAGGACGGGCAGGCAGCCGACCTTGCGCTCGACCATGACGCGCGCCGCCTCGGCGAGGGGCGCGTCGGGGCGCGTCGTCACGAGGTCGCTGCTCATCACGTCCTTGACGAGCAAGGTGTCGAGGATCTTCTGCTGGGCGTGCTTGCCGTAGCCGAGCGCGTTGGCGAGGGCGCCGCGGAAGAGGTCGCGCTGGCTCACGACGCCCACGACGAGGCCGTCCTCGTCGAGCACGGGCATGTGCCGGATGCGCTCGAGCTGCATGACCCGGTCGGCGATCGACAGCGAGTCGTTGCGCTCGAGGGTCTTGACTTCGCGGCTCATCAGGTCCCGGACCAAGGAGGGAGTCATGTCATCTCCGAGAGGGTGTTGCCCCGTGGCCCACCGTGCTTAAGTCCAGCCGAGGTTTTTCTCAATGCCAGAGCGCATCATCGTCGACGGGAACGAGGCCGCCGCACGGGTGGCCTACCAGCTCAGCGAGGTCGTCGCAATCTACCCCATCACGCCGGCTTCTCCCATGGGGGAGTGGGCGGACGAGTGGGCGGCGCGCCAGCGGCCGAACCTGTGGGGCACGGTTCCGCGCGTGATCGAGATGCAGTCCGAGGCCGGCGCCATCGCGACCGTGCACGGGGCGCTCCAGGCGGGCTCGCTGTCGACGACTTTCACGGCGTCGCAGGGCCTGCTGCTCATGATCCCGAACCTCTTCAAGATCGCCGGTGAGCTCCTGCCCTTCGTGCTGCACGTCGCGGCGCGCAGCGTCGCGACCCACGCGCTCAGCATCTTCGGCGACCACTCCGACGTCATGGCCTGCCGCTCGACCGGCGTCGCCCTGCTCGCCTCGGGCTCGGTGCAGGAGGCGCAGGACATGGCGGCCGTCGCGCACCTCGCCACGCTCGAGACGCGCGTGCCGTTCCTGCATTTCTTCGACGGCTTCCGCACCTCGCACGAGGTCGCGAGCATCGTGCCGGTCGGCCAGGACGATCTGCGCGCCCTCGTCGACTTCACGACGATCGAGGCGACGCGCAACCGCTCGCTCACGCCCGATCGACCGACGATCCGCGGCACGGCGCAGAACCCCGACGTGTTCTTCCAGGCGCGCGAGGCGGCGAACCCCTTCTACCTCACGTGCCCGGGCGTCGTCGCCGACGTGATGCAGCGCTTCGGCGCGCGCACCGGCCGGCATTACAAGCTCTTCGACTACGTCGGCCACCCCGAGGCCGAGCGCGTGGTCGTGATGATGGGCTCGGGCGCGGAAGTCGCCCACGAGGCCGTCGAGTGGCTGGCGGCGCGCGGCGAGCGCGTGGGCCTCGTGAAGGTGCGGCTCTTCCGCCCCTTCGACACCGAGGCGTTCTTCGCGACCCTGCCCGCGGCGGCGAAGTCGATCGCCGTCCTCGACCGCACGAAGGAGCCGGGCGCGCTTGGCGACCCGCTCTACCAGGAGATCGTGACGGCGCTGTTCCAGGACGCGCAGAGCGCGAAGCCGCGTTACGCGCGCACGCCGCGCGTCGTCGCCGGCCGCTACGGCCTGTCCTCGAAGGAGTTCACGCCGGCGATGGTCGCGGCGGTGTACGCCGAGCTCGCGAAGGACGAGCCGCGGCGCCAGTTCACGATCGGCATCGTGGACGACGTGACGCACAGCTCGCTCGCCTACGACGCGGAGCTCGACATCGAGCCCGACGAGGTCGTGCGCGCCGTGTTCTACGGCCTCGGCAGCGACGGCACGGTGAGCGCCAACAAGAACTCGCTCAAGATCATCGGCGACGAGACGGGCGACAACGTCCAGGGCTACTTCGTCTACGACTCGAAGAAGGCCGGCGCAGTCACGGTGTCGCACCTGCGCACGAGCAAGAAGCCGCTGCGCTCGAGCTACCTCATCGGCCGGGCGAGCTTCGTCGCCTGTCACCAGTTCCCGCTGCTCGAGCGCTACGACATGCTCGCGAGCGCGGCGCCCGGCGCGACCTTCCTGCTCAACGCGCCCTTCGGCCCGGACCAGATCTGGGACGAGCTGCCGCTCGAGGTGCAGCAGGCCATCCTCGACAAGAAGCTCCGCTTCTTCGCCATCGACGCCTACGAGATCGCGCGCCAGGCCGGCCTGCGCGCGCGCATCAACACCATCATGCAGACCTGCTTCTTCGCGCTCGGCGGCTCGATGCCGCGCGACGAGGCGATCGCCCGCATCAAGGCCGCCATCACCAAGACCTACAAGGCCAAGGGTGAGGCGATGGTGAAGATGAACCACGAGGCGGTCGATCACACCCTGGCGCACCTGCACGAGGTGAAGGTGCCCGAGCGCGCCACCGCCAAGCGCCGCATGCCGCCCGCGGTGCCCGACGCGGCGCCCGACTTCGTCAAGAAGGTCACGGGCCTCATGCTCGCCGGCAAGGGCGACCTCCTGCCGGTGTCGGCCTTCCCCGTCGACGGCACCTGGCCGACCGCGACGGCGCGCTGGGAGAAGCGCAACATCGCGACCGAGATCCCCGTCTGGGACGAGAAGATCTGCATCCAGTGCAACAAGTGCGCGATGGTGTGCCCGCACGCCGCCGTGCGCGCCAAGGTGTACCCGAAGGAGGCGCTCGCCGGCGCGCCCGCGACGTTCAAGTCGATGGCGTTCAAGAGCGGCGAGGGCCTCGGGGACCGCTACACCATCCAGATCGCACCCGAGGACTGCACGGGCTGCACCCTGTGCGTCGCGGTGTGCCCCGCCAAGGACAAGGCGAACCCGCGCCACAAGTCGCTCGACATGGCGCCGCAGCTGCCGCTGCGCGAGCCCGAGCGCGACAACTACGACTTCTTCCTCGCGCTGCCCGAGGTCGACCGCACCAAGGTCAAGCTCGACGTCAAGAGCGTGCAGCTCCTGCAGCCGCTCTTCGAGTACTCGGGCGCCTGCACCGGCTGCGGCGAGACCCCCTACGTGAAGCTCCTGACGCAGCTCTTCGGCGATCGCGCGCTCGTCGCCAACGCGACCGGCTGCTCCTCGATCTACGGCGGCAACCTGCCGACGACCCCGTACACCGTCGACCGCGACGGGCGCGGCCCGGCCTGGTGCAACTCGCTCTTCGAGAACAACGCCGAGTTCGGGCTCGGCTTCCGGCTCGCGGTCGAGCGCCACGAGGCGCTCGCCCAGGCGCGCCTCCGGTCGCTCGCGAGCGTCGTCGGCGACTCGCTCGTCGACGGCCTGCTCAAGGCCGACCAGTCCGACGAGGCGGGCATCGCCGCGCAGCGCGCGCGCGTCGTGCTCCTGCGGCAGAAGCTCGCCGACGTCGCGCGGCCCGAGGCCAAGGAGCTCGTCCTGCTCGCCGACCAGCTCGTGAAGAAGAGCGTCTGGATCGTGGGCGGCGACGGCTGGGCCTACGACATCGGCTACGGCGGCCTCGACCACGTGCTCGC
>JACRDA010000399.1 GCA_016212965.1 Myxococcales bacterium
CCGCGGGGGCGACGGCCGCGATCGCGGCCGGCGTCGGCGACGTGAGCGGCGCCCGGCGCAGCACGGCGTGTCCCTCCGCGGTCTCGGCGCACCCGGGGTTGCCGGGGGCCACGATGACCTCGGCGGCCGAGGGTGAGCGGGCAAGGGCGCGGCCGAGGGCGTGCTCGCGCCCGCCGGAGCCGACCACCAGGATGCGTCGCGTCACCGCCATGGCGGCCCGGGTAGCACGCGCGGTCGCGAAAAAAAAGTGATCGCGTAGCCGGCGACCGGCCATGAGTGGTTGAAAGTCGCTGCGAGCCCGAGCGAGCGGGTGGCAGGTCCGGCCGTACGCCCCGTGGCGTGCGCCCCGGCCCACCGCCCCGCGAGCCTCGTGCGGACAGTCGATCGAGGTGCCGCGCCAGCCGACGAGCAGGCGGGGCATCGAGAGGGCGGGCTCGCGTTGGTGCGGGCTCCGACGACCCGAGACCCTTCGTGCCACGCGCGCCGATCGGGGCGCGCGCACAGGAGCGAACGACCATGCTTACCAAACGCCACGCCTCGACGTCCCTCATCGCGCTCGCCTCTCTCTTCTGGCTCGCCGGCGCCAAGGCCGACGGCTGCACCGGCTCGGTGACTCCCGAGGAGCCCACCATCCCGACCGGCAGCGAGTGCGCCCCCGGCACCCACCTCGAGAGCTTCTGCGATCCGGCGGTGCTCGGTGGCGGCGCAGCGGATCCGGGCATGCCCGGCATCGCCGGCGCCCCGGCCGGCAACTGCCACGACGAGTGCGTGCCCGACGGCGGCCTGTGTCCCCCGGGCTTCGGCGAGCAGTGGGTGTGCGAGGCGTGGGCGGAGGGTGGCGTCCCGGGCGCGCCTCCCGCGCCCCCGGACTGCGACCCCAACTACGGCGCGTGTCCGCCGCCGCCCCCGCCCTGCGACCCGGCGAACGCCGACTGCCCGCCGCCCCCGCCCCCGCCCTGTGACCCGGCCAATGGCGACTGCCCGCCGCCTCCGTCCTGCTACCTCGAGTGCGTGCCGCTCGATCCCTGCGGTCCCGGCTTCCACGCCGAGTACCAGTGCGGCGGCGGCGAGCCTGTCCCGATGGGCGAGCCCGGGCAGCCCCCGCCTCCGCCTCCTGGCGGCACGGCCGGCTCCGATCCGGGCCAGCCGCCGCCCGTTCCCCCGGAGGACTGCGGCTTCGTGTGCGTCCCCGACTCGATCTGCCCCGACGGCATGTACGAGACCACGGTGTGCACCGGCGTGGCCGAGCCGGGCGACCCGGGCCTGCCGCCCCAGCCGGGTGATCCGGGCCTGCCGCCCGATCCGGGCGTCTGTTACACGCAGTGCATGCCGATCTGCCCCGAGGGCACCGTCGGCGAGACCGTGTGCACCGACTCGCCGGACCCCGGTTTCCCCGGTACCTGCTTCGTGCAGTGCATCCCGATCGATCTCTGCCCGCCCGGCACGGTCGAGCAGACGGTGTGCGACCCGTCGGTGCCCCCGCCCCCACAAGAGGGCTCGCCCGACCTGCCGCCGCCCCCGCCGCCCTGCTGGACCGAGTGCGTCCCCGAGCCGACCTGCCCGCCCGGTGAGCACCTGGAGCTCGACTGCGGCACGATCGAGGGCGGTGGCGGTGCGACTCCGGCGTGCGTGCCGGTGTGCGTCCCCGACGTCCTGTGCGACCCGACGCTCGTGTGCGGCCAGGCGCTCGCCTGCTTCGACGGTCTGCTCTACCCGACGATCTGCGGCCCGCAGAACTGCGACGCGCCCCTCGGTCCGTGCGAGGCGCCCGCCCCGCTGCCGATGCGCATCCGCCGCTGAGCCGCGACTCGTGACTTCGCCTCGCTCCTCAACGTAACCCTCCGGAACGCCCAACCCGACGCGGGGGCCCTACGACCGAGTAGGGCCTCCGCGTTTTCTTTTTGTCGGTCCGGGCGCCGGGATGTCGCAGGTGATGCATCTTGCGACACGACGCTGTGTCGAAGTGCACCTGCGTGCCGGGCCGCGCCGCTGCGCCAGGGTACCGCGCCGCGCGGGCGAGACGCCCCGCGCCCGGCGCCGGCGGCTCGCCGCGCAGGCAACCCCGGTTGGCACGGATCTCGCTCTGCCAACACGCGTGGGGAATGACCACGGGGCCGGGCCCCGTCGATCTCCGCGCTCCGGGATCGAGACCATCGACCGCACGCCGCGCCAGGCTCCGTCCCCCGAGCTCGCGCAGGAGGCCACCCGAGCCGTGTCACGCACCACCGCCCTCAACAAGTCCCTGTCCGGCCTGCAGGCGAGCACCGCCGACATCGAGGCGAGCGCCGTCGTGTCCGAGGACGGGCTCATCATCGCGAGCGCGCTGCCCCAGGGCACCGAGGAGTCGCGCGTCGCGGCCATGAGTGCCGCCATGCTGTCGATCGGCAGCCGCACCACGGCCGAGCTGCGGCGCGGCAAGCTGCAGCAGCTGTTCGTGCGGGGCGACGCCGGCTACCTCATCCTCATGCACGCCGGCCCGCACGCCGTGCTGCTCGTGATGGCGCGCGCCGACGCCAAGCTGGGGCTCATCTTCTTCGAGCTCCAGCGCGCGGCCGACGAGATCCGCTCCATCCTCACCTGAGTCCCCGAGGCGCTCGATGCACAAGCTCTACGATCGCGACGGCCACCAGAATCTCTTCTTCCACGACCTCTGCGAGGGCGCCGCGGTGCAGGCGAACCAGCACGTCATCGTGGATCATGGCGAGGCGATGCTGCTCGATCCCGGGGGCCACAAGGTCTACACGAAGCTCTTCGCCGAGCTCGCGTCGCTCGTGCCGCCGAGCGGGTTGAAGCACCTGTTCTTCTCCCACCAGGATCCGGACATCGTCGCAGCCGCGAACGGCTGGCTCATGGTCACCGAGGCCACGGCCCACGTCTCGAAGCTGTGGACGCGCTTCATTCCGCACTTCGGCATCGACGCCTTCGCGGTCGACCGGATGATCGGCATCGAGGACGGTGGCGGCAAGCTCGCGGTCGGCTCGGGGCAGGTGAAGTTCCTGCCCGCCCACTTCCTGCACTCGAGCGGCAACATCCAGGTCTACGACTGCGTCTCGAAGATCCTCTACTCGGGCGATCTCGGCGCGGCGGTCGGCCCCGAGTACGCCTTCGTCGAGGACTTCGAGGCTCACGCCCGGCACATGCGCGGCTTCCACCAGCGCTACATGCCCACGAGCCGGGCGATCCGGGCGTGGGCGCGCATGGTGCGCGGGCTCGACATCGAGACCATCGCACCGCAACATGGTGCCATGTTCGTGGGCAAGGAGATGGTCGGCCGCTTCATCGACTGGGTCGAGAGCCTGGAGTGCGGCATCGAGCTACTCGAGGAGCTGTACCAGGTCCCGGACTGAGCTCGCGCCGTCGTGCCTGCCCGATGACCACGCTTCCGCCGGAGAGCCAGGGTGCCGCAGAGCGCCTCGTGGGCGACACCGTCAAGGCGCTCGCGCTCGTCATCGACTTCGACGAGGGACGCAAGCTGCACCATGGCTGGCGCGTCGCCGTCCTGGCGCACGAGATCGGGCAGCCCCTCGGGCTCGCGGCCGACGGGCGCATGTTCCTGGCCGGGCTGCTCCACGACATCGGCGCCGTCGGTCTGCGCGATCACGTGGTGCATCAGGCCTCGGGCGGCGCCTTCGACGCGGAGGCGCAGCGGCACGGGCTGCGCGGCGCCCACATCCTCGCGCCGCTCCGCGCGCTCGAGCCTATCGTGCCCTTCATCGAGCACCACCACGAGCAGCACGACGGCGGCGGGTTCCCGCGCGGCCTGCGCGGGCGCGAGATCCCACTCGGAGCGGCGGTGATCGGCCTGGCCGACGGCCTCGAGATCGCGCTCCGCGACATCCCGCCCGAAGCACGCGCCGCGGCTGCTGCCGCCTTCACGCGTGGGGCCTCGGCAGGGCGCGTCGCGCCGGAGGTTGCCGCGGCGGCGCTCGAGGTTCTGCGCCCGTCCGGCGAGCTCCTCGCGGCGCTCTACGACGACGTCGAGCTCGAACGCCGCGTCAGCGAGCTCGAGCCGCGCTTCAGCGGCGCCGCCCGGGTCGACCGTCTCGCGCTCCTCGGCCAGCTCCTGTGGGTCTTCGCGCGCGTGGTGGACGCCAAGCATGCCTTCACCATGGGGCACTCGACGCGCGTAGGCTTCTACGCCTACAAGATCGCACAGGATCTCGGTGCCGAGGACGTCAACGTCTGGGACGTCGTGTGGGCGGCCTTGCTGCACGACGTCGGCAAGGTCGGGGTGCCACGCGAGCTGCTCGAGAAGGCGCCGGCGCTCGCCGCCGAGGACTGGCCGGTGGTCCGGCGCCACGCGGCGGACTCGCGCGACATCATCGCCACGATCCGGGACCTCGCGTACCTGGCCGAGCCCGCGTCGTCCCACCACGAGCGCTACGACGGCCAGGGCTACCCGCGCGGCGCGAGCGGCGAGGCCATCCCCCTCGTGGGTCGCATCCTCGCGTACGCCGACGTCTACGAGGCGCTCACCCACGATCGCCCGCATCGCAGGGGCCTCCCCCACGCGGACGCGCTCGCCGTCATGCGCTCGGAGGTCGGCAGCCGCCTCGATCCGCACCTCGCCGCGGTCGCCTTCGCCGCGCTCGAGCGCCACGGGCTGCGCGCCGGGCGATCCAGTCGCGAGCTCCAGGCGTTCGAGGGATTCTTCGTGTCGGACACCGCGGACCTGACGCGGCTCTTCGGCGACCCCGCGCAGGCCCCGCAGAGCGTGCGCGCGCTGGGACGCGGCGGTGTGCTCATGCCTGCGGCAGAGCCGTGGACCAGCGTGCGCCTCGGGCCCGCGCTGGAGATCCTCGAGGGCGCCCAAGCGCTCGGGGAGGTGCTCGGGGACACGGCGCCCCGCAACGCCCTCGAGCTCGTGGACGCCCCGTCGCGGGATGCGCTGCGTCGGCTGGGCCGCACCGCGCGAGCCGGCAGCTTGGCGACGGAGCATCTCTTCACGCCGGCGGGGCGGCCGCTCGAGGTGCTCTTGACCCGCGACGAGGCGGGGCTCCTCTTGCACCTGCGTCCGGCCGACGCGCGGCTCCAGTCGATGCAGCGGACGGCCCTGTTCTACCGCAACTTCCTCGCGAGCCACGAGGCCGTGCTCTTCACCGACCCGAACGGCGTCATCCTCGACGCCAATCGGCGGTTCTGCAGCCTCTTCGGCTACGAGCTGCGCGAGGTCATCGGTCGCAGCCCGCGCATGCTCTCGTCGGGGCGGCAGCCCGCAGACTTCTACCAGCAGCTGTGGAGCTGTCTCAAGGACCCGAGCGTGGGCTTCTGGTCCGGCGAGCTCGTCGATCGCCACAAGAACGGCGAGGAGCTCGACGTGCTCCTCAGCATCGACTCGGTGCGCGACTCGGCCGGTACCTGCATCGGGTTCATCGGGCGCCTGCTCGACCGCACGGAGCAAAAGCGCCTCGAGCGCCGGGTGGCCGAGATGGCGGCCTTTGCCGAGCACGCGCCGGCGCCGCTCCTGCGGCTCGACGCTGCGCTGGGCATCGAGCTCGCCAACGAGGCGATGCGCGGCCTCTTCGGCGCGACCGCGCTCTCGGGCCGACCCTGGCCGAGCCTCTGCGCGGAGCTCGACGTCGCGGCGTGCCTCCTTGCGATCGCCGCCGACGGAGCCTTCCAGCACGAGGCGCGCCTGGGCGGGCTCGATTTCCTGCTCACCTACCAGCAGGTCGAGGGCGGCGCGATCTACGTCTACGGGGCCGACATCAGTGTCCGCAAGCGCACCGAGGCCGAGCTCATCCGCCGCGACCGCGACCTCGTGCAGAAGAACGCCGAGCTCACGCGGCTCAACCGCCTGAAGAGCGATCTCGTCGCCGTGACCTCCCACGATCTGCGCTCGCCGCTCGCGTCGATCATCATGCTCGCCGGGAGCCTCAAGGACCGGCACGCGCTCGCCGGCCGGGAGCCGGCGCCCCAGGAGCTCGATCGCATCCTCGACTCCGCCCACCGCCTGGTGAGCTTCGTCAACGATCTGCTCGACATCGACAAGCTCGAGGCGGGGCGCGTGGAGCTCGCGTCGCGGCGCGTGCACGTGCCGGCGATCCTGCGGGGCTGCATCGAGTCGCTCGCGCCGTCCCAGGCGCGGGGTCAGCGCTTCCTGCTCCAGGTCGACGGCGCCGTCCGCCCGCTCCGGGGCGACGCCGGCCGGCTCGAGCAGGTATTCGCCAACCTCCTCGCGAACGCCGCCAAGTTCGCCCCCGACGGCGGCGAGATCGACGTGCGCTGCCGGGACGCCGGCGCGCCGGGCATCGAGGTGACCGTCTCGGACCGCGGCCCCGGCATCCCGGAGGCCGATCTCGGGGCGGTGTTCGACCGCTACTACCAGGTCACGCGCAAGGGCCAGGTGCCCAAGCGCGCCTTCGGGGTCGGCCTCGGCCTGGCCATCGTGAAGGCGTTCTGCGAGGCGCATGGCGGCAGCGTGCGCGCGGAGCGGCGCGACGGTGGGGGCACGACTTTCGTCGTCCTGCTGCCCGTGCGCGAGGCCCCGCCGCACGAGCGCGGCGCCGCGCTCATCCTCGACCCCTACGCGCGCTGCGCGCCCGGCATCGCGGACGCTCTGCGCGTGCGGGGTTTCTCGGCCGTCGCGGTCGAGACCGCGTATGACGCTCGTCGCCTCTGCCACTACGAGGAGCCGGAGCTCGTGTTCGTGTGCGGCGCGGCCTCGGACCTCGCGGCGCTCGCCGCGAGCGCGCGCGCGGCGACCGGGGGCCGAGCGCTCTGCGTGTCCATCGTAGGCAGCGAGGACGAGGCGACGGGCTCGGGCGCGGCGTTCGACCACGTGCTCGTGGCGCCGGTGCTCGACGTCGAGGTGCTCGAGCTCGTCCGGGTCGCCGAGCTGCGGCGCGCACCGGCGGGAGGGGCGCGATGAGCGCCTTCACCGTGCTCGTCGTCGACGACGACCCGGAGGTGCGCGAGCTCCTGCGCCAGCACCTCGCGCTCGCGGGTTTCCGCGTGGCGCTCGCCGAGGACGGCGCCGCGGGGCTCGAGCGCGCGCGCGGCGAGCGACCCGACCTCGTGCTGCTCGACGTGCAGATGCCCGTGATGGACGGCTTCGAGACGCTCGCGCGGCTGCGCGGTCACGCCGAACTCAGGGACGTGCCGGTGCTCCTCCTGACCAGCCTCGCGAGCCGGCACCTCAAGGTACGGGGACTCGAGGCTGGCGCCGAGGACTACCTCACGAAGCCGTTCGACCGCGCCGAGCTCCTGGCGCGCGTGCGCGCGGGTCTGCGCCGCGCCGCCCGCTACCGCGTGGCCGACCGCGCGCTCTCCGGCGACGTCGGCGAGGTGGGGCTCGACACGCTGCTCCAGACCTTTCAGCTGAGCGGCAAGGCCGGGCGCATCCGCCTGCCGGAGGCCGGGGCGGAGCTGTGGGTGCGTGGGGGCGAGCTCGCGTGCGCGTGGCGCGACAGGACCGGTGCGGACGCCCTGGCGCGGCTCCTCTTGCTCGCCCGCGGCTCCTTCTTCGTCGAGACCGGGGGTGTTCCGGAGGCCCTTGCCGAGGCCGCGCCCATCGGCACGGTGATGATGGGTGCCGCGGTCGCCCTCGACGAGATGCGCCAGGTGCTCGCCGAGGCGGCGCTCGAGGAACGTGCGTGGCTCGAGGTCGCAAACCGGCCTTGCGCGGACGGCGCCATCGAGGCGCTGCGCGCCGCCTTCCCGCTGCGGGTCGCGGAGCTCGTGGCGGCGCTGCCCGGACCGCTCGACGACGCCGCGACGGCGGTGTGGACGGCGCTCATCGCCGGAGAGCTCCGCGCGAGCGCGCGGGACGAGATCTGAGACGGAACGAGACAGGAGAAGAAGCATGGGGACCATCGTCACGGTGGCCAGCCAGAAGGGCGGCGTGGGCAAGACGACCACCGCCCTCAACCTCGGCTACAGCCTGAGTCGCTTCGGTGGCGGCGTGCTCATCGTGGACGGCGACCCGCAGGCGAGCCTCGGGATTGCCAGCAACCTGAAGCAGCAAACCAAGGTCGGCCTCATGGACGTGCTGCTCGGGCGCGCCACGCCCGAGGAGATCGTCGTGCCCACGCGCGACGGCCTCCTGGCGCTCGTGGGCATGGGTCGCGTGGACCCGGCGGACCTCGGGTCGCTCGAAGAGGCAGCCAGGAGCGGCGCGCTCGGCGCGCTCGTACGCCGGCTCGCGGCCGGCTACGGCTACACGTTGATCGACGCGCCGGCCGGTGCCGGATCGATCACCGTGGGCTTTCTCGCCGTGAGCGAGAGCGTCATCCTCCCCGTTCAGCCGCGCACCCTGTCGCTGAAGACGATCTCCTCGTTCCTGAAGGTCATCCACTGGACCCGGCGTACCAGCAACCCCGATCTCCGCCTCTCGGGCGTGCTCGTCACCATGTTCGATGCGGCGCGGCGCGCCGACGTCGTGGCCATCGAGGAGGTCCGCTCGACCTTTCCGCCGGACGTTCTGTTCCGCACCACGATACCGCTCGACGACGGGCTCGAGGAGGCGTCGGTGCGCGCCGTGCCGGCATGGCTCTTGCCTGGGGCCGAGCATGCGGCGCGCAGCTACATGGAGCTCGCACTCGAAGTGAAGTCGCGCGCGTTCGAAGGGGAGCTGCAGGATGCCTCCGGTGTCGGGCTCTTCTAGGTCGCTGCCGGAAAAGGGAGGCTTCGCCATGAATCGGCTACGCGAGTCGTCGGAGGTCAAGGAGGCGGCCGAGCTGCTCGGCGCCCTGCTGCGCGAGGTCGCCGCATCGGAGCGCGGGCGCGGTCGGGGCGAGCGGCTCGAGCAGGCCCTCGCCAGCATGTGCCTGCGGGGCGGCTTCAAGCACGCCGTCGTGGTCGACGACCAGGGCCTGCTCGTCGCCGCACACGCCGCGCCGCTCGACACCGGAGCCTCGGCCGCCTTCACGACGATGGCGGCCCAGTGCCTCGAGCGCACCCAGCGCCTGCTCCAGGCGCCGCGCGCCAATCGGTTGTCGGTGGATCTCGACCTCGTCGATCGGGCCGTGACGCATCGCTTCGTAGTCGACGAGGCGCCCTACTACCTCACCGTCACCTGCGGGCAGGACGTCGAGGAGCGCAGCGACGTGGAGCTGTCCATCGAGCAGCTGTCGGCCGTCATCCGCCGTCGGGTGTGACCATGATCGTCATCGTCGACGACGACCCCGAGGTGCTCCAGTACCTGGAGGGGATCCTGCGCGCCGAGCGCTACGACGTCACCACCGTCACCAGCGCCCGCGCGGCGCTCGCGGAGAGCGAGCGGCAGCCCCCCGATCTCGTGATCTCCGACGTCGTCATGCCGGAGATGGGCGGCTTCGAGCTCCGCCGCGCGTACGCGGCCCGCTTCCCGGCGCGCGAGACGCCGTTCGTGTTCCTCTCGTCGCTGGGCGATCCGGCCACCATCGAGGAGGGACTCGACGCGGGCGCCGACGACTACCTCGTGAAGCCCATCGGGCGCGGCGTGCTGCTCGCCAAGGTGCGCGCGATCCTGCGGCGCCGGGCGCGCAACAGCGTGGCCGCCTTCACCGGCACGCTCGACAAGATCTCGTTCGCCAACATCCTGCGCTTCTGCGAGTTGAAGGGGATGACGGGCGAGGTGAGCATCGCGAGCGGCGCGGTGCGGGCTCGCCTCGAGTTCTGCGCGGGGCAGCTCACGCTCACCGGCAACGACGACCTGCTCGAGCGCCTCTGGGACCTGAAGGAGGGCGAGTTCGTGATCCTCTCGCAGTCGATCGACTTCGGCGATCTTGCCGACGCCGCCGCGCCGACCCCGCTGCCGAGCGCACCGCCGGAGCCGACGAGGCCGATGGGCTGCCTTTCGGGCGTGCGCGTGGGCGAACGGCTGTTCCAGGTGCAGACCGAGGGCGTGGGGCGCCCCGCGCCGTGCATCGTCACCATCGTGACGCTCGACGGCAAGACCGTGCTCAAGCGCAAGGAGGACCTCGAGGGCGGCGAGGATCGTGCGACGGTCGAGCGGCGCATGCGCGAGCAGCACCGCGCCGTCGAGCTCGAGATCGAGACCCGGCTCGGGGAGGCCGTGCGCCTCAAGGGGGCGGGCGCCGAGTCGCCCGCCGAGCGCTTCAACCGCCTCTTCGACGCGGGCTTCGACCGCTACTGCGCGCGCGACTACCGCGGCGCGCTCGCCATCTGGAGCGAGGCCGAGGCGCTCGACCCCGACAACGCGACGCTGCGTCTCAACATGAAGATCCTCCGCCAGAAGATCGAGGAGGCGGCGGGCGGCGGGGCCTAGGAGCCGCTCGACCCGGCGCCGGCACGGCAGCGAGGAGCCGCTCGAGCTCGCCGGGGAGCGCCACGGGGTCGAACGGCTTCTGCACGATGCCGGCCGCGCCGAGCGCGACGAAGGCCTCGCGCGCCTCGGCGCGGAGCCGGGTCGTGACGAGGACGACCGGGATGCTCGCGGTCTCGGGGCGCGCGCGCAGCGCCCGCAGGGTCGCCGCGCCGTCCATGTCGGGCATCATGTGGTCGAGCAGGACCAGGTCGGGCGCGAGCGAGGCGGCTTTCGCGAGGCCCTCGGACCCGCTGTCGGCGACGTGCACTTCCCAGCCCGCCACGGTTCGCAAGGCGGCGGCGGAGAGGTCCCGGATGTCCGCGTCGTCGTCGACGACGAGCACGCGCTCGATGCGTGGCGGGCCCGCGCGCGGCGCCCGGGGAAGTTCCGCGGCGGCGCTCGCGGCCGGCCGGAACGCCCTTGCCGTGTCTGTGGGCGCCATGCGAGATCTCTCATCCTGCCCCAACGCATCGAGAACGCAAGCCCGGGCGCGCCCCGCGTCCACACCTGCGTCCATATCGTGGACGACGACGCGGAGCTGCGCGCCCTGCTCCGGCTGGGGCTGGAGGAGGCGGCGCACGACGTGCGCGAGTTCGGGCGGGCCGAGGACTGCCTCGAGGCGCTGCGCACCGGCGCCGAGCCGGACGTCGTCGTGCTCGACCTCTGCCTGCCGGGAATCGGCGGCGAGCAAGCGCTCGCCGTGCTCGGCGCGCGTTTCCGCGACGTGCCGGTCGTGGTGCTCACGTCCAAGGGCGACGTGCGCACGATGGCCGTCAGCGTGAAGGACGGCGCCCACGACTTCATCCAGAAGCCGGTCGACCAGGACCGGCTCACGGCGACGGTGCGCAACGCCTGCCAGCAGGGCCGGCGCGCCCGCAGCGCCGCGCAGCTCGAGCACGCCGCGCGGCGGGGCAGCCTGCCGGGTCTCGTCGGCGGATCGGTCCGGATGGCGGCGCTCGCGCGCCACGTCGAGCGCGTCGGCGCGAGCGACGTCAACGTCCTCGTGCAGGGAGAGAGCGGCACGGGCAAGGAGGCGATCGCCGCTGCCATCCACGCGCAGAGCAGCCGTCACACGGGCCCCTTCGTGGCGCTCAACTGCGCCGCCATTCCCGACACGCTCCAGGACAGCGCGCTCTTCGGTCACGAGCGCGGTAGCTTCACCGGCGCCACGGGGCGCCACCCGGGCTGCTTCGAGCGGGCGCACGGGGGCACGCTGTTCCTCGACGAGGTGGCGGAGCTCAGCACGAGTGCCCAGTCGAAGCTCCTGCGCGTTCTCCAGGAACGGAAGATCATGCGCGTCGGCGGTCGCGAGGAGATCCCCGTCGATTTCCGCCTCGTGGCGGCCTCGCACCGTAGCCTGCGCGACAGCGTCGACGCCGGGCGCTTCCGCGAGGACCTCTACTACCGCATCGTCGTGTTCGAGCTCGAGGTGCCGCCGCTGAGAGAGCGCGACGGCGACGTGGATCTGCTCGTCGATCACTTCGCCGCGACCTTCGGCCCGACGCTCGTGGGCGCGGTTCCCGCGGTCGCGCCGGAGGCCCGCGCGATGCTGCGCCGCTACGCCTGGCCCGGCAACGTGCGCGAGCTCCAGAACGCCCTCCAGCGCGCCATTCTGAGCGCCGGCGGCGGGACCGTCGGGGTGGCGCACCTGCCGCGGACCCTCATCGAGGCCGCGCTCTCTGCCCCCTCGGAGCCGGCCGTGCCGGCCGCGCCCGCGGCGGGTTCGCGGAGCGGGGCGCTCGTGCTCGCGCCGGGACTCCCGCTCGCGGAGATAGAGCGGCGCGCGATCGAGCACGCGCTCGCGCGCGCCGGTGGAAACATGCGCCGGGCCGCCGCCGACCTCGGGATCGCCCGCACGACGCTGTACCGCAAGCTCCGCGGCTCGGCGCGCGGCTGAGGGCGTGAGTCGCACATGGATGCCGGGCGCCGCGCCGACTTCGTGGACCGCACACGCGCGCTCCTCGACGCCTATCGCGGCGGCCTGCCTGGCAAGGTGAAGGCCATCGAGGCGGAGCTCCACCAGAGCGCGCGCGACGGCGACTCCTGGCGGCGAGCCGCGCGGCTAGCGCACCAGCTCGCGGGGTCGGCCGGGAGCTTCGGGCACGCTGCCGTGGGCGACGCGGCCACGGCGCTCGAGCTGCTCCTCCTGTCGCCAGAGCCCGACGCGCGCCCGAGCCCGGCCCTGCTCGGCGCGCTCGCGGCCCTGCGCGCCGCGGTCGACCGGGCGCTCGAGGGGGCCTGAAGGGGCCCGGCGGCTCATGGCGAAGAAACCCCAGCGCCCAGGTGCGGTCGAGCGCTTCAAGGTGGCGCGCGGGGCGGTCTCCCGCCTCGGCCGCACCGTCGCGGTCTTGCTCGGCGCAGTCGTCGGCTGGTTCCTCGCGACGGCTGGCCTGTCCGGCGCCTTCGGCAGCAGCGTGGCGCCCGTCCTCTTGCCGGCGGGTCTCGTCCCGCTCCTCGTGGCCTTTCTCGTCTACATGAACCTGTCGGGCGCGCTCGAGCTCGGCCAGGACGGCGTGCTGCTCGACACCCGCGACCGTCGTCGCTACGTGCCCTTCGCCGACCTCGCGGACGCACCGCCCTACGAGGAGGTGACCCTCGGCAAGGTGCTCATCGGGGTCGAGCTCGTGCTCGCGACGGGCGAGCGCATCCGCGTGCCCCTCGGCGAGAACGTCTTCGGCACCGACAAGAAGGTCGCGGCGCTCTCGGCGCGCCTCCGCGCGGCGCTCGCGATCTACCGGGAGCGCGAGGGCGGCGACGAGAGCGCGTTCCTGCGCCGCGGCGAGCGCACGCCCGACGCCTGGCTCGCGCGCCTGCGCGGGCTCGGCGAGGGCGCGAACGCCAACCTGCGAACGGCGCCGCTCGAGGCGGAGCGCCTGTGGCGAATCGTCGAGGATCCGAGCGCGGATGCCCCGGTGCGCGCTGCCGCTGCCGCGGCGCTCGGCCGGGAGCTGCCGCAAGAGGGCCGCGCGCGCCTGCGCATCGTCGCGGAGCAGACCGCCGCGCCGAAGCTCCGCATCGCGCTCGAGTCCGTGGCCGCGAGCGACGACGAGGCGCTCGTCGCGGCGCTCGGCGAGGTGGAGCGCGAAGCGGCGCGCTGACGACCCGCTTTGCACCCCCCGACCGACTCGGGCACGCTCGGCGCGCCATGACCGAAGAAGCCCCCGTCGTCTACGAGCGCCGCGGCGCCGTCGCCGTGCTGCGCATCGACCGCGAGGCGCGCATGAACGCGCTCTCGCGCCCGACCCTGTACGCGCTCGGCCGCCTCGGGCGCGAGGCGTGCGCCGACCCGAGCGTGCGCGCCATCGTGCTCACGGGCACGGGTGACAAGGCCTTCTGCGCCGGGGCCGACCTGAAGGAGCGCCAGGGCATGACGCCCGAGGACATCCGCGTGCAGGTGTCGATCTACCGGAGCGAGCTCGGCGTGCTCGACCGCTCGCCGAAGCCGGTCGTGGCGGCCCTGAACGGCGTCGCGCTCGGGGGCGGGCTCGAGCTCGCGCTCGTGTGCGACTTGCGAGTGGCCGCGGCGCACGCGGTGCTCGGACTGCCCGAGACCTCGCTCGGCATCATTCCGGGCGCGGGCGGCACGCAGCGCTTGCCGCGCGTCGTCGGCGAGGGACGCGCCAAGGAGATGATCGCGCTCGGTCGACGGCTCACCGCCGACGAGGCGCTCGGCTGGGGTCTCGTCAACCGCGTCACGCCCGCCGGTCGCGACGTCGTCGACGACGCGGTCGAGTGGCTCGCTCCGGTCGCGAACGGCGCGCCGATCGCGCAGGCGGCGGCCCTGCGCGCCATCGCGGCCTCCTACGAGGTCCCGCTCGAGCGCGGCCTCGAGCTCGAGGCGGTCTACTACGACGAGACCCTGCGCTCCGAGGACCGGCTCGAGGCCCTCCGCGCCTTTGCCGAAAAGCGCAAGCCGTCGTTCAAGGGCGCGTAGGCCGGGCTCCCGCGCTGGTACGCGCCTTGCTGAAAACCGCGCCGATGTCGGCCTTTCGCAGCGCGACGACCCTTCGACCATGGCAGCCGTGTCGCGCTCCGGTGCTCGGGGCGCTCGGAGCGCGCGCGCTCGTGCTCGGGCTCGTGCTCGCCCTCGGGCTGCTCGCGTCCGACGCCGAGGCCGCGGAGCCGACGCCGGCCGTCGAGCCGGCCCCGGAGGGGCGGTACCCGAGCCTGCGCCTCGGCCTGTCGGGCTCGCTCGGCGGGCTCGCCGCGCCGGACGGCCCGTTCGTGCCCATGCCCGACGGGCGCGAGGCCGCGCTCTACGCGGCCGGCCCGGGCGTCGATCTGCGCCTCGGCGTCGGGCTCACCGACTGGCTCGCGCTCGATCTCCAGCTCTTCGGCGAGACGCTCCTGCTCGCCGGCGACGCCCGCGCGGGCGCCCTCTTCGAGCTCGCGCCCTCGGAGCACTTCGCCATCGCGGCCGGCGGAGGGGTCGGGAGCATGTACCTCGCCAACTTCTTCTTCCACAGCCCGTCGGCCGACTTCGGCGCGGTCGTGCTGCGCCTCGAGGGCCGCGTCGAGGACGAGGACGGCTCGTCGCGCGAGGATCGACTCGACCTCGTGTTCGGCGCGGAGGGTGACCTCGGCTTCGTGTTCGCGGGCTCGCTGCCGCCCGGCGCGTGGCTGCTCGGGGGGCGCGCCTTCGCCGGGTTGCTCTGGCACTGACTCGGCTCCAGGGGCGCGGGCTTGTTGCGCGCGCGGCGCCAGCGTAGATAGGTTCCCAGAGATGGCCTCGGAGCAGCCGCTGGAGCGCGCCCGGCTCCTCGTCGTGGACGACGAGGAGTCGATCCGGGACATGCTCGCCGAGTTCCTCACGCTCGAGGGCTACCTCGTGCGCACGGCGCCGGACGGCCTCGACGCGCTGCGCCTGCTCGCCGTGACGCCCGCCGAGGTGGTGCTCACCGACCTCAAGATGCCGCGCATGGGCGGCATCGAGCTGCTCGACGAGCTGCGGCGCACGGCGCCCCGCACGCTCGCCATCATCATGACGGGGTTCGGCACGGTCGAGACCGCGATCCACGCCATGAAGCGCGGGGCCTACGACTACATCCTGAAGCCCTTCAAGCTCGGCGAGGTGCTGCACGTCATCCAGCGCGCGCTCGACAAGAAGCGCATGGAGGCCGAGAACATCCGCCTGCGCGAGGCCCTGTCGCTCTACAAGGTGAGCGAGGCGATCTCGGGCAGCCTGTCGCTCGATCAGGTGATGGACACGGTCGTCACGGCCTGCCTGCAGGAGCTCAAGGCCGACTTCGTGAGCGCCTGGCTCGAGGACGGCGAGGGGGGCCTGTTCGAGCGCGAGCGGCGCCTGAGCGACGACCCGCGCGCCGCCGAGCTCGGCGCGCTCGAGCCGCGCACGGTGCTCCGGCGCCTGCAGAGCGACGAGCCGGTGCTCTTGCGCGGCGAGGCGGTCGGCCCGCTTTTTGCCGAGGGCAGCGTCGCGCTCCCGAGTTCGTTTGCGGCCGTGCCCCTGCGCGTCAACAGCCGCACCATCGGCTTCATCGCCGCCGCCTCGGCGCAGGGCGAGCTCGAGGAGGGGCAGCGCAAGGTGCTCAGCATCATCGCTGCCCGCGCCGCGGCCGCCATCGAGAACGCGCGCCTCTTCGGCGATCTGCAGGCGACCTTCCAGCAGACGATCCAGGGTCTCGCGAGCGCCATCGACAAGATGGACCGCTACACCGCGGGCCACTCGGGGCGCGTCGCGAGCTACGCCGTGTACCTCGCCACCCGCCTCGGCCTGCCGCCCGAGGAGATCGAGGTCGTGCGCCAGAGCGCGCTCATGCACGACATCGGCAAGATCGGCTGCGTGCTCAACCTGAACAAGCCGGGCAAGCTCACGGCCGACGAGTACGAGGTGTTCAAGCGCCACCCGGGCTTCGGCAAGGACATCCTCGACCCGATCCGGTTCCTGCACCCGCTCATCCCGGGGGTGCACCTGCACCACGAGCGCTTCGACGGGCGCGGCTACCCCCTCAGGCTCGAGGGGCGCAACATCCCGCTCATCGCGCGCATCATCTCCGTCGCCGACACCTACGACGCCATGACGAGCGATCGCTCCTACCGGCGCGCGCTGCCCCACGAGGTGGCCGTCGCCGAGATCACGCGCTGCTCCGGCACGCAGTTCGACCCCGACATGGCCGGCCTGTTCATCGAGGGGCTCGACGCCTACCGCGACGAGGTCGCGTCGCGCGGCCTCAAGGTACCGGAGTAGCGCCGTGAGCGGCGCGCGCTCGGCGCGGCTCGTGTGGCTCGGCCGGCGGCGCTACGGGCCGGTGCACGCGCTGCAGCAGGAGCTCGTCGCGGCGCGCGGCGCCGGGCGCGGCGAGGACGTCGTCCTCTTGGTCGAGCACGAGCCCGTGGTGACGCTCGGGCGCCACGCCGACGCGCGCCACGTGCTCGCCCCCGAGGCCCTGCTCACCGCCGCCGGGGTCGAGCTCGTCGAGACCGAGCGGGGCGGCGACGTCACCTACCACGGGCCGGGGCAGCTCGTCGGCTACCCGATCCTCGACCTCAAGCCCGACCGCTGCGACGTGCGCCGCTACGTGCGGGGGCTCGCCGAGGTCATGATCCTGCTCGCGCGCGAGCACGGCGTCGAGGCGGGGGTGGTCGACGGGCTCGTCGGCGTGTGGGCCGATCCGGCGAGCCCCGGGCAGTGGGCCGGCGCGCCGTGGGCGGCCTCGCTCGTCAAGATCGGCGCCATCGGCGTGCGGCTCGTGCGCTGGGTCACGATGCACGGCTTCGCGCTCAACCTGTCCACGGACCTCGCGGCCTTCGGCCTCATCGTGCCCTGCGGCATCACGGCCCACGGCGTCGGGTCGGTGGCCTCGCTCACCGGCTCCGCGCCGCCGAGCGTGCGCGAGGTCGCGCTCGGCTCGGGCCCCGCGCTCGGGCGCGCCCTCGAGCTCGAGATGGGGGCGCCCGAGGACTGGGCGGGCCGCCCGCTCGACGAGCTCGCGCGCCTCGTCACGGCGCGCGCGCCCGCCGACGGCGCCGAGCTCAGCGCGTCCGGCGGATGATGTGAAAGCCGTAGGGGGTCTCGATCACTTCCGAGATCTCCCCGACCTTCAGGTGGAAGGCGGCGTCGCTGAAGGCCTTGACCATGGCGTCGCGCTTGAACGCGCCGAGGTTGCCGCCGCGCGCCCCGGCGCCCGGCTCGTCGCTGTACTCGCCGACGACGTCCTCGAACTTGATGCCGCCGCGCAGCTTGAGCAGGCACTCCTGCGCGCGGGCCTGTGCCTCCTCGCGGCTGCGGATCACGTTGGGCGGCTTGCTCTTCGAGGCGCGGTGCATCACGAGCACGTGGCTCGCCGTGATCTGCTCGGGCTCGGCCGCGATGCGCTGGCGCTCCTCGGTCGCGGCGGCCTCCTCGGCGGCGAGGCGCAGCGGGCCCGTGACGGCGAGGCCCCCGCCGACCCAGTCGGGCCACGTCGCCCCCGCACCGCACCCGCTCGCGACGAGCCCGAGCGCGAGGCAGGCGGCGCGACGCCAACCGGTCGATCGGCCCCGACCGCTCGGGCACCGTGGCTGTGGGACGTGAGTCACGCCGTGGGCGTAGACGAGGCCGCGGGTCCGCGCAAGGCACAAAGGGCTGCCCCCTCTCGGCCGCGCTGCGCGCGGCCGTCTCCCCCAAATCCGTGCTCGCCGCGCGCAGGCCCGGGAAGTGTCGTGCCTGTCCGAGCTCCCCGCCGCGGGCCTGCGCACGGCTGCGCGCGGATGGGGGAGACGACTCTGCGCGCGCCATGAGCCTCATGCCGGCCCGAGCGTCGCACGGCTGAGCAGCGCGCGCACGCGCATGCCCTCCGCCCAGCCCTGCTGCTGGGCGGGCTACGGCCAGCGGCGCACGCTCTGTGCCGCGCCCCTGCCGAGCGTCCTCGCGGGCGAGACACCAAGGGGGCGCGTCACAGATCCTGCGCCAGGAGGGCCGAAGCCCGCCCAGTCGTGGCGTGGCTCATCGTGGAGGTGCGGCCGGATCGTGACGGTCTCCGGCCAACGGGATGGCTTGGTGCGGGGTGCGCCACGTCGCCGCTTCGCGACGAGCGCTACAACTTTGGCTCACGCCCGCGCGCAGCGCCCCAGACGGTGAGGATCGTCACGAGCGCCGCATCCCGGTCGACGGCGTAGTACACGTACTGCCGCGTTCGCAGGAGGAGCGCGCGCCGCGCGAGGCGGCCGCTTGCGGTCCTGTGGAGGATCCCCGTCTCGGGCGCGTGCTCGAGCCGGGCGAGCAAGGCGTCGAGCTCGTCGCGAAACAGGCTCGGCGCCGCGGGACGATGCTCGCGCCACCAGAGATCCACCTGCTCGATCCGGCGATCAGCGCGACCGGTGAACCGAAACTTCACGGTCGTGCGTGCAGCCTCGCCATCACGACGTCGCCGTCGACCACGTCGCCGCGTGCCGC
Source organism: Myxococcales bacterium (assembly GCA_016212965.1). Classification (GTDB taxonomy): domain Bacteria; phylum Myxococcota_A; class Polyangia; order Polyangiales; family Polyangiaceae; genus JACRDA01. The sequence goes on from JACRDA010000399.1 coordinate 18,642, forward strand.
CTCGGCCATCGCCGCCTCGAGCTCCGCGTCGAGCGCTGCGCGCTCGGTGTCGTCGAGCACGTCGGCGTCGTCGACGGGCACGAGGTAGATCACCTGGCCGTCGGGCAAGTCCGTGGGCTCGTCGAGCACGAGTCGACCGTTCTGGACGTGCGCCTTGAGCGGTTGCATCAAGGCCGAGTGTAGCCCGCACGCGGCCAGTCCACCACGTGCGCCGCGATCGCCATTCCCGCGCGCCGGCTCGGCAAGGGCTGCCCCCTCTCGGCCGCGCTGCGCGCGGCCGTCTCCCCCAGATCCGTGCTCGCCGCGCGCAGGCCCGGACGGTGTCGTGCTCGTCCGAGCTCCCCGCCGCGGGCCTGCGCGCGGCTGCGCGCGGATGGGGGAGACGACTCTGCGCGTGCCATGAGTCGCGTGCCGGCTCGCACGTCGGCCGTGCGAGCGTCCGCGCGTTTGCGCCATTCCCCCAGCCCCCAACGACATCGCTCGAGCTGCTGGGCCGCGGCGCGGGCGCGGGTGCGGGCGGGAGTGCGGGTGCGGGCGGGAGTGCGGGTGCGGGTGCGGGCGGGAGTGCGGGCGCGTGGGCGGGCGCTCCCCGAGGCCTCGACGCGTGCCGAGAGCGACAGAAGTGGCGTGTCTTCCGGGAAGAACAGGGGGGCCCAGTCCCCGATTTCGCCTCTCGCCCGAGCGCGCGGGCTTCTGATAACGTTCCCGAGATGCGCAGTCGGTCCACCGCGTGCCCCGGGCACTTCGCAGGCGCACGTCACCGCGCCGCGCGGGTCGTCGGCGCCGCGGCGGTCGCGCTCGTCGCGGTGGGCGTCGCCCCTGCGCGGGCCGAGGCCCAGGAGCCGCCCGTGCCCGTGCCGGCACCTGCGCCCGTGCCTGCGGCCGCGACGCCGCAGGCCGCGCCCCTGTCCGGGGCGAGCTACGACTACGAGTACGACGGCGCGGACGTCGGCCTGCCGGAGCACGCGTGGTCGGGCCGGGCCTTCGTGCACGAGGAGGTCGCCCGGGAGCCGGGGCGGCCCGTGCCGCTCGTCGTGTTCCTGCACGGGCTCAACGAGTCGCTCGTCAGGTACCGCTGGATGGGCGGCGGCGAGGAGGGCGATCTGCGCCGCATCGTGTCGGGGCTCATCGAGACCGGCCGCATCGAGCCCATGCTCGTCGCGGCGCCGAGCTCGGTCGTCCCCGGCGCCGTGAGCTTCGCGCTCTTCGCCTGGCCCGGCTTCGACCTCGACAACTTCGTGGCCCTCACGGCCGAGCGCCTGCGCGGCGTCGCGACCATCGACACGAGCCGCATCGTGGTCGTCGGCCACTCGGGCGGTGGCTGCAACATCAAGGGCGGCCTCGCCTCGTCGCTCGCCGCGCGGAACACGCCCTACGCCGCCTTCGCCGTCGACACCTGCATGGGCACCGATCTCGCCCAGGCGCTCGTCCAGGCCCCGCCGACGACGCGCACCTACGTCGTCTGGCAGGAGCAGGGCTGGCGCGACCGACCCTTCGAGATGTTCCTCGGGGCCTTCCGCTACACGCTCGCGACGACGTCGCTCCCCGCGGGCACCGTGCGCGAGCTCGACCGCATGGACCTCGAGCTGCCGCAGCCCCACGCCGCCGTCGTGCAGCACACCCTCGAGAAGTACCTGCCACGCCTGTTCCCCTCGTCCGGCTCCGCGGCCCCGGGCGCCCGGCCGCGCGTGCCGACGCTCGCGGCCGCCGCGGGGCCTCCGCCCGTCGTCGCGACCCCCGAGCCGGTCGCCCATCCGAGCTCCCCCGGCGACGAGCCGGGCCGGTAGTCGCCGGTCGTCGCACGCGTCGCGCGATCTGCGGGTGAGTTTGCTATCGTCGGGCCGTCATGCGCCCCCTGCGCTCACGCCTGCCCCGTCCGCTCGTGCCCGCCCTCGTGGTGGGGGCCGCGGCCGGTGCGCTCTTGTTCGCCTGCGCGGCGGAGCTCGCCGGCCCGGCGGTGTGCGCGGCGGGTGCGGCCCCGTGCGGTTCCGGCGAGGCGTGCGTGCTCGGGCGCTGCCGCTCGGCCGCGACGGCGCCGGTCGGCAAGGAGCTCGCGCGCGCGACTTTCGCGGCCGAGGAGGTCGCCTACCTGAGCTCGGCCGGGCCGAGCGGCCCCCTCGAGGACGAGGTGATCTTTCTCGGGCGGAGCGGCGACGGCTCGGGGGAGCTCCTCCTCCGCTTCGCCGTCGAGGTCCCCGACGACGCCGAGCTCGAGCTCGCGCTCCTCGTGCTCGATCCCATGCCCGGCTGTCCGCGCCACGCCGGGGAGCTCGTGCTCGAGCTCGCGCAGGTGCTCGCGCCCTGGAGCGCGGAGCGCGTGACCTACGGCAGCGGTCCGGCGCTCGATCTGCCGCGCGCGGCCGGGCGTTACGCCGCGACCTCGATGCAGCCCTTGCGCATCGACGTGACCGCGCTCGTCGGCGAGTGGCGCGCGGCGCGCGGGCGCTACCACGGGCTCGCCCTGCTCACGACCGGCACGAGCGCCACGGGCGCCTGCTACAGCGCCGGGGTCTCGGCCGGGCGCCCACCGCGTCTCGACCTCTACCTGAAGCTCGCCGCGGGCGACGCGGGCGACGCGGGCGACGCGGGCGACGCGGGCGACGCCGGCGATGCGGCGCGGCTCGACGGCGAGGCGGGTACGGAGGAGGACGGGGCCACGGACGAGCCGGACGAGGCCCCATGAGCGCCGAGCCTCTGCTTTCGGTGCGGGACCTGGCGGTGAGCTTCGAGGGCGAGGACGGCCGGGTCGTCGCCGTGAAGGGCATGAGCTTCGACGTGCCCCCGCAGCGCGCGGTCGCGATGGTCGGCGAGAGCGGCTCGGGCAAGAGCGTGACGGCGCACGCCCTGCTCGGCCTGTTGCCGAGCCCGCCGGCGCACATCGACGGCGGCGAGGTGCGCTTCGGCGGCGTCGACCTCTTGAAGCTGCCCGAGCGCAAGCTGCGCCCCTATCGCGGCGGCAAGATCGGGCTCGTGTTCCAGGATCCGACGGCGGCGCTGAATCCGGTCTACTCGGTGGGCGCGCAGCTCTCGGAGGCCATCCGCCTGCACCTGCCGCTCGGCCGGCGCGCCGTGCGCGAGCGCGCGCTCGGCCTCTTGCACCGCGTCGGCTTCCCGGAGCCCGAGGCGCGCTTCGGCGACTACCCACACGAGCTCTCGGGCGGCATGTGCCAGCGCGCGATGATCGCCATCGCGCTCGCCGCGGACGCGGAGCTCCTCGTCGCGGACGAGCCGACCTCGGCGCTCGACATGCTCGCGGCGGCGCAGATCGTCGCGCTCCTGGCCGACCTCCGGCGCGAGCGCGGCCTGTCGTTGCTCTTCATCTCGCACGATCTCGGGCTCGTCGCCGCGGTGGCGGACGACGTGGTCGTCGTCTACGCGGGCGAGGTCGTCGAGCGCGGTCCGGCGCGCGCCCTGCTCGGGCACGCCCAGCACCCGTACACCCAGGCCCTGCTCGCGAGCGTGCCGCCGCTGCGGCGCGAGCGCCGCCGCCGCAACCAGCCGGTCCGGCGCCTGCCGGTCCTCGCCGGCGCGCCGCCGCTCCTCACGCGCGGCGACGCCGGCTGCCGCTTCGCGCCGCGCTGCCGCGAGGTGGTCGCGCGCTGTCGCGAGGCGGCGCCGCCGCTCTACCCCGTCGGCCCGCTCGAGGTGCGCTGCTTTCTGCGCGAGCAGCCGCGGCGCGCCGCCCTGCTGCCCGAGGTCGCACCATGACGGACGACGGCGGCACGCTCGACCGCTCCGACGGCCACGCGCTCGTGTACGTCGAGAAGCTCAGCAAGATCTACGCGATCAAGCGCGGGCTCTTCGGCCGGCCGAAGCTCCTGCACGCCCTGCACGGCGTGACCTTCTACGTGCGGCGCCGCGAGACGCTCGGGCTCGTCGGCGAGAGCGGCTCGGGCAAGAGCACGCTCGGGCGCTGCATCCTGCGGCTCACCGAGCCGTCGGTCGGCCGGGTCGTCTTCGACGACAAGGACGTGACCGCGCTCGGGGCGTCCGAGCTGCGCGCGCTCAGGCAGCGCATGCAGATCGTCTTCCAGGACCCCTACGGCTCGCTCAACCCCAACATGACCGTGCTCCAGATCGTGGGCGAGGGGATCGAGATCTGGAAGCTCGTGCGCAACAAGGGCGAGCTCACGGACAAGGTCGTGCGCTGGCTCGAGCGCGTCGGCCTCGGGGCCGAGGCGCTCGGCCGCTACCCGCACGAGCTGTCGGGCGGCGAGCGGCAGCGCGTGGCGATCGCGCGCGCCCTCGCGCTCCGGCCCGACTTCGTCGTGCTCGACGAGCCGCTGTCGGCGCTCGACCCGTCGGTGCAGGCGCAGATCCTGAACCTGCTCGACGACATGCAGCAGCACCTCGGGCTCACGCTGCTGTTCATCTCGCACGATCTGCGCGCCGTCCTGCACCTGAGCCACCGCGTCGGCGTGCTCTACCAGGGGCGCCTGTGCGAGCTCGGGCCGAGCGAGGCCGTCGCCGAGCGGCGCCTGCACCCGTACACGCGCGCGCTCTTCGGCGCGATGCCCGACGCCGACGGGCGGCGGCGGCTGCAGCTCGTGCTCGAGGGCGAGGCGCCGACGGTGTTCGAGTCGGGCGCGGGCTGCGCGTTCTTCGCCCGCTGCCCGAACGCCGAGGCGGGGCGCTGCGACCGGCACGAGCCGCCCCTCGAGGAGCTCGAGAGCGGCTCGCACCACCGGGTGGCGTGCTTCCACCCGCACATCGAGGCCTCGCCGGACTCGGTCGTCGACCGCTGACTCGACTTTTGCCCTTTCGGGCGAAAGTCTCGCGGCTACAGGGATCAGGCTTCAGACTTCAGGCACGAGACTCGAGGGAGTGTTTCGCCCGAAAGGGCGAAACACGATGCTGAGGCACGCGCCCGGCGCCGTCAGGTCTCGTGGAACTCGAGGTCCTTGCCGTAGGTCTCGTCGAGGGTCGCGAGGGCGCCGAGCGCCACGAGCATCGTGACGACGCCGATGGCGATGGCCGCCCCGGGCACGCCGAGCCACGGCTGGAGCGCCGTGAACGCGAGCGTGAGCGGCACGACCGCCCCGCGCACGAAATTCGGCACGGTCGTCGTGGCCGTGGCGCGCACGTTGGTGCCGAACTGCTCGGAGGCGACCGTGACGAACACGGCCCAGTAGCCGGTGGCGAAGCCGAGCAGGACGCACACCGCGTAGAACGCCGTGGTCGAGGCGCTCCCGAGCGTGAAGTAGGCGGCGATGGCGAGAGCGGTGAGCACGAGGAAGCCGAAGAGGACGCGCTTGCGGCTCCGCAGGAGCTGGCTCAGGGCGCCGCTGCCGAGGTCTCCGAGCGCGAGCCCGATGTAACAGTACATGACGGCCTTCGCGGCCTCGGGCGCCGGGCTCATGCCGAGCGCCGCGCCGATTTCCGGGCTGAACGTGACGAGCACGCCGACGGCGTACCAGATGGGCACGCCCACGAGGATGACGCCGAGGTAGCGCGAGGCGCGCCGCCACGACGAGAACAGGAGGAAGAAGTTGCCGCGCGAGACGCCGCGCGTCGCCTTCAGCTTCTCGAACATGCCCGACTCGTAGACGCCGATGCGCAGGACGAGCAGGGCGAGCCCGAGCCCGCCACCGATGAGGTAGGACGTCTGCCAGGGTACGAGCCCCGCGACGAGCGCGCCCACGACGGCGCCCGTGATGCCCACCGTGGCGACGATGGTCGTGCCGTAGCCGCGCGTCTCCTTCGAGAGCGACTCGCTCACGAGCGTGATACCGGCGCCGAGCTCGCCCGCGAGCCCGACTCCGGCGATGAAGCGCGTGACGGCGTAGGCCTCGACGTTGGGGACGAAGGCGTTGGCGATGTTGGCGAGCGAGTAGAGGACGATCGAGCCGAACAGCACCGACAGCCGGCCGCGCTTGTCGCCGAGGATCCCCCAGAAGATGCCGCCGAGGAGCATCCCGCCCATCTGCATGTTGATGAGCAGGACGCCCGTGTCGAGCACCCGCTCCGGGGGCACGCCGATCCCGATCAGGCTCGGTTTGCGCACGATCGAGAACAGGATGAGGTCGTAGATGTCGACGAAGTAGCCCAGGGCCGCGACGACGACGGCGAGCTTCACCGCGCGACCCCGCTTCGCGTCAGCGCTTCCGACGGACATGGGCCGAGCCTACTCCAGGCGCCGGTCGCGTCCGAGGGGGCGCGGCGCCGCGGCGCGGGAGGCTGCGCTACGCTGCCCGGCGATGGGCATCGAGCACGTGTTCCTCCTCGCGAGCTACGGCGTCGTGCCGGCGTGGCTCCTGCTCGTGGTCGCGCCGCGCGCGCGCATCACGCGGCTCGTCGTGCACTCCTTCGCGCCATGCCTGCTCCTCGCGCCGCTCTACGGCGTGCTGCTCTTCGGCGACCAGCCGGGGCCCGAGGGCGCGAGCTTCTTCACGCTCGAGGGCGTGAGCCGCATCTTCACGACGCCGTGGACCGTGACGGCGTGCTGGATCCACTACCTCGTCTTCGATCTCTTCGTCGGGGCCTGGGAGGTGCGCGACGCCGAGCGCCTCGGCGTGCGGCACCTCTACGTCGTGCCCTCGCTCGTCCTCACCCTGCTCTTCGGGCCGCTCGGGCTGCTCTCGTGGGGGCTCCTGCGCCTGGCCCTGCGCCGCCGCCTGTCGACCGAGGAGCGCGCGCCGGCGCGGTGAGCGGAGGCGTGCGCCGCCCGGCGCGAGCTCAAGGCGCGGCCGGCGCCGCGACCGCGGGTGCGACGGGCACGAGGCGCCCCTGCTGCAACCGGAACGGCGAGGGGAGGGCGGCGAGCTCGTCGGCCGGGCGCAGATCGAGGCCCACGTCCCAGCGGCGCACGCCGTCGTCGGCGACGCTCGTGAGCTCCGTGCCCGCCGGGTCGAAGGCGAGCGCGCCGACCGCGCCCGCGTGCCCCTCGATGGCCGCGAGGAGCGCCGCGGTGCGCGTCTCGAAGACGAGGATGCGGCCGTCGACGGCGGCGAGCGCGAAACGCTCCCCGTCGGGGAAGAAGGCCGCGGCGGACACGCCGCTCGCCTGGGCGTCGAGCTCGGCCACGACCTCGCCGCTCCGCGCCGTGACGAGCCGGGCGCGCGCGCCGGTCGACGACGTGAGGACGAGCTTGTCGCCCGCCGGGCTCCACGCGACGCGCTCGGCCTCGAGGGTGCGGAGGAAGGTCCCCGCCGCGACGTCCCACAGATCGAGCTCGACGCCCGAGGTGGCGACGACGGCGAGCGTGCCGTCCGGGCTCCAGGCGACGCTCGGGTAGAGCGCCACGTCGTCGTGCGCGCGGTCGTCCGTCAGCACGACCGAGCCGTCGGCGACGCGCCACACGCGCGCGAGTCCGCGCCCGGCCGCGGCGGCGAAGCGCGCGGTCGGATCGAGCGACACGAAGGACGCCGGCCGATCGAGGGCCTCGAGCGCGGGGGCGGCGCGGCCGTCGAGGTACTGCAAGCGCACGCTGCGGTCGCGGGCCGCGGAGAGCACGAGGCCCGTCGTCGGCGCGATCGCGACGGCCGTCACGGGCGCGTCGTGCCGGGCCGCGAGCCCGCGCTCCGTCGGGCCGGGCCACGCCTGGAGCGCGAGCGAGCCGTCGTCGCGCCCCGTCACGAGCGTGTCGTCGTCCGCGGCGAAGGCGAGCGCGGTGGCCCGCCCGATCGCGGGGAGCTCGCGCTCGCCGACGCCTCCTGCGCAGACCGAGCCGTCGCGTCGCAGCACGGCCAGCCGCCGGCCCGTCGGGCCCAGGCGTCGCTCGCGGTCGTCCGGGGCGAGGCTCTGGCCCTGGGCGATCCCGCGCAGGCGCCCGCGCGTCGCGCGGAACAGGCGCGCCGCACCGTCCTCGCCGAGCGTGAGGATGCGCGTGCCGTCGGGCGCGTGGCTCGCCCGGAGCACCGAGCCCACGTGGCCTGTGAGTGTCGCGAGGCGCCGGCCGCTCGTCGCGTCCCAGACGCGCGCGACGCCGTCGGAGCCGGACGTGAGCAGCGTCTCGCCGGCCGCGTCGAGCTCGAGGTCGTAGGTCCGGGCGCGCGTGAGGGTCGCGCCGCGCGCGTCGTCGCGGTGCGCTTCGGCCGACCACGCGCGCGTGAAGCGGCGTACGCCCTTCGGGTCGGTGCCGGCACGGAAGGCCGTGATCTCGCTACCGTAGCCGCCCGCCACGAGCAGGGCGCCGTCGGCCGAGAACGCGAGCGCGGCGACGCGCGCCCCGGCCTCGAGCGTCGCCGTGCGGCTTCCGTCCGTGGTGGCGAAGAGCTCCGCCGTGCCTGCCACGCCGACCGCGACCAGGCTGCCGTCGGGAGGCACCTCGAGCACCTCGGGCGCGTGCTCGAGCGCGGCGCTCCAGAGCCGCTCCCCCTCGGTGGTCCACAGCTCGAGCGCGGCGCGCGTGAGCTTGCCCTTGGGGTCGAAGTCGGCGACGCCGAGCGCGAGCCGGCCGCCGTCGGACAGGAGCCGCGCCCGGTGCAGCGTGCCCGCGTCGCCGCCGAAGTGCAGGCGCTCGCCGCCGCTCGCCGCGTCCCACACGTGCACGACGCCCCGCCCGTCGACCGTGACGATGCGCGCCCCGTCCGGCGCGAAGCTCACGTGCTCGAGCCGGCTCTCGTGACCGAGCGTCGCCTGGAGCGTGCAGTCCGACAGGCGCCAGAGCCTGGCGGTGTGGTCGCTGCTCGCCGTCAGCAGGCTGCGGCCGTCGGGGCTGAAGCGCACGGTGGTCACGGCCTCGTCGTGCCCTCCGCAAGGGCGCGTCTCGGCGCCGCTCGCCGCGTCCCACAAGAGGACGGCGCCGCCGCGCGCGCCGGACGCGATGGTGCGCCCGTCGGGACTCCACGCGACGGCCGCGAACGCGCCTGGGTCCCCGTCGGGTGTCGGCGCTGGGCCGCCGGTCGCGCGCAAGACGGGCAGGCGCGTCTCGGCGTCTCGCACCGCATCGCGCACGAGCGCGCCGAGGGCCACGCTCGAGCCACCGCGCGCGCGCGCCTCGCGGAGGTAGGGCAGGGCGCGCTCCGGCTCGCCAGCGACGAGCTCGCGCCGCCCCTGCTCGACGAGCAGCGAGATGGCGCGCTCGTTCGCCGCGCGCTCGTTCTCGGCGGCGGTCGCGGCGTTGGCCTCGGCCCGCTCCCGGTTGTCGTCCGCGAGGCGGGCCATCTCGGTCGCGCGCGCGCGGGCGAGCCAGGCGACCGTCCCGAGCACGACCGCGAGCACCGTCAGCGCGCCGAGCCCTGCCACGGCCGCGCGCTTCAGGCGCCGCACGGCGCGCGCGCGGCGGCGCGAGCCCGCGACGAAGCGCGTCTCGAGTTCGCCGAGCGTGGCGGCCCGGGCCGCGACGAGCTCCTCGGCCTCGAGGAGCGGTTTACCTTCGGCGAGCAGCAGATCCTGCGGCTCGCCCTCGAGGTGCCAGCGCGCCGCGGCGCTGGCGACGCGGGCGCGCACGCGCCCGAGCTCGCCGTCCTCGTCGAGCCAGCCGCGCAGCCGCTCCCACTGCA
>JACRDA010000396.1 GCA_016212965.1 Myxococcales bacterium
CCCGGGCCGGGCGCGCCGCGCGCCAGTCGCTCGCCGTCCTCGGCCACGCAGCGGCGGCCGGCGCGGCGTCGCTCGAGCAGGGCACCGACGTGGCACGCGCGGCGCGCAGAGTCATCGCCCTCGATCCGCCGAGCGCCCACGGCCGGCTCGCGGAGCTGTTCGAGCCCGGGCGCGCGCCGAGCGCCGTCTTGCTCGAGGTCCTGCGCGCGGTCGACTCCCCGCTCGTCGCGGCGGATGCGCGCTGGGCGGTTGCGTGCGCGCGTGCGCTCGGCGACCCGCTCTTGCGGAGCGAGGCGCGCACCAGGCTGCTCCACCTCGGCGACGCGGCGCGCGACGCCGCGCTCGCGACCGCCGGCGTGGTGCGGCTCGCCGCACCCGCGCGCCCGAAGGCGCCGCTGCCGGCCCAGCACGACTTCCTGGCGCGCTACGCGTCCGGCGCGCACGCCGACGTGTGGCGCGAGCTCGGCGAGCTCGGCGCCACGGTGCGCCACGCCGACCTCGTGGACGAGGCGCGCGCCGTCGCGCTCGCCACGATGGAGCGCGTGCGCACGAACCTGGAGCGCATCGCCGCGCTGCTCCGCAAGCACGGCTACGAGCTGCGCCAGGGCAAGAAGGCCGTGGGCAAGCGCGTCGACGCGAGCAAGCTCCTCGGGCAGATCGAGAAGACCGCCGGCGGCGCCGTGCCGCTGTCGCTCGCCGCGTTCTGGCAGGTCGTCGGGAGCGTGGACCTCTCGGCCGGCCCGGGTGTGGCACCGCTCGGCTCGCCCTTCGACGGCCTGCAGGAAGAAGATCCGCTGGTCGTGTGCTCGGCCACGGAGGCGCTCCTGGACCTCAAGCTCGTGGAGCGCGGCAACAAGGGCCTGCCCGCCGCCCTGACGGACCCGATGGCGTTTCGCCTCGGGCCGAGCGCGAACGCGAAGGTCGATCCCGAGGCGGGCGACGACGCGCCGCCGCGCGTGCTCTTGCCCGATCCGGGCGTCGACGCGGCCGTGCGGGTCGCGGGCGGGCCGGCCGAGGACTTCGTCGCTTACCTGCGGCGCGCCATCCTGCGCGGCGGTTTCCTCGCGCTCGACGCGGCCGCCCACGGCGCTGGCTCTCGAGGCCTCCCGCTGCTCACCGAGGGTCTGCTCCCGTTCTGAGGATGCGAGGATCGCCGTGACCACCGTTGCCATCTCGCTCGAGAACGCCGCCGCCGAGCTCACCTGTGAGGGCTTGACGATGCACGAAGCGCTCGGCGAGCCGACGCGCATCGACCTCGACACCACGACGCGCACCTTCACGGACCCGAAGACCCTGCTCGGCCTCGCGGCGGCGATCGCGATCGAGGGCGCCCACGGACGCCGCCTCGTGCGCGGCGTCGTGACGCGCGCCGCGGCGCACGCCACCTCGGACCCCGAGGCGCTCCGGCGCCTGCGCCTGCGCGTGGAGTCGTGGCCGGCCCTGCTCGAGCATCGCCACCGGAGCCGCGTGTTCCAGCACACGAGCGTGCCCGAGCTCGTGAAGAGGGTGCTCGTCGACGCCGGCCTGGCAGCCGACGCGGTGCGCCTCTCCCTCGTCGAGGACCACCCCGAGCGCGAGTACGTGGTCCAGTACGACGAGTCGGACGCCGCCTTCGTGCGCCGGCTGTGCGAGGAGGACGGACTCTACTTCCGCTTCGAGGCCGAGGAGGGCGACGGCGCCGAGATCTTCGTGCTCGAGGATCAGTCGACGAGCGCCCCGCCGGCGCTCGCCGAGCCGCTCTCGGTCGGGGACGGGGCGGACCTCGCGGTCGCGACCGCGGTCGCCTGGGACTTCCGCGCCGCGCTGCGGCGGCGGCCCGGCAAGGTCACGCTGCGCGACTACAACCAGGAGACCCCGGCGGTGGCGCTCGAGGGCGTGGCCGAGGCGGGCACCGACGTCGAGAGGTCGCTCGAGATCTACGAGGCACCGGGGCGCTTTCTCGAGCCCTCGCAGGGCGCGATGCGCGCCAGCCGACGCCTCGAGAGCCTGCGCGCCGACGCCTCGGTCGTGACCTTCGCCACGAGCGCGCTCGGACTCGTGGTGGGACAGGCCGTGGCGCTCGCGGCCTCGGAGCGCTACGTCGGGCAAGCCCGTCCCGACGGCGACTACTTCGTCACGTCCCTGCGCCATGGGTGGCAACGGGGGCGCGACGGATACCGCGTCGAGGCCGAGGCCATCCCCCTCGCGGCGCCGTTTCGGCTGGCGCGCCGCACACCGCGCCCGAGGATCTTCGGTGTGCAGCGCGCCTGGGTGACGGGCGCGCCCGGCGAGGAGATCCACGTCGACGATCAGGGACGCGTGCGGGTGCACTTCGACTGGGATCGCGAGGGCCCGCGCGACGACCAGAGCAGCCTGCCGATCCGCGCCATGCAGCCCAACACGCCCGGCTCGATGCTCCTGCCACGCGTCGGCTGGGAGGTGCTCGTCGCCTTCGAGGACGGCGACCCCGACCGGCCCTACGTGATCGGGCGCACCTACAACGCCAAGTTCCCGCCACCCTACGGGTTGCCCGCCAACAAGACGGTCACGACGCTCGCGAGCTACAGCTCGCCGGGCGGTGCCAAGCAGAACGAGGTCCGCTTCGACGACGCCGCGGGGCGGCAGAACATCTCGTTCAACGCCGCCTTTGCCCGGACGCTCGAGGTCGCGAACAACCTCGTGACCCAGACGATCAAGAACGAGAACCTCGAGATCACCGGCTCGCAGACGCGCACCGTGGGCGCGAACGAGACGGTCAGCGTGACCGAGGCCTACACGACCGAGGTCGGCTCGCAGACCGCGAGCGTCGGCGCCAAGCAGTCGATCTACGCGCAGGGCAACCAGTACGTCACGGTCGGCTCCGAGTCCGTGATCGTCGGAGCGGCGTGCCTCGAGAAGGTCGGCAACCCCGTGACCGGCCTCAAGAACCTCGCCGTCTCGGCCGCGCTCGCCGGCGCCGGCCAGCTCGGCACGGCCGGTGCCATGCTCGGCCGCGCGGCAACGCTCGCCCAGGCCGGCTACCAGGGCTACCAGAGCGGCGGCCTCCGCGGCGCCCTCGGCGGCGTGGCGAGCGCCGGTCTCGGGATGGCGGCCGATCTCGTCCCGGGCGGCGGCGCCCTGCTCGGCGCCGTCACCGAGGCTTGCCCGCCGCCCTGGGCCGAGCGGCCGGCGGGTGGCGGCAGCGACGCAGCCGGTGGCGGCGCCGCGGGAGCCAGCGACACGACCGGCCCGGCGGGGGCCGGGCCGGGACATCGCAACAACGCGGTGAAGGGTGCCTTCACGGAGCTCGTCGGCGGCCGCTACGGCGTGGTCACGCCGGGCAGCATCGGCTGGACGTCGATCGGCGCCTCGACCCTCGTCATCGGCGGCAGCCACGGCGTGCGCGCCAACACCACGGGGCAGCGCATCGCGGGCCTGTCGAGCGACACCCTCGGTGCCCTCAAGATCAAGACGAAGACGACCATCACGCGCACGATCAAGGGCGCGCTGTCGACGACCATCGCCGGGGCGCTCCGGAGCAGCGCCGGCGGCAAGCACTCGATCAAGGCGGGCGCGTCGCTCAAGATCGACGTGGGCGGCACGCTCACGCTCGAGGGCTCGCACGTGAGCTTCATCGTCGGCGGCTCGAAGGTGTCGACCTCGCCCGGGGGGCTGCTGATCGAGGCGAGCACGATCACCGTGACCGGCGCGACGAAGCAGAGCGCCAAGACGGGGCACGGATGACGCACCGGGGTGCGCTCGCCGTGGTCGGGCTCGGCATGGCGTCGCCGGCGGGCTTCACAGCGCGCGACCACGCCCTGTTCGTGCGCGCGGGTCTGCCGCCACCGCCTCCCTCGTTCTTCGTGCTCGGCGACGACGAGGAGCGCATCCGCTGCCGCGGCGCCCCCTGGCTCGGCACCGGCCTCGGCCCGGGCGCGCGCATGACGGCGCTCGTGACGACCGCGCTCGAGGGCGCGCTCGCGCCGCTCGGCGGCGCGCGCCATGGGCTGCCGTTCGAGCTTGCGCTGTGTCTGCCCGCGCCGGGACCGGGCGCGAGCGAGGACGACTTGCGCGACGTCGAGTATGCAGCCGCCACCCTGCTCGGGCCGCGCAAGAAGCGACGCTTCCAGGGGGCGGCAGGCGCGTTCGAAGCACTCACCCAGCCGCTCGACACCGACGCCTGGCTCTGCCTCGCGGCCGTCGACAGCTACATCTCGCTCGAAGCCATCGCGCACCGGCTGGCGCATCCGGCGAGCCCCTGGGTCGGGCGCGGCCCGCCTCCCTCGGAAGGCGCAGCGGCGCTGGTGCTCGGGCCTGCCCACCGCGCGCGTCAGCTCGGGCTCTCGATCCTCGGGACCGTGCGCGGTGCGGCGACGGCGCGCGGCACCGCGACCGACGAGAACGACGAGCCGGTCGACGGCAGCGCGATGGGCGAGGCCTTCGGGCGGCTCGGGCTCGCGCGCGTGGACCTCACCTTCGGGCAGGAGCTCGTCGACGCCCTGCGGCGTCGCGAGTGGCACCTCATGGCGGCGCGCCATGCGAGCGTCTTCTACGACGGCTGCGCCGACGTCTGCTTCGAGGCCGAGGTCGGCCTCATGGGTGCCGCCGCGGGCGCGATGAGCCTCGCCTATGGCCTCGCGACCCTCGTCCACGACACCTGCCCCCGGCTACCGGGCGCGCCGCCGGGGCGCGGTGGCCGCTCCTTCGTGGCGTGGGCCATCGGGCGCGAGGGGGTACGCGGTCTCGCGAGCGCAGCCGTGCCATGACCATCGAGCCGCGAGAAGAGCCCAGCCCCGCGCCGGTGCGCGCGACGTGGACGCGCCCCCGGGCGCAAGCGCTTGCCCCGGAGGCAGCGCGCGACGTCGAGCTGCCGCCGCCGGCGACGGAGGCGACGACCCTCGGGGGGCTCGGCTGGCGCCCCGGCATCGCGCGCGCGTCGCGCGCCGACTTCTATCGCAGCGTGCGCTACGAGGCGCTCGAGGAGCTCGGCTACACGGGCCGCTCGCGCTGGCGCGTGCCGCTCGCCGAGCGCCCCGCCGTCGAGGAGCGGCTCTGGCCCCTGCTCGACGCGGCGCTGCATGCCGGCGACGACCTCTACGACCAGGTGCTCGGGTTCTGGGCCGACGGCCTCGAGCTCGACCTCGCGTGGTCGACCTGGGCGGCCGTCCTCGTGCTCGGCTGCGTGCGCGGCGGCGCCGGGCTCGCGGCGCTCGAGCGCGGTCTTCTGCGCGTGCCGCGCGAGGCGCGCGACCACCAGGCGTGCGCCGCCGAGGCACTGTGGCTCGCGCCGCACCCCGACCGCGAGCCGTTCGCGCGCGCGCTGTGCGCCGCCGGGGAGCCCGTGCTCCGCGCCGTCGGCGTCGCCGCGCTCGCGCGGACCGAGCGCTCCCCGGCGAGCCTCGCGCTCCACCTGGACGATCCGCAGCCGTGCGTGGCCACGGCGGCCGCGCGCGCGGCCGTCGGGCTCGATGCCGAGGCCGTGCGCGAGCGCGCTCCGCGCCTCGCGTCGGGCCTTCGGCATCCCGACGCCGATCTCGCCTTCGCCTGCGCCGTCGCGCTCCTCGGTGCGGGCGATCGCCAGCCGCTGCTCGACCTGCGCGCCGGCGGCTGCGCCGCACTCGGTCGGCGCGCGGCCGACCTCGTCGTGCTCGCGGGCGACGCCGACGACACCGCGACGCTGCAACGCGTGCTCGGGCGCGGTTCGCTCGACGCCTATGCGCTCGACGCGCTCGCCCGCTTCGGACATCCCGGGGCCTGGGCGCCGCTGTGTGGCGCGCTCGCCGATCCCGAGCTCGCCGACGAAGCGGCCGCGGCGCTCGAGACCCTCTTCGGTGCAGCCGTGCCCGTGGCGCAGCGCCAGGCGCCGCGCGCGTGGCAGGCGGCCATCGAGGCCCGCGGCTTCGCACCGGCGACGCGCCTGCGGCGCGGGCGCGTTTGGTCGGCGGCGGTCGGCTGCGACGAGTGCCAGTCGGACGAGCTCGACGTGACCGAGGTGGCGGGCCGCCTGCTCGAGCTGCGCGCGCGCGGGCTCTTGCGCGACCCCGTCGAGCTCGGCGCGCTCTCGACCGAGCTCGAGCCCGTGCTCGCCGGGCTGTGGCCGGCGCTCCGCAAGCGCCCGGCGGCGCCGGACGGCTTCGGGTGAGCGTCAGTCCTCGAGGTCGACCGTGAGCTCGCGCAACAGGTCCCGCCCGCGACCCTGCGCGAACGCCTTGCGTGCCACGACCTCCACCAGCCGGTCGTTCGGGCGGATGAACACGGTGTCGATGGGCGGACGCACGGTCACGGTGCCCGAGGCGTCGAAGCGCGCGCGGAGCACGATGCCGAGCTCGGGGACGGCAAAGGCAAACGGCTCTCCGGGCGCCATCCCGCTCACGGCGATGACGTCGCCGGGGACGAGGCCCTCGTCGATGAGCAGCGCAGGGTGTGCCGCGTTGTTGAAGCGCACGTCGAAGTCGTGCGGCATGATCGGCATGCGCGTCTTCATCCAGGCGTCGTCGAGCGTGCCGGCGTGCTCGCGGCGCGGAGTCCAGTGCGTCATGATGGGGCCGAAGCCGACCGGCGCGTGCGTGTCCGAAAAGCTGGTGTGGGGGCGCGCGGGGTGCTCGATCTGGGGCGCGCGCCGCCCGTCGAGGTCGGCGGCGCGCCGCGCCACGCCGACGCCCGACGGGTTGCGGCTCTCCACGATGCGCATCTCGTCGGCCGTGCCGCCGTAGGCGCGCTCGTACACGACCGGCATGCGCTCGAAGGGGCGCGCCGCTCCGATGCGCGCGCTGCCGGCGATGCTCGTGAACACCCGCTCGCCATGGACGCGCAGCGGCACCGTGAGCTCCTTCACGCGCACCGCGAGGTCGAGCTTCGTCACCGGCCTCGGCGCGACCGCGTCGCCGTACACGACGACGTCGGTGCCGCGCTTCTCGCTGCACACGTCCGAGAAGCGCCGCAGGCTGCTCGTCGGGTTGTCGAGCTCGTGGCACTCGTCGTTGACGCGGACGGGCTCGGGCGCGTCGGCGCGCGTCAGTCCGCCGTTCGGCTTGAGCGCGAACGTGGCCTTCACGATCGCGATCACGACCTCGCGCCCGGTGTGATCGGTCGTCGGCACGTCGAGAGCCGCAAACGGCGTCGCGTTCGAGAAACTCATGGGCCCCGCGCCCGACTTAACAGATCCAGCGGCGTGCCGCGACCAGCCGGTCCCGCGCGCGCGTGAGCCTGGGGCCCACGACGCTCACGGCAGGCCGACGCAGCAGCGGAAGCCGAGGTGGTAGTTCACGTGCCAGGCGCTCTGCATCGGCTCGACGTGCCAGCGCGGGTCGTGGTCGCAGCGGTCGGAGTACTTGCCCTTCTCGTAGGGGTCGGTGTCCTTGCGGTGCACGTCGACGTAGAAGAAGGCGCTGCCCTTCAGCTGGCTCACGAGCCGCTGCTCCTCCGGGTCGCGGCGCGTCATGATCTCGGCGACGTTGCCCTGCAGATCGTAGACGCCGAGCCGTGAGCGACAGCGCGGGAACGCGCCGGCGGGCTCGGTGTTCGTGCTGCAGCTCTTCCAGGCGCTGCGCGCCGAGTCGGGGTCGCAGGTGCCCTGGTTGTACTTCGCGGCGGGTTTGTTGGTGTTGCACGCCGCCAGATCGAGCTCGTTGCCGTAGGAGTACGCGTAGGGCTCGCCCCCGGCCGGATCGAGGCGGCAGGCCGCGACCCACTCGGCCTGGGTGCAGAGCCGCTTGCCCTCGGCCTCGCACACCTTCCTCGCCTGGGTCGGGCTCACCCACACGAACGGCAGCTCGCAGGGCTTGTTCGGGAACTCGAACACGTCGATGCACGCTCGGGCGTGGCTCGGATCGCCGTCGCCGTAGATCGGCACCATGAGCTCGTGGCCCTTGCAGATGTGCCTCTGCTCGTCGGATTGCAGCACCACGCCGGCGAGCGCCGCGAGGCAGGCGCGGCGCGTGACGTCGTGGCGTGGGAGCTCGGGGTTGCCCTGGTTCGCGCGCGTGGGCGTGTCGGGGGCGATGGTGCGCTCGAGGTAGCCCTCCATGAAGCGCGCCTTCGTCCCCTCGGCACGCGGGCGCGTCACGAGCGCGAGGAGCTCCGACGTGCTCGCCTTGGCGAGCGGCGCGTCCTCGGCCACGGACTCGGGCGGCGGCGCGAGGTAGCCCCGGACGGAGCCGCTCGCGGCGGCCGCGCTCGCGGGAGCCTTCGGCGCGGCGCCCGTCGCCGCGGTGCTCGCGCTCGGCGCAGGACCGCCCGCCGCCGAGCTCGTGCCCGGCGGGGCGGAGGCGGGCGGTGGCGCGGCCGACGCGAGCCCCTGACCACCCCCCGGCTCGGAGCACGCGCCGAGCGCTACGGCGAGGGTGACGGCGAGCGCGAGCGCGCAGCGGGACGACGACATCGGACCTCGGACGAGCCGCGACGCGCCCGGCAGAGCGCGCGCCGCGCGCCATGAGGTAGCGCAAGCGAGCGCCTCGCACCAGCACGGCCGCCGCCGCTCCGCGGGTTTGTGCTTGGCACGAGGCGTCGGGATGCCTCACCATGAGCGGCATGACACCGCGCCCCGCCGGACTTTGCTTCGCGTCTCTGCTCGCCCTCGCAGCCTGCTCGACCGTCGTCGTCGAGGGCGGGACGGGCGGCAGCCACACGGGCTCGACGACGTCGGGCACGGGCGGCTCCGGCAACACCACGACCACCACCTGGTCGGGCACCGGCGGCTCCGGCAACACGACCACGACCTGGTCCGGCACCGGCGGCTCCGGCAACACGACCACCACCTGGTCGACCACCAGCACCACCTGGTCGACCACCAGCACCACCTGGTCGACCAGCACGGGGACCACGACCGGCACGACGACCTGGCCGCCCCCGGGCTGCGATTTCCAGGGCGACTGCGGCGCGTGCACGAGCTGCGCCTGGTACGGCCCCTGCGGCGCCTACGCCGACGCGTGCCTCGCGAACCCCGAGTGCAACGCCATTCTCGAGTGCTACCCGGCCTGCCCGCCCAACGACGACGCCTGCTACCAGGCCTGCTGGTGGGACCACCCCGAGGGGCACACCGACTACAACAAGGTCGCGATCTGCATCTACTGCGACGAGTGCTTCTACGACTGCAACGGACCGAGCCTCGGCTGCCCGGGCTGACTCGGGCTCCAGGCTCCGGACTGCAGGCCTCAGAAAAGGGCGGAATGCGCGTCAGCCGCCGAGCGCGGGGGGGCGCCACGCTTTCGGCAGCGCGGGCTGCGCCAGCGTGGCCGCGAGGGGATGGCCACGGCCGAGGTTCACGTCGAACGCACTCGCCCCGTAGGCGTCGCTCCACGGCACGAAGGCCTCGGCGAGCGCGCCCGCCGGCCGCGTGAGTGGAGGCTTCGCGAGCGTGAGGCACGACAGCGCCACGAACGGGTCGGCACGACGCTCGCGGCGGATGGCGCCGGCGCGCGGGTGAAACCCCGAAGGATCGAGGCAGCGCTCGCCGAGCAGCGCGAAGAAGCGATCGGCGCCGGGGTTGTTCGACTGGTCGCGACCCGAGTGCGTCTCGGCGAGCGCGGCCGCCTCGCTCGGCTGCACGATGAGCTCGAAGTGCACGTGCGCCGCGATCTGCGGCGCGGCCGCATTGCCCGTCTTTCCGACGGTGCCGAGTCGCTGGCCCGCCTGCACCGGCGCGAGCCGGCCGACCCCGATCCCGATGGCCCCGAGGTGCGCGTAGAAGAGCGAGGCGTAGAGGCCCTCGCCGAGCGTCGCGGGCAGCGCGCAGACGACGTGCACCCACTGGCCGAAGCCCGCCGTCTTGCCGGAGTGCGCCTGACCGGCGCACGGCGCCACGACCGCCGTCCCGACCGGGGCGAGCAAGTCGAGGCCGTTGTGCTCGCCGTGGCTGCGGGGCGCGCGGAACAGGCCCTTGCCGAGCGTGTCGGCGCGGATGCCGTGATCCACCGGCAGCACGTAGCCCCACGGCGAGCCGAGCTTCGCGAGCGCGGCCGCAGGGTCTGGAGCCGCCAGGAGCCGGGGCGCGCCGCCGACGCCCAGCTCCGGACGCCCGCGCGGTGTCCTCGGTGCCGGGGTCTCTGCGGGCGCGGTGGGCACGACCGGCGCGCCGCCGGACGCAGCGCTCGAGGCGCACGCGAGCACGACCGCGGGCAGCGAGGCGAGGGCCAAGCGGCGGATCGTTCGCCTCACGACGGCTCCTTCTGACGATCTCGCCGGACGACCCAAGCTCCGACCTCCAGGGCTGACACCGACTCCGCGCGCGCACGCCCGCAGGCCGATTCGTAGCGTCGCCGCCCGGCCACGGCCAAGAAGCGCGCCACGGGCGCGGGTTCCGGTTCCCTCGACCGGTACTTCGTTCCATTCTCGAACGGTATGGACGCCGCCCGCATTCCCCCGCTGCTCTCGCGCCGGAGCCTGCTCGGTCACCTCGGCCTCGGCCACCTCACCGAGTTCCAGAAGTCGCCGTGGACCGTGCTGCGGCGCTTCAACGCCGAGTGCGGCGACCTCGGGCGCATCAGCTTTCTCGGCAACACGCTGCTCGTCGTCAACACGCCCGAGCTCGTGGGCGAGCTCCTCGTCGCGAAAGCGGCGCGCTTCAGGAAATCGCCCGTCATCCGCGCCGCCCTCTACCCGATCGTGGGCGAGGGGCTCTTCACGAGCGAGGGCGAGCTGTGGCGCCGCCAGCGCAGGCTCATGGCCCCGCTCTTCCATCCGGCGCGCGTGGCCGAGAGCGCAACAGTGATGTCCGACGCGGCGGTGCGCGCGGCCGCGTCGTGGCGCGACGGCGCGGAGCTCGACGTCGCCCGCGAGACGACGCGCATCGCGATGGCCGTCGCGGGTCGCGCGCTCTTCGACGTCGACACCTTCGACGAGGCCGACACGCTCGGCGACGCGCTCACGACGGCGCTGCACTGGAGCGCCGAGACCGCCATGAGCGTGACGCTCGGGCTGCAGTTCGAGCTCGCGGCGCGCCTCGGGCGGCTCACCCCCGCCCTGCCCGGCCCACTCCGGGCCCGCGGCGAGCGCGCGGCGCAGGCGCTCGGGACGCCTCTCTTGTGGCCCTCGCGCCGCAACCGCGCGCACGCCGACGCGCGCGCCATCATCGACCGGCGCGTCGCACGCATGATCGCCGAG
The DNA here is from genome assembly GCA_016212965.1 of Myxococcales bacterium. Lineage (GTDB taxonomy): Bacteria > Myxococcota_A > Polyangia > Polyangiales > Polyangiaceae > JACRDA01. The sequence goes on from JACRDA010000396.1 coordinate 11,059, forward strand.
CGCAGGGCGGCGTCGGCGCCGGCGCAGGACCTCCTGTCGCAGCTCCTGCACGCGCAGGACGCCGAGGCGGGGGCCGGCGCGATGTCCGACCGGCAGCTGCGCGACGAAGTCGTCACGCTCTTCGTCGCCGGTCACGAGACGACGGCCACGGCGCTCGCCTGGGCGCTCTACCTGCTCGGCCGCACGCCCGAGGCGTACCGCCGCCTCGAGGCCGAGGTGGCGGCGCTCGGCGGCGCACCCGCCACGGCGGCGGATCTACCGCGGCTCCCCTATGCCGCGCAGGTCTTCAAGGAGGCCCTGCGCCTCTATCCACCCGTGCCGGTCTACGAGCGGCAGGCGCTCGAGCCGGTGGACATCGGCGGCTACAGGGTGCCCGAGGGCGGCTACTGCACGGTGTTCCCGTGGGCGCTGCACCATCGGCCCGAGCTCTACCCCGACCCCGACCGCTTCCTGCCGGAGCGCTTCACGCCCGAGGCCGAGGAGCGGCGCCCGCGCCACGCCTTCGTGCCCTTCGGCGCCGGGCCGCGCGTGTGCATCGGCAACCACTTCGCCCTGCTCGAGGGACCGCTCGTGCTCGCGACGCTGCTCGGCCGGGCCCACCTCGAGCCCTGCGACTCCCGACCCGTCGAGCCCGACCCGAGCGCCGCCACGACGCGACCCCTCGGGCCGATCCGCATGCGCGTGCTCCTCCGCCGGCCCACCGCGCTCTGAGCTTGCCCTTGGGTCCGGAGCGTCAGCCCCGACGCGCTCGGGCCGGGCCGCGCGGGCCGCGCCGCTTGCCCTGCGTCGCCCAGGCCGCCACCACGAAGTCGCGGAAGGCGCGCACCTTCGGCGTCACGACCCGACCGCCGGGGTGCACGAGGTAGAGCGCCGCGTCGGCGAGCGCGTAGTCGTCGAGGACGCGCACGAGCGTGCCCTCGGCGACCTCGCGCGCGACGATGACGTGCGGCAGGAGCGCGATGCCGCCCGCCGCGAGCGCGATCTCCCGGCAGAAGGCGTTGTCCGAGGCGCTCACGGCGCAGGTCACGCGCAGGCGCGTCTCGCGCTCCGCCGGCCCGCGCAGGAGCAGCGTCGCCGCGCCGCGCGTCGCCTTGATCGCCACGAGCCGGTGCGCGCCGAGGTCCTCGAGGCGGCGGGGCGTGCCGTGCTTGCGCAGATACGCGGGGGCGGCGAAGAGCCCGCCCTCGAGATCCGCGAGCCGGTGCGCCACGAGCGTCGAGTCCTGCAGGACCGCAGCGGCGCGGAGCGCGACGTCGATCTGGTGCGAGTCGAAGTCGAGCAGCGACTCGGTGAGGATCATCTCCACCGACACCTCGGGATGGAGCTCCGAGAAGCGCGCCACGAGCGGCGCGAGCACGCCGACGCCGAGGTCGTAGGGGGCGGTCACGCGCAGGTGCCCGCGCGGCGCGCCGTGCGCCTGCTGGGCCTCGGCCGCGGCCGCGTCGAGCAGCTCGAGCGCCCGCCCCACCTCGGCGCGGTACGCGGCGCCCTCCTCGGTCGGCTGCACACGCCGCGGGCTGCGCAGGACCAGGGTGAGCCCGAGCGCGCGCTCGAGGCGCGTGAGGCGCCGGCTCACGCTGCCCTTGCCCTCGCCGAGGGCGCGCGCAGCGGCGGTGATCGAGCCGGTGTCGGCGACCAGGCACAGGGCGCGCAGATCGCCGAGGTCCTTCACTTCGCCGTTCATGGTGTGGGGCGCTGCCTCGCGCGCAGCATGCTACGCGAAGCGCTCGCCCACCAGAACGACGACGCCGAATGGCGCGGCACGCGCCCGCGTCTCCCGGGGGGCGGCCGCCCCTCGCTGCGGGCCGCCGATCGTGGCAACATCTCGCTCCGCCATGATGCGATGCATGCGAAGGGGCGTGGTGGTCGCGGTCGGGCTCTGCGTCGGGCTGGCGAGCGCGCCGGCACGCGCCGGCGACGATGATCTGGCGGGGGCGGCGATCGGCATCGGCGTGACGGGCGGCGTGTTCGCGCTCATCGGAGGAGCCGCCCTCATCGCGCGCAAGGCCATCGACGACGACGTGACGAAGCGCTCGGAGGCGCTCGCGGCGCAGGGGTTCGCGGCGCCGTGTGCGAGCGACCCCGACGCCTGCGCGGTCATCGCGAAGAAGCTCAAGTCCGTGGACGACGCCGAGCTCACGGCCATCGGCTTTCTGTCCGGGGCGGGCGCCTGCGCCCTCGGCGTCGTCGCCGCCGGCGTGAAGTACGCGGCCGAGGGCGGCAGCGCAGCGGCGGCGGGCCCACGCGTCGCCGTGCTGCCCGTGCGCATCGAGGTCAAGCCCGCCGCGGGACCCCAGGGCGGCGGCGTCACCCTCGCGGTGCACTTTTGAGCCCGCTCGCGCGCTCCCTCGGCGCGCTCGCCGTCCTCTTCGTCGCGCTCGGCGCGAGCGCGGCCTGTCGCCTCGAGGCCAACAACTGCGATCGCAACCCCAACCTCGCGTGCGGTCGGTTCCGCATCGGCTTCGCCCACGGCACGGGCGGCGCGGGCGCGGGCGGCGCGGGCGGGGCGGCAACCGGCGCGGGCGGTGTGGCGCCGGGCGGCGGCGGCTCGGGCGGCGAGCCGGGCGGCGGCTCGGGCGGGGCCGCGTCCGGGGGCTCGGCGGGCGCGGGAGGTGGACCGTGAAGCCCCTGCGCGCGTGCGCGATGTCGTGCGCCCTCGCAGCAGCCGCGGGTTGCACGAGCACGAAGGGCTACGAGCTGCCGGCCGGCCTCTACGGCGCGGTGACCTACGCTTGCACCGGGTTCGCCGACCCGTCGTGCGACGGCGTCTTTCCGGAGCCGGCGCCGCTCTCGAACGGCTACTCGGAGCTCGCCCCCATCGCCGTCGGCGCGACCTTCGGCATCGACGGCGGCGTGTCGCTCGCCCCCGCGCGCCTCGAGGACGTGCGGCCGGAGGTGATGCGCCCGACGCAGAGCGGCATCGCGGCGCTCGGCTCGGGCGACGCCATCCGACACATCGAGGCGCGCGTCGCCGAGGCGATCCGCATCACCCACGAGATCGTCGAGCTCGACGACACCTTCGTGCAGATCTTCGGCGAGGATCAGTTCTCCCTGCGGCTGCCGCAGGATCGCTTCCGCGCCACGCTCGTCGACGCCGGCGGCCACGTCCTCGTCGGCGACGCCGGCTGCTCGTGGACCTCGACCGACTCGAGCGTCGTCAGCGTGGCGAGCGACCCGGCGCGCAACATCGTCACCTTCCGCGTGGAGGGCCCCGGCCAGGCCGTGCTGCGGGTGGAGATGGCCGATCTCACGCGCGACATCCCCTTCAACGTCAACTGAGCCCCACGCCCACCGAGCGCACGATGATGATCCGCGTCGCACCGTCGAGCCTCTGCCTCGTCGCCGCCCTCTTCGTGGCGAGCCTCGGGGGCTGCCACGACATCGCGAGCTGGGAGGTGACCCAGCTCACCGACGCGCCCTTCGACCCCGTGGTCACCGACACGGCGATCGAGCTCACCGAGGGCACGGCCATCGCTGTCCGCCTCGCGCTGCTCGACGCCGATCGCTACCTCATCCTTCCGAAGGACGCGAAGTGGTCGGTCGAGGGCAGCGCCGCCGTCCTGCGCACGAGCGCCGCCGAGGGCGTCTACCTGCTCGGGGCCTCGAGCCCGGGACAGGCCACCCTGGTCGGCAAGGGGGACGCCGGGGGCGAAGCGCGGATCGCCGTCACGGTGCTGCCGCAGCCGTCGCCGCTCCCGTAGACAAGCGATTAGCCGTTAGCCGTTAGCCGTTAGCCCAGAGGAGCCTGTCGGAAAGACAGGGCCGGCGGGGTTGGATCGCAGGCGAGCCGCGTCGAGCCCGAGCCCGAGCCCGAGCCCGTGTTTCGTGTCCGTGTTTCGTGTCCGTGTTTCGTGTCCGTGTTCGTGTCCGTGCCCGTTTCCGTTTCCCTGCACACCGGCCGTTGACATTTGTTGCAGCATGCAAACAATGTGGTATGCAACATCCTGTCTGCGAGGTGAAACGATGAGCACGCGAGAGACCGAGAAGAGCGAGGCCACGAAGGACGACGGCGCGGTGCGCGCCATGGTGCGCGAGGCGTACGGGCGCGTCGCCAAGAACGGTGGCGCCTCCGCCGGCGCGGGCTGCTGCGACGTCGGCTGCTGCGGCGGCACCGCCACGACGCCCTCGGCCGACGCGATCGCCGCCAACATCGGCTACGCACAGGAGCAGATCAAAGCGGTGCCCGAGGGAGCGAACCTCGGGCTCGGCTGCGGCAACCCCACCGCCATCGCCGCCCTGCGCCCGGGCGAGGTGGTCCTCGATCTCGGCGCCGGCGCCGGCTTCGACGCGCTGCTCGCGGCGCAGGCCGTCGGGCCGACGGGGCGCGTCATCGGCGTCGACATGACGCCCGAGATGCTCGGTCGCGCGCGCGAGAACGCCGTGAAGGCGGGGCTCGCGGGCCGGGTCGAGTTCCGCGAGGGCATCATCGAGGAGCTGCCGGTGGTGTCGCGCTCCGTCGACGTCGTCATCTCGAACTGCGTCGTCAACCTGAGCCCCGACAAGGCGCGCGCCTTCCGCGAGGCCTTCCGCGTCCTGCGCCCGGGCGGGCGGCTCGCCATCTCCGACATCGTGCTCGCCGAGCCGCTCCCCCCGGCCGTCGCCTCCCTCGCGGAGGCGTGGGTGGGCTGCGTCGCCGGCGCCATGCTCGAGGCCGACTACCTCGGGCTCATCGAGGCCGCCGGCTTCACCGACGTGCGCGTGAGCAGCACCGACGCCTCCGCCCTGCTCGTGGGCTTCGACGACGACCCGCGCATGAAGGCGGCGCGCTCGCTCCTCGGCGCCGACGCCCTCGAGCGCGCCGCGAAGAGCATCCTCAGCCTGCGCGTCGAGGCCACGAAGCCCGCGGAGCCGGCCGCATGAAGGAGCTCGTCGACGAGCTCGTCGGCATCTGCCGCGTGTTCGGCGTGTTCGAGCGCGGGGCGGTGTGCTGCGGTACGGTGAGCGTGCCGCAGTGCATCGCCCTGCAGGCGTTGCTCGAGGGCGACCACGACGTGAGCCGACTCGCCGAGCACCTCGGCGTCTCGACGAGCGCGATGACGCGGCTCGTCGACGGGCTCGAGCGCCGGGGCTGGGTCGAGCGGGTGCGCGCCGAGGACGACCGGCGGCGGGTCGTGCTCGCCCTGAGCCGCAAGGGACGGCGCGAGGCGGAGCGCCTGCGCCAGGCCACGGTCGACAGCGTCTCGGCGGTCCTCGGCCGCATCCCCGGGCCCAAGCAGGCGCAGGTCGCCGAGTCGCTGCACCTCATCCGCGCCGCCCTCGACGAGGTGCGCGGCGCCCTCCGCTGCTGCGCCCCGGCCGGCGACGACGACTGAGCTGCCGAGCGCCCCGTCGCACCCGCGCCGCAGCAGCGCGCGTCAGCCGCTCATCCTCCCCGCCGCTGCGTCTCGAGCCAGGCACGGTACTCGTGAAAGCGCGCGTAGAACCCACGGTGCAGGCTGGCGTCGGCGCGCATCCGCTCGACCCAGTGGGCGTCGAGCGCCCGCCGCGCCTCGGCCGTCCGGACGCCGAAACGCTGCTCCACCTCGGTCACCCGATCCGGGTGCACCTCGCAGGTGGCACACAGGGACGCGAACTGCTCGAGGGTGAGCTCGGGAAACGGGCTCGCCGTCGCCGCGGCCTTCTCCGGCACGCGTGACTCGGGTGCCCGCGGTGCGGCTGCGGCCGGGGGCGCCTCGACGGAAGCCGCTCCCACCGGCGGAGCTGCCGGCTCGACCGCCGGGCGACCCCCCGAGGCCGCGAGCTCCGCGAGCTCCTTGCGGAGCGACCGCGCGCCGACGAACGGCAGCGTCTCGTCGAGGGACGCGATCGAAAGATCCACGCTCGTGGCGTCGAGATCGTGGCCGCGATCGGCGGGGCCTTCCCCCGCGCCACGGCGCGCGGCGCGCTCGGCAGGCGGAGGTTTCGGCGCCACCGAGCGTGCCGTCGCAGACGCGCCGGCTGCCGTGGGTGTCACGGACTTCTTGGCTGGCGCGGGCGTCTTCGACGGCGCGCTCGTCGCCGGCCCGAACGGCAACGCCGGGGCTGGATGGAGCGCCATCATGAAGCCGGTCTCGTCGATGCTGGCGCTCGGCGCGCCCTCGAGCTCGGGAGGCAGCTTCGCCCGAGCCTCGGTGGCGCGCACGCAGGCGTCGGCGTACGTGCGCGCGAGCCCGAGGTTGCCCGCGGCGATCTGCTCCACGAGCGCACCGACCCAGAAGGCATCGCACGCGCGCCAGAGCTCGGGCTCGACATCGCGGTCGGCGAGCACCTCGAGCTGCTCCACCGCATCTCGGCCGAGAAGGCGCACACCGAGCTCCGTCCACGCGTCGAAGTCGAAGGGCGGCGGATGCGCAGCATCGTAGGGCCCGTACTCCGCGGCCGGCTCGTCGCGCCCGTCGCGCTTGTCACGCTCGTCACGCTCGTCGCTCACGCGCTCACGCTCGCTCATGGCTCGTCTCCGTGCAGGTGCAGGTCCGTCCAGCCAAAGGGCTGCGGGCACGGATCGTCGTTCAGGCCGATGTGCTCGCCGTCGAGCGCGATGCGATCGCGCGCCCGCACCTCCACGGCTCCGCGGCTCGCCTGGGTCTGGATGGCTCCGGCCTCGAGCCGGTCGTCGCCCGCCACGCGGGCATGCCGCCCACCGGCCACGCGCTCCTCGAGGTCCCCGCCCGACTCGAGGCGCAGGGTCTCCGCCGCCCGGAGCTCGATCTCGGGCGCGTGCACGCGCACCGCGCGCGCGGCCTCGACCTCGAGCTCGCACGAGGCGAAGCGCAGCACCGGACCGCGCTCGCCCACCGTGATCTCGAGCACCACCTCGCCGCCGCGCCCCCGCACGGTGAGCCGGTCGTACCCACCCTCGCCGCGCGCCGCGTCGAGCTCGTAGCGGCGACCGGACGTAAGGACGAAATCGGCGCGCGCGACGGGAGCGGCGACGGCGTCGAGGGGGGACGGAGAGGGCGAGAGTCCACCTGGGAGGGAACGCCCTTCGGGGCTCGGCGGTCGAGGTACTTCGGGCTCGAAGGCAGGCAACATGGCAGCTGGTCCTGGCGTTTGCGTCGATGGTCGGGCCATTCAGTTCAGTCGGTGTACAGGGAGGTCGGCTTGGCCGGAGGCGGCGGTGGCTTCGGCGTCGGAGCGGGCGCAGGCGGCCGGGGCGCGGTGGCAGGCCGCGGCACGTGCTTCGGGGCCGGCGGAGGAGGCGGGGGGGGCGTGGCCGTGGGCGGGTCGGCGGTCGCGGCCGCCGGCGCCGGAGTGGGTGCGGGCGCCTCGGCAGGCGACGGCGGCACAGCGTTGCCGGCATCCTCGGGCCGATGGCGCGCCCAGTCGCGACCACCGAAATGGCTGCAATCACCGTAACGCGGATCGCGGTGGTCGGCGCAGGTCGCGCAGGCGTCGTAGGCGCCCCGCTTGTCATCGAGCCTGCCGAGGACCTCGTACGCTATCGCCAAGTACACGTACGGCCGCGGATCGCTCGGATTGCTCGCGATGGCGCGCTGCGCTGCCGCTATCACTTCCTCGCTCTTGCCTTGGTTCAACAGCTTGATGGCCTCACGCAGGCGTTCCTCGGCCTGCTCCGGCGCTACCCGGGCCGGACAGGCACCGGCGAACGACTTGTCGACCGGCGCCGTGCTCGCCGGCGGCGCCCCGGTACCTGCGGCGGTCCTGTCGCGCCCTCCGCGCGCCGTGCCTGCCGCGGGCCCCGGCGTCCGTGGCATGCCCGGCACGAACGAGTTGCCGCGCAGATCGAAGAAGAAATGCTGCGAACCGCGAGGACCCTCGACGACGAGCGTCCAATCCTCGGAGATGCAGGGATCGAGGCGGGCGAACACTCCCTCCGGCGCCTCGACCGTCGTGCGGCGAAGCGCGTCGGCGAGCATGCTCGGCACCTCGGCGAAGTCGATGGCGCGGTACGGCATCGAGCAAGCGCCCTCCAGGCCGACGATGCGCACCGGGCGCGGACCATAGAGCTCGCCGTCGGCGAACTCGTAGCTGTCCACGTGGGCGGGGTTCGCCGGATCCTGGACCTCGAGCACCATCGAGCGCGGAAGGATCTGCACGAGGTGCACCTTGCGCTCGGTGCCGAGCTCCGCCTCGAACGCCTTGACGGCGTCGGAGGGGTCGGTCAAGAGCGGCGCGCCGAGCGCGGCAGTGGAGTCCCGCGAGCCCTTCGAGCAGGCGCCGAGCCCGAGCGGAGCGACCGCGACGGCCAGCCCGAGCGCGGCCGCGACCGCGCGCGTGCGAAGCAGCCGCGTGGGGCAGCGGCGTGGAGCGGCGGGGCGGGACGGGTGTGCGGTTCTCGTGGACATGGGCTCGTTGTCGTAGGGGTCACGCAGGCAGGACGGCAGCGGGTAGGCGGTCGTGGTCAATACGCGACCGCGTGGCGCATATCTCGGCACATCTCGGGCGGGAACACGGCCGCGACCGGCATCGAGCCCGCCCACGTCAGCTCGAGCAGATCCTCGTCGGGTCTCAGCCACACGGTGCCGAGCGCCGGCTCGAGCTCGTAGGCACGCGTGTTCGGGGGCTCGACCAGCATGCGCGGGCGCTCGTGCGGCAGCTCGAGCTCCAAGCGCTCGTGCTCGCGGTGCAGGCGCCACAAGGTCACGCGCTCGCCGCCCGACAGGCGCGCGACCGCGAGGCCGGGCGCTCCACAGTTGAAGAAGCGCGGGCTCGGCGGCTCGTCGAGCTCGCGCGGCGCGAGATCGGCCGGTCCGAGCGCGCCGAGGGCCACCTCGCGCACGTGGGCACCCTCGTCCACCTCCGGCCGCACGAAGGAGAACATGCACCGAGGAAACGTGAACGGATCGACCGCCCCGAGCCCCGCGGCGACCGGCCGGGCGAGCCAGTCGTAGGCATCGCGCGCCAGCATCCGCTCCGGCGTGAGTCGATCCTCCGGATCCTCGAAGTTCGGCAAGGGCGCTCCGGCGAGTCGCTCGCGGTCGACGTCGATGAAGAACCCTCTGCCGACCCGGTTGCGCGGGTAGCTCCAAGCGCCCCCGCTGTCTCCGTCTGCCAGCTCCTCCAGCGATGGCGACCCTCGGCCGAAACGCGCTCGACGGGGACGCCGCTCCTCGGCCCCGAGGTCGCGCCCGCCGTAGGCGCGCTCCCAGGAGAGGGGCATGCGCGTGAAGCCGTCCGGCGCCCCGAACCCGAGTCCGTGGGCCGCACCGAGCTGTACCTGCCGGTCGCCGACGACATGGAGCGCACGCCGCACCGGCCCGACGGCGACGCCGCAGTCGAGCTCGCGCGTGGCGCCGCGTGGCGCGTGGACGGAGCCCGACACGACCACGTCGGTCACCGGCTTGAAGAAGCAGCCGAAGTCGGCCTCGGGCCCGAAATGCACGGGACCATCGCCCTCCGGCGCGACCCATTCGGCCGCCGTCCGGATGGGGCAGGAGGCGGCGCTCGGGCGGGCCCGGCCGCCGGAGTGCAGAGCGTACGCGCGCTTCGCGAGAACGCCGAGGCGGGCCGTGCCGTCGAGGGCGGGGAAGGACCAGACGAGGGTGGAGGACATGGGGCTACCGCGGTTGCCGCTCGTTCACAGCCCGAATTTCAGAATGCGCTTGATGAGGTCCTTCAAGACCGTCTTGCGCATGGCCTCGGGGATCTGCTCGAGCATCTTCGCGAGAAGCTTCCCGAGCTGCCCTTTGAGGAGGGTGCCAGCTGCCCCGGCGAGCTTCCCTGCAAGGAAGTCGAGCCCGAATGCCACACCAAACGCCAGCGCCATCCCGAGACAGTCCTCGAGCGTCGGCTCCGTCACGACGGTGGCGTGGCAGCACACAGGGCCGGCCTTGGCGGCGCCGCAGTCGATGTTCAACCCGGCCGGGCCGTCGAGGCACACGGCCAACGGTTCGCCCTGGCCGGTCACCGTCGAGGCCATGAGGGCCGGCTTGCTCGAGGACATCGCGATCACCCACGCCACCACGGCCCATTCAGTGACATGCGGTATCGGCGCGAAGCCAGGGAGGTGCGGAACCACGTCGAGATCGAACGAGCCCTTGATCATCCTCTTGCCATCGGCGGTTACGGTGCTGGTGCGCTTGCCATTGGACAGCCACCAGAATGGTGCCATTACCGCGTGGGGGTGGGCCGGGTGGGGGAACGGAGCCGGAGGAGGTCCGGAGATATAGAGGTGAAGGTCCACGGCGCCTAGGGCGCCATTAGTGGTGTAAAAGCACGCGCTCATGGTCGAACGAGCCCTCCTTGGCTTGCGATACCTCCACCCAGTGCGGGGCCTCGCGCGTCGTGTGTACGTGAGAATGCCCGTAGCTCAGCCGCACGACGCCGCGGTCAGCGTCCACATGCAGCGCACGCAGCAGGCCCGCGAGCGACACGCGCTCGCGGCCGCGTCGGACCGTCACGGTGACCGGAGACGACGGCACGCACACCGTGAACGGCGTCCCGACGAGGCCGACGAGGCTCACCGGCGTACCGGGCGACACCGCGGGCAAGACGAGCGGTCCCGGAGCGTGGTGCTGCCCGTGCAGCGTCGTGCGACGAGCAAACGCCAGGGTGCCGCTGTCGAACGGCGTCGCCGGGTGGCCGGGTAGCTCGTGACGCGTGGCGCGCGACATCCAGTCGGCGAGGCGCAGCCCAATCAGTGTCGGACACGGGGCGATCCCGGCCGGTACCGGCGTGTCACTCCAGTGGCGCACGGGCGCCGCTGGGTCCTCCACGCGCGGCAGCGGCTGGCCGACCGCAAGCCTCTCCTGCGGGTACCATCCGAGACCATCGGGGTTCAAGGGGTGCGCGATCTCGCCGCCCGGGCACGGCAGATCAGTGCCCTCGAGCAGGCCGGGGGGCACGGTGTGTCTGCCGCCGAAGGCGGCCATCCAGTCGACAGCCAGAGCGTCGAACCTCGCCGGCTCCGTGGCGACGAGTGTGCCGCCGAGCGCCCGCGACCAGACGCGCGGTCCGAGCACCACGACGCGGTGCTCGAGCTCGCCGACGCGCAGCGAGACACCGCAGGCGTAGGGCGGTCGGGCCGGGCAGAGCGCGTGGCCCGCCCCTGTAACCGACACGCCCTCCCACGTGCAGCGGTGGCGAATGTCGGGCGCATCGCTCGCCGCGCGGGGAAGCGAGGCAAGCGCCTCCACGCCGCGCGCGCCGAGCTTCAGCACGACCTCGAGGTTCAGCGACAGCACGGACCGCTCCGAGCTCACGAGTCCACGCGCGAGAACTACCTGCCACTGCGTCGTGTTACGGACGAACATCGGCTACAAGTCATCCACCGGACTCGCGTCATTGGACCAGAAGCGCCAGGCGTCGAACAGCATCGCGGCCGCTACGAAGACGACGCGCTCTTCGAGCACGAGCTGCGGCGCTTTGAGCTCCATGCGACAGGGGCCCCACTGGGCACGCCCGATGCGCTGATACCAGGGGGCCCGGAGCTTCGTGATGCGGCACACCGACTCTCCACTCATCTTGATCTCGGCGAAACGGCGGGTCACGCGCGCCGAGTAGACGCCTCGATCGGTCGTGATCACGGCACCTGTGTGACGCACGAAGTCGTTTCTCCAACCGTACTCGTATTGCATGCCGCCGAGCCTTCGTCCGCTCGGGTCGAGGATCACGATGGCATCGGGATCACCCCTCACCACCTCGCCGCGCGCCGTGGCTGCGAAGATGGCACCGAACCGCTTCACACCTGCCCAACCACGGTGCACTTCCGGCATATAGGTGAACGCGATGACCTGTCCGGACGAGTCCGTCAGGCGCACCATCTCGCCCCCTGACCATCGCGTACTCCCCACGAGCACGGTTCCGGCGGGTGCCTCGACCACGTACTTGGGGTAGTCCGCGCAGCAGTAGGGCCAATACCGCAGCTTCGCTCGACGGATCATCAACTCCGGTGAGCTCAGCAGCGCATCGATTGGCAGGCGCTGCCGCTGCGTGGTGTGGCGGCCCAACATGATCTACCCGTTGAGCTTGATGGTCCCGGCCTTCGCATCGATGGACCCGCCGCTGAGGACGACGGCGCCACCCTGGACCCCCGCGAGGCCGCCGCCGACGAGGTTGGCCGTGCCGCCACCCTTCGCGACGACGGCCCCGGCGGCTTGTATCACCGCGAGGCCCCCGACGAGCGCCACACTCGCCCCGGCGCCGTTGTTCAACACGACCATGCCGCTCGACATCGCGAGAGTCGCGCTGCCGGCGCACAGATAGACGGAGTCGCCTAGCACTGCGAACGCGGGCGACGTGAACTTGTGCTCCGCCGCCGCGTTCGAGATGTAGCTGGCGTCGGTCGACGCGTGGTGCGGACCTTTGACGTGCACGGTGCGACTGCCCGCCTCGATCTGGTCCTGCCCCCCGACCTCCCGCGTGTCCGACGCCTTGACGAGCGTCGACCGATCCGTGCACTGGAGGGTCTCGGTGGCCGTGATGGTGGTCGTGCGGTTGGCGACCACCGTGCGCGACTCGTCGGCGCCGATTTGGGTCGTGAGCATGCCCGAGACGACGTGGGCCTCGTTGCTGTCGAACTGGGTCGTGCGGTTGCCCTCGACGTGCACGAGCTCGGTCCCGGCCACGTGGTGGGTGCGGCTGCCGTGGACGGTGTTCGACTGGTCGCCGCCCACGCTGTTCGACTGGTCGCCGCCGACGGTCGTCGAGTGGCTGGCCTTCACGAGCTCGTCGAGGTTGCGCTCGGCCTGCAGGTAGACTTGCTCTTGCCCGGCCCTGTCCTCGAACCGGAGCTCGTTGTAGCCGTCGGCCGAGGAGCCGTCGGCCCCGACGCTGTCGCTCTTCAAGGTGCTCTTGGTCGCGTTCGTGCCGTCGTAGGGCGGCGGGTTCTGGGCGTTGTAGACGCGCCCCACGACGAGCGGACGGTCCGGATCGCCGCGCTCGTAGGCGACCAGCACCTCGTGGCCGACGCGCGGCACGTACATCGCGCCAAAGCCCGCGCCCGCCCAGCCCTGCGACACGCGCAGCCACTTCGAGGTCGGGCGACCGTCGGCGCGGCGCTGGTCCCAGTGAAAGCGGACGCGCACGCGGCCCTGCGCGTCGGAGTTGAGCTCGGGCGGCGGCGACTCCGCGGCGATCTCCTCGGCCGTCACGCGCGCGGTGTCGACGCCGTGGATCATGGGCTTCGGGGTCGCCCGCTCGGGGCGGAAGCGGCGCGAGGCCGAGAGCACCTCGAAGCGGTTCTGGTAGCCGGGCGTCGTGGGCGGGGGCAGGCCCGCGACCCCGAAGGGCAGGTGCTCGAGCACGGTCGCTTCGGGTCGAAGCTCGGTCGCGAAGGTCTCGACGCGCACGAGGAGGTACTCCGCTTCGTCCCGGACGCCGTCGCGGTCGGTGACGCGGAAGCGGTAGCCGGGCTCGAGCGTCCGCACCGTGCTCGTCCCGCGCCCGAGGGCCCGCTCGTCGTCGAAGCGATCGGCGCGCCACTGGGCCGGGAGGTCGGACGAGGCGTTCGGAACGGCCACCCGATACTCGAAGTGCTCGAGCTCCCTGGGGCCGGCGCCGCGCACCTCCGCCGTCGCCTCCACGATCGCGGTCGAGCGGTTCCAGTCGTAGTCGCGACAGCGCACCGCATGGGGTCGCAGCCGGCGAGCCTCGTGAAGCGAGCGCAGCACCTCCTGGTGGCGCGCCGCGCCGCCGACGGTGCCGCGCACGAGATCGTGGCTCGCGTCGCGCTCGAAGAGCGGAGCGTGCCCCGGTCGGTCGGTGATGGTCATGACGAGCGTGTGCTCGGCGTGCTCGAAGAAGAAGCTCACCCCTTCCATCTCGAGCAGGCGCGACACGAACGCGAGGTCCGTCTCGTTGAACTGCACGATCTGGGGCCGCTTGGCGGTCACGGACTGGTCCTCGACGAGCACCCAGCGGTAGACGGCGTCGGGCTCCACGAACTCGCCGAAGGAGGGCTCCGCGGGCCCGGGCGCCGGCGTCTTGGCCATGCCCGCGAGGCCTCCCGCGCCGTCGAGCTGCGGCGCGGCCGTGTTCTCGAGCACCGAGCTCACGATGTCCTTCACCGAGAGATCGACGAACGTGCGGCAGCGGCGCCGGTAAAGGGCCCGCGAGAGGTGCGGCACGAGCAGGAGCCGGTACAGGTAGAACTCTGGCGTGTGATCGAGCAGCTCGACCTCGGCGAGCACGCCGTGCACCTGTCGCCAACGGCCCTCGGTCGCGATCCGGAGCGTCGCCCCGGTGTCGAGGAGCTCCTCCAGTATGACGGCGCCGCGCTCGGCACGGCGGAGCACGACGATCTCGACCTCGAACGGCCGCGAGATCTCCTCGACGGCGTGCCAGCGCACGACGTCGAAGGCACCCCAGCCTTCGACGGTGCCGAGCACGTAGTCGGCCTTGTTGCCGCGTTCACGGTCCTGAAGCTCGTCGCCCATCGCGTCTCGCGTCTCCCGAGCGGAGTGTGACGACGGTGTCCCCGCCGCTCGCCCTGCGCCCTTGCAGAGGAATCATCGCCAGGTGGTCATGAGCGTGGCCAACAAAGTGCGCCCGAGGGACCTCATCTCCCTCCTGCGCCCCCGCCCTGCGGCGGAGGCGGCGGCGGCGGCCCGGCCTGCGGGGTCCCGGGCGCACCCGCCTGCGGGAGCCCGCCCGGCGGCTGAGCACTCGAGGCGTTCAGGAACGAGCGGGTCACCCGGCCGAAGATCGGGATGGCCCAGCTCTTGCCCTGGAACGCCTTCCACGCGGCGACGGCGACGAGCACGACCGGCACGAGGGCGAGCAAGCCCCCGATGGTGACAGCGGGCAGGTAGAGGTCGAAGCCGATGCGCACGAACAGGAGCATCCAGAGCCACATGAAGACGGCGGCGCCGATGGACAGGGCCAGGAGCCAGGCCGTCACGACCGTCGCCTGGATGGCGTGGAACGCGACGAAGCGCGAGGTCTTGCCCTTCCAGAAGTAGATGACGAGCGGCCCGATGATCCAGGCGCCGATGAAGGTCATGAGGTAGGCGGCCGCGCCGAGCAGGCGCTCCTCCTCGGTGGGCGCGGTCGGCGCGGGCGGGCCGAGTGCGCCGAGTGGGCCGGGTGGTCCGGGCGGCGACGGCGCGCCTGGCCAGGCGTGAGGGGGCTCAGGCTGGGTCATGGGTGACATAGTATTCGCAGGGCCGGCCCAAAGGTGGACAACAAACCCGTTGGCTCTGTTCGCGCGCGCCGCACGACCCCACGCTTGGCGAACGCGTTGCATAGGCCCGGGCCCCGGACTGTGGCCTTCGAGCACCTCAGCGCAGGAGCCGAGCGCGGACGACGCGCTCGGCGAAGGCGCGCAGTTCGTCGCCGCAGAAGGGCTTGGGCGCGAACTCCGCGCCCAGGCGTCGGACCTCGAGGACGAGCCGGCTATCGTCCGCTCCGCTCACCACCAGGACCGGCAGGTCCCGAAGCCCGACCCGCAGCTCGCGCAGGATCTCCGTACCGCGACCGTCGGGTAGCTCGACATCGAGCACCGCCGCGACGAGGCCCATGGGGTCGGCGAGGGCGGCGCGTGCCGCGTCGCAGGTTGCGACGAGGACGGGCCTGCCGAGACCTCGGAGCTTGCGCGCCACCGTGCGGGCAAGCGCGCCGTTGTCGTCGAGCACCAGGAACCAGTCGTGGTGAGGCAAGATGTAGCCGCCAAGGGAACCCTATAAGGGGGTTTTTGCCCGGCGTAAAGCCGAGTCAAGGCGTTCGATGTGGACGGCGCAGAAGCAGGCACGGTCCTCGGTGCCGTCGGCCACCGCATTGCGGAGCTGCGGCGCGCCGCGGGCCATACCCAGGCGAGCTTTGCCGAGCGCCTCGGCGTCGCGACGAAGTACTACCAGCGCATCGAGCGGGGGCTCGAGAACCTCACGCTCCAGACGATGGAACGGCTCGCGGGCGCGCTCGGCGTCGACCTCGCCGCACTCCTCGAGCGCGCGGAGCCGGTGATCCCGCGCCGGGGACGGCCCAAGCGCGCGGAGGTCGGTCCCGGCGCCCCGGCGCATCGTGGCGGCGCGCCGTTCCGCGTCCTGTCGCTGGGGGTGCCGGACGAGCGCGCCGTCCGCGCCGTCCCGCTCGTTTCGCTGAGCGCTGCGGCCGGATCGTTCCGGCCGGCCCTCGCCGTCGAGGTCACGGCATGGGTCGTGCCACGCACGGGGCGCACCCTCGAGCCCGGCATGTTCGTGGCGCGGGTCGTCGGTTCCTCGATGGAGCCCCTGATCCCGAGCGGCGCGTTCTGCCTGTTCGGCGAGCCTCGGGACGTCGGCCGCGGCGGACAGATTGCGCTCGTCGAACACCGGGGTCGCTTGGATCCCGACACGGGCGCGAGCTACGGGGTCAAACGGGTCCGCGTCGAGGCCTTCGCGGCGCCGCGGCGCCGGTCGCGCGCGCCCGGGCGACGCATCCAGCTCGTGAGCGTCAACCCCGCTTTTCCTCCGGTCGTGCTCGCCACCCACGAACGCGGCGAGCAGGTGGTCCGCGTGGTAGCGCGACTCGTCGAGGTGCTCGGCGTCGAGCCTGTCGATCCGCGCGACACCTAGCCTAGCCCTCGCCAACGCCCCGTAGTGCGGCCGAGGACGCCGCGCGCAGGCCGCTCGCCGCAGCGGGCCGACGGAGTCCGACCGCGCGACGGGTGTCGGTCCTCTGCGACCGTCCCCGATCCGGGCGCTGTTACCCCCGGCCGCGAACGACACGGGCGGGCCCGACCGCTGCCTCCCGCTCCGTCCAGCCGGGACGCCGCCGAACGAAGCGCACCTCGCCCCTCGGTCTGCGGCGCCGCGGGCCTGTCCCGACGCTCCTCGAGGGCCGGTCGAGAGTGGACCGTGCCAGTCGAAGCGCTCCGACCGCGACGGTCCGGAGCGACCCGCCAGGCTCGGAGCGCTTCTACCGTGACAGGTCGCTCGGAAGTGTTCGGATCTGCTCGTCCGGGCAGCTCAGACCTGCGGCTCAGCGTCGTCACGATCGAGCCCGCCGGATCGGGCGCTGCGCGCACCAGAGGCCGGCTGGTTCGAAGGCGTGGGGCGGGGCGGACCGGTGGCAGGCGCGACGCCGGGGTGTTAGTTAGGCATCGAGGAGTGGGAAAGGTAGAGCTCGACCCAAAGCGGTTCCTCCCCGATGTCGAAACGGCTCTGCGGGCACGCGCTCGACGAAGTGTCTGCGACGCTGCGCCGGCATCATCTGGATCGGGTCATTCGCTGGATCGATGGCAAGAAACTGGCCACGCTCTTGAGCGTGGCCCGGCCGCGTCTTGCCGAGCTCCTGAACCTTGGTGACCAGCCGGTCGCTACTGACGAGGCACGGCGATGAAAGAGAAGCCCCAGGTCAAGGTGTATCCGATGCGCTACAGCGCGAGCGACTGGCGGGTCGAGTTCGCGGACGGCAAGTACATCTGCGACATCCGCGTCGCCCTCAGCTCGATTCCGAACGCCTCGCGGTACTACGTACTGATGAGCGGCGAGGTCGCGAAGGAGGGCACGTTCAGCTTTTCCGCGTGGGACGCGGAGGCGGTGGAGGAGCTGCTCACAGCCGTCGTGCGATCGATGTACGCGGCCGCGCAGGTGTCCGTCGAGCCCGCGCCGTCACGGCGCGCCATCAACGCCTGAGCAGCGCTCACGGCTCTCCCTGCCTCACGGCGCCGCGCACGAGCCCGAGTCGAAGGCGAGGCTCGTGCAGCGCTCGCCCGGCGCACCGTCGAGCCCGCCCTTGCCGTCCCCGCCCGGGCCGCCCGCGCCCGCCGTGCCGATGGCGTAGGAGGCGTTCGTGAGGGTCACCAGGGCCGCGCTCGCAGAGGCCACGCCGAGCGACGGGCCGCCTGTGGCCCCGCCGCCCGAGCCACCGGGGCCGCCGTTGCCGCCGGCACCACCGCCGCACGCTCCCGCCCCGCCGGCGTTGCCTGGGATGAAGCCGCCAAATCCCCCGGGCTGTCCGTCCCCGCCGGGACCGCCCGTGCCGCCCGCGCCCGAGGTGAGCGTGGCGTCCGAGACCGTGAGCTCGCCACCGAAGGCGAGGAGCGCGATGGACGCGCCCGCGGCCGTGCCGCCGCC
>JACRDA010000397.1 GCA_016212965.1 Myxococcales bacterium
GGCACCGCGCGCGCCGGCGCGGGCGCCACCGAGCGCCCGACGGCGAGCCGCCCGCGCAAAGCGCGGTCGTAGTCCGCGTCGAGCTCGTCCGCGCCCGTCGGCGCTGGGCGCCAGCCTGGCTTCGGCGGGGCGGGCCGCCGCCGGCCGATGCGGATGCTGGCGAGCTCGGGCAGCTCGGTGACGCGCAGGGCCTGCGCCGTCGAGAGGCGGAGCAGGACGCCCGTCCAGTCTTCGCCCGTGGCCTGGCACACGAGCGCGCGGAGCTCGAGCACGCCCTGGCGCACGGCTCGGTCGGCCCGCAGCACGTCGCTCGGCGCCCAGCGCGCGCCCGGCACCTGGTCCTCGACCACGAGCCGCAGACCGCGGGCGCTCGCGCCGTCTCGCGCGGCGGGCTCGAGCGCCACGACGACCGTCTTGCGGAGCTCGTGCTCGTGCGCGCGCCGGGCGCTCGACTCGCGCGCGAGTGCCGCCTCGAGCTCCTGCCGCCGGCGGCGCGCGGCGCGGAGCTCGGCGCGGAGCTCGCCCTGCGTGCGCACGAGCGCCCGCTCCTCGCGCTCGCGAAAGGCGAGGAGCGCGCGGCGCGCGGCCGTCGGGATGGCGGGCGGGGGCGCGCCCTCGGACCCCTCGGGGCGCGGCACGAAGTCGAGCTCACCGAACAGCGCGAGCTCGCTCGCCGAGGCCGCTTCGAGCTCCGCCAGGCGCGCCTCCTCGCGCCGCGCGAGGACGAGGCGCTCGTCCTCGGCGGGCGGCAGGTGGCGCTGATCCGCAGGCACGTCGAGCACGACGCGCACGTCGCGCGCCACCGGTACGGCCTGCGCCGGTGCCGCCGCGGGCGCGGGTGCAGGCGGCACCGGCGGCGCGGGCGCGTCGAGCGGCTCGGTGCGCGCGCGCACGCTGTCGTCGAAGAGACAGAGCGGCAGCCCGGCCACGCGGAGCTCGGCCGGCCAGTCGCCCTCGCCGAGGCGCACCTCCGCCACCCGCCGCACGCGCGCGCCTTCGCGGTAGACGGTGACCGCCTCCACCCTCGACGCCACCGCGTGCATGCTCGACCGATAGCGCCGCGCGCCGACGCGGTAAACCGGCACGGCGCCCAGGCCCCCCGGGCGCGTTCTCGTTTGCCGCGTCGCGAGGCCGCCGTGTTAAGAGCGCGGGACGCCGCGCGGCGCGGCGCGAGGAACGAGGAAGAGGACGCGAACATGAAGAGCTCGACGACGTTGCTGGTGGCGGTGGCCCTGTTGGCTGGCTGCGGGGGTGGGGACGCGAAGAGCTCGACGGCAAGCTCGGCAGCCGCCACGACCTCCTCGGCGCCGAAGCCGGCCGCGCGCGACTACGGCAAGGAGCTCGACGAGCTCCAGGCGACGGCCTGCGCCTGCAAGGACGCCGCCTGCGCCGACGACTCGATGAAGAAGCTCATGACCCTCGCCGAGGCGGCCGACAAGGCCGGCGGCCAGTCGCCCGAGCTCATCAAGAAGATGGAAGCCTCCGCCACGAAGATCGGCGAGTGCGTCGCCACGGTGAAGGCCGCGGCGCCCGTCGGCAGCGGGCCGCTCGCGAAGCTCAGCAAGGGCTGCGAAGATCTCTTCGCCAAGATGCGCAAGTGCGGCGAGGCGGGCGGCGCGGCCGGGAAATCCGCCATGGAAGACGCCGTGCGACGCCTCCACGCCACCATCTCGGTGGTGCCGGCAGCGGCGCAGGACGATGCCTGCAAGCAGGCCATGAGCTCGCTGCCCCCGAACTGCCGGTAGCGCCTCACTGCACGAATCGATTGAAGTAGCCCGGAAGCGTCGTGCGCTCCACGACCGCGCGGCCAGCAGCATCCCAGCTGAGCGTCACGAGGGTCGTCGGGCTCGGCTTGGGCTGCGGTCGACCCGGCCGCTCGGCGACGCGCTGCGACGCCGGATCGACGAGCGCGAGCAGCCCCTTGCCGAAGGAGAGCACATCGAGGCACGCGCCGCCGACGTCGATGAGCTCCGCCCGGCGTGGCTTCGGCCCCCACGGGACGAGGAGGAGGCCGCGTACGCCCGCCGCCAGCGCGATCCTGGGGGGGGCGCCGAGCGCGAGCCCGAGGCCGGTCCACCGCGTGAAGGCCTTGCCCCCGAGCAACTCGAGTGGACGGGACCTGCCGTCGAGCTCGGGTCCCGGTGGGTCGTAGTCGCCCTTCTCTTCCCCGAGCGTGAGCTCGGGGTCGGGCCACTCGGGGCTCACGTACCGATCGCCGGCGTCGAGCGCCTCGTCTCGCACGGACAGCGCCAGGAGCACCTGCCCGAGATGCGTGAAGACGCCGTACTCGGCGATGAGGAGCAGCGCGGCGTCGCGGTCGCCCGCGTGTCGCACGACGAGGCCGTGGGTGTAGTGCCCGTTCACGAGCTCGGGCAGCTTCCACTTCCTGCACGGCTCGGCCGCGCCCGCCGCCGCGCGGAAGTAGATGGCCGAGTAGGGCGCGCGCACGTCGTCGACCGCGACCACCCAGTCGCCGCTCCGGACGAAGAAATCGATCGATTTTCTGAGCGGGCCCTCCTCGACGAATCGGCAGAGCTCTCGCGGAGCCTCTCCGGGACTCGCGAGGGAGACGGTGTGGAGCTTCACGGCCTGCGCACGTGTCCCCGGCCTCGCCGCGGACCACTCGATGGCGCTCGTCGCGACGAGAAGCTCGTCCCGGTGGACGTGGAGCGCAGTCGGAGCGTCTCCGATCGGGATCTCTAGGCGCGAACCGTCCGCGAGATCCCGGAGCTCGAGCATGCGCTTGCCCGTGCTCTCGGTGACGGCAGCGAATCGTGGGTACTCGTAGGCGGCCAGGAGCTCGCCGACGGGGCGGTTCGGAGCGTGGGTGGCCTCCTCCTTCGAGAGCGTCGCCACCGAAAAGCTGTCGCCGAGATGGGGCGGCGTGCCGTCCGCCAGGGCCCCGACCTGGATCGGCAGGTAGCTCGCCGCACCGCTCACACGCGTCGAGTCCGCCACCAGGATCCACGCGGGTGGCGTGTCCGTCGCGATCGTGAGGGGCTCGGACGACGGAGCTTCCGTCACCGGTGCGGTCGAGCTCGCGGCCGCCGAGGCGCTCGCCGCCGACGTGCCCGAGCCCGCCGGCCGAACGTCGTCGCCGCAGCGGCACTGCACCCCGAGCGCGCACGCCCCGAGCGCCACGACGAGCGCTGCGTGGCGGAGACGTTCGCCCGCCGTCGGTTCGCGCCCGTCGCGATGGAACCGCATGACATCCCCCGGCCGCGGCATCAAAACTCGGCGTACATCGTCGCGCCTCCTCACTCGAGCTTGCCCGCTCGCTCGAGCGCCGCGCGCAGGCGCGGGTCGTCGAGGAGCGCGCGGTTCTCGACCGCGAGCGGGCTCGCCGCGGCGCTGCGGAAGGCGTCGATCATCCCGCTCGGCGCGCCGTAGCCCGCGCCGTCGTCCGCGCGCGGCGCGGGCGCGGCACCCGGATCGCTCTCGAAGAACGGCAGGTGCAGGGGCAGCATGCGGAGGACGAGCCGCTCGTCCTCGGCCGCGACGCGCGCCACCGGAAAATCGATCGCCATCTGGGACGGCGCGTCGAGGAAGATCCCGCCGTAGACGCGCTCCGCCCCCGCGAGCACGACGAAGGCGCGCGTGTAGAGTGCGCGCCCGACGGCGTTGCCCATGCCGAGCTTCGCCTTCAGCGCGGCGAGCTTCCGCACCCCGGCGAGCCGCGCGTCGGGCGTGGCGGCGAGCGCCGCGATGAGCCGCGCCGTCCCTTCCGGGGTGAGCACGAAGGCGTGCGAGCCCGAGCGGTAGGCCGCGAGGTCGGCCACCTCGAGCGTGAAGAGCGCGGGCTCGAGGGGCGCGGTGCGCAGGCGCGCGAGCGCGGGCCCCGCCTCGTAGCCGAGCCCGAGCTCGTCCCAGCCGGCCTTCAGGATCACGAGCCTCACGGTAGAGACCTCCATCGTGGTGGGAGCCACGCTCGCCGGTGCCGCATCGCGGCGCCCGCCCTCGCCGCACGCGCCGAGCGCGAGCGCGAGCGCGAGACACGCGAGCGCGACCGCGGCCGCCCGCCTCATCGGCTCCCGCTCCCGGCGAGCTCCGGCTGCGCTGCGACCTCGAGCACGACGCGCACGGCGGGGCGCCAGTCGCGCGGCTGACCGCGGCGGAGCAGGTTCCGCAGCCGATCGCGCCAGCCCGGCGCGGGGATCTCGTGGGGCACGCTCGGCCGCGCGCCCGGCAGCCCCAGGTAGAGGAGCCAGAGCTCGCTCGCGACGTTGTGGTAGCTCCACGTCTCGTAGGGCACGAGCCGGCCGATGGCCCGAGGGGCCGGCCCGAACACCGCCACGCCGTCGAGGACCTTGCCGCCGGCCCCGAGCACCGTGACGCCCGAGCCACCGCTCGTGCCCCACACGCTGCCGGTCGAGCGCTCGTCGGGCTCGCCGAGCGCGGCCACGACCTCGAGCTCCGTCGCGCCGACGAAGCTCGCGAGCGACCGCGCCGACAGGCGCGGCGGCCAGGGCGTGCCGGGGATGTGGGGGACGGGCGACCTCATGCTCGACTCACGCGGGCGCGCGGCGCCGCGCGCTCACAGCCGCACCCCGAGATCGAGCTCGAAGCCCCAGCTCTTCTTGAACGGCGGGCCGAGCCCGGCGTCGAGCGGCATCACGAGGCCGGTGCGCAGGGACAAGAGACCGCGCTCGACGCCGAAGAAGGGCTCGAGCGCGAGCTGGTAGAGGTCCGTCCCCTGGTTGCGCCGATCGATGAAGAACAGGCGCGCCTGGCTCTCCTTGAACGTCGGGAAGCCGACCCCCTGCAGGCGCAGCCCGCCCTGCCACTCGGTGCCGATCTGCACCTCGAAGGCCTTCTGCAGCACGAGCTCGACCCCCTTGCCGCCGAGGAAGGGGAAGTAGATCACCGGATCGAGCTCGCCGCGCAGCCATACGATGCCCACGCGACCCTCGACGACGAGCCGCCCCGCGAGCGGCACGATGCTCGGATACACCTCGTGGAGGTCCCACGCCGCGCGCGGCACCGAGGCGAGCTCGTACACGTCGTTGTCGTAGACCTTGCCGGACAGGAGCGGCAGCCCGAGCGCGCCCCCGGCCGAGATCCACAGATCCCGGAGCGGCACGGCCACGTGGTGCGCACCCAGCATGGCGTTGCCCACGATGCCATACGGCAGCGCGAGGGGCAGGCGCGCGTCGAAGAAGGTGCGCGCGCCGAGCGGCACGCTCGTGTGGACCACGAGCGTCGAGGCGGCGGCGTCCCCGGCGTCGCTGAACGAGGCCGACTCGAGCCCGAGGATCACGCGGAGCCGCCTCGGCGCCCCGAGCGCGCGTGCGGCCGCGACCAGGCGCTCCTCCGCGAGGAACGTCTCGCGCGATTCCCGTGAGACCGCCGCGAGCGCGGGAAGCCCGCGCGCGTAAGAGA
>JACRDA010000392.1 GCA_016212965.1 Myxococcales bacterium
CAGCGGCCCTGGCACTCGGGGGAGGCCACGCAGGCCGAGCCCGGCGCGCGGCGTCGGCGGCAGACGCTGCCGTCGCTGCCCGCGGCGTCGCAGTAGAGGCCGGGCAGGCAGCCGAGCCGACCGCAGGCCTGGCCCTCCGCGGCGACCGGGGGCTCGGGCGCGCAGCGCGCCGGCGGGGCCGGCCCCGAGCTTGCGGTGGGGGACGCGCCGAGCACACTCGCAGGGGGCTCCGCCGCGGGGGGCGGGGCGTCGAGCCCGACGGAGGCGCCGACGAGCGCGCCCGTCGCGTCCCGCACCTGGCGCGCGGGCGCGAGCCGCGCGAGCTCCTCCGGGGAGAGGGCGCCGGGCGCCACGCCGAGCGGATGGTCGAGGTCGGGGTCGGTGGTCGGCGACGCGCAGCCAAGGCCCGCCTCGCAGAGCGGGTGGGCGTCGCCGCCGAACAGCGGCCGGCCGCGCACGCAGGGCGCGCCGAGCGTGGCAGGCGCGCGGCAGGTGCGCCCCGTGGCCTCTCCGGCGCACACGAGGCCGTCGGCGCAGTGCAGGCTCGAGGCGCACGGGTCGCCGGCACGCAGGCGACCGCGCACGAGCTCGCGGCTCGCCGGGAACACGAGCGACAGATCGCGCGCGTCGAGCACGTCCTTCCACGACGCCTCGGCGAGGGCGGCCCCGCAGGCGCGCATCGCCTCGGGCCGGAGCTCGCCCTGACCGCTGCGGCGCACGGGCTCGAAGGCGGCGACGCAGCGCGCCTCGGCCTCGAGCGCGAGCTCGCGCAGGTGACCGTGGGCCCGCTCGGCCCGGTCCGCGGCGCTGCACGCCGCGTCGAGCTTCTGTCCGAGCGGGGCGAAGACCGCCCGGCAGAGCTCGCGCGCGTCGGGGCCGACGGCTCCGTGCGCCGCGCCCGAGCCGCTTGCCGGCCCCGTGCCGGGCTGGGCTTCGCAGCCGCCGAGCGCGCTCGCCGCGAGCGCGAGCGCGAGGTGCGGCAGAGGCAGAGGGAGGGGGCGCATGTCGGGCCCGAGCTGTGCCACGGGCTGCCGACGGCGCAAAGCACCCGGACCCCCCTCAGCCCGCGCA
Source organism: Myxococcales bacterium (assembly GCA_016212965.1). Classification (GTDB taxonomy): domain Bacteria; phylum Myxococcota_A; class Polyangia; order Polyangiales; family Polyangiaceae; genus JACRDA01. Next base: position 1,072 of record JACRDA010000392.1, read on the forward strand.
AGCGCCGCGGCACGCCCGCCGCCCTCGACCCCGCCCCGGACCTTGGCTACCCTCGTCTCGGAGCCCGGTCGTCGTGCCTACCAAGCGCTCGTTCACAGTGGGTCCGAAGGGCCGACGCGCGGGCCGCGCTCGCGCCGCGGCGTTCGTCGTGTGGGTCGCCCTCTCGGGGCTCGGCGGCAGCGCGCGCGCCGACGACGCCGCGCTCGCGGACACCCTGTGGCAGGCCGGACGCGACTTCTTCGCGCGCAAGGACTACGCGCAGGCGTGCCCCAAGTTCGAGGCGAGCCTGAAGCTCGACCGGCAGCTCGGCACGCTGCTCAACCTCGCCGAGTGCCACGCCAACCTGGGCAAGCTCGCGACCGCGCAGGGCCAGTGGCGCGAGGGCATCGAGTGGGCGAAGAAGAACCTCGCCGCCGACCCGCTCGACAAGAAGAGCACCGAGCGGCTCACCTACGCGCTCGACCACCTGAAGGAGCTCGAGCCGCGGGTGCCGAAGCTCCTGCTCGTCGTGAGGAACCCCGTGTCTGGCGTCGGCGTCGTGCGCGACGGCGCGCCGGTCGATCCGGAGCTCTTCGGCCTGCCGCAGCCCCTCGATCCGGCGACGTACAAGCTCGCCGTGGTGCGCGGCAAGCAGGTCCTCGCCGAGCACACGGTCACCGTCGTCGCGGGCAAGAGCGAGCGGCTCGAGCTCGACGTCGGCGCCATCGTCGCCGCGGCGCCCCCGCCGGAAGATCCCGACCGGCCCGCCGAGCCGCCGAGCTCCGCGCAGCGCATCGCCGGCATCGCGGTCACGGCCACGAGCGGCGCCGCCGTGCTCATCGCGGGCGGGCTCGAGCTCGGCGCCATCGTGAAGAAGGGCCAGGCCGATCGCGACGACGGCTGCGTGAACAAGTTCTGCTCGCCCCAGGGGCTCGACGCCGCGAACGCCGCCAAGCGCTTCGCCGAGGCGGGCCAGTGGCTCGGGATCGCGGGCCTGCTCGGGACGGCCGTCGGCCTCACGGTGTGGCTCACCGCCCCGTCGAGCCCCGAGCCGGCGTCGACGGGGCGCGCGCCCTTCGTGCTCCCGTGGCTCGGCCCCGAGGGCGGCGGGCTCGTGGTCGGGGGCGCGATGTGAGGCGGGCAGCGGGCGCGCTCCTCGGCGCCGCCAGCGCGGTCGCGATCGTGGGCGTCGCGAGCCCCGGATGCGTGGGCGCCCTCTCGCTCGACGGCTACCGGGACGCCGTCGACGAGCTGTGCCGCTGCGACGAGCAGCTCGCGTTCCTCGCCGACTGCGAGGGCGTCCTGTCGGCGCGCCTCGGCGGCGTGAGCGCCACCACCCGCTCGGCGTGGCTCGCCTTCTTCGCCGAGCGCTGCAGCGACGACTGCACGTCGGCGTACGCGTGCTACGCGCAGCCCGGGACGTGCAGCACCGTCGGGTGCACCGTGGCCGAGGACTGCTGCGGCTTCGCGACGGGAGCGACCTGTCAGCTCGGCGAGTGCCAGGGCGGCTAGGCGGCCGCGAGCGCGCGCTTGTGCCCGGCCACGCCTCCAAGCATGCTCGCCCGTCATGAATCTGGAAGGTCGCCTGCACGATCGCTGCGCGTGTGGATCCGTCCTGTCGGCCTACCGGTCCGGGCGCGAGGCGCTCGTGCCCGCGGCCGCGCCCGGCCCCGAGGCGCGCCCGTTCGTGCTCGCCGGCACCGAGCGCAGCTACGAGCGCGCGCGTCCCTTCGTCGTCGCCCACATCGCCGTCGACTGGACGCTCGACCCGGCCGCGCGCCGCCTGCGCGGCACGGCCGAGCTCGATCTGTTGCGCGCCGATCCCGAGGCGACCGAGATCGAGCTCGACGCCGTGGGCTTCGACATCGAGGAGGTGTCGCTCACGGTGCGCGCGACGGCGCGCCGCCCGAGCAAGAAGCGCGAGCGCTGGCGCCGTGCGCGCCACGTCTACGACGGCGCGCGCCTGTCGGTGTCGCTCGACGCCTCGGTGCGCGCCGCGACCCTGCGCGTGCGCTACAGCGCCGAGCCGCAGCGCGGCATGTACGTCCTCGCGCCCGACGCCGAGGTGCCGACCCGGCCGCGGCAGGTCTGGACGCAGTGCCAGGACGAGGACGCGCGCCACCTCTTCCCCTGCCACGACGCCCCGCACGTGAAGCAGACCTTCGACATCCAGGTGGCGGTCGAGCCGGGCTGGTTCGTGCTCTCGAACGGCGACCTCGTGAGCAGCAAGGCCGCCCAGAAAAAGGGGCACTTCCACTACCAGATGACCCAGCCGGTCCCGAGCTACCTCTTCACGGTCGCGGCGGGGGAGTTCGCCCATCTGTCGGGCGGCCAGGTCGACGGCGTGCCGCTCAGCTACTACGTGCCCGTCGGGCGCGAGATCGACGGCAAGCGCACCTTTGCCAACACCCCCGAGATGGTGCGCCTCTTCGCGCGCCTCACCGGCGTGCCGTACCCGTGGAGCAAGTACGCCCAGGTCGTCGTGCACGACTTCATCTTCGGCGGCATGGAGAACACCGGCGCGACCACGCTCTACGAGCACACGCTCCTCGACCAGCGCGCCGCCCTCGACGTCACGAGCGACGACCTCATCTCGCACGAGCTCGCCCACCAGTGGTTCGGCGATCTCGTCACCTGTCGCGACTGGAGCGAGGGCTGGCTCAACGAGGGCTTCGCGACCTTCATGGAGCACGTGTGGCGCGAGCACCACCTCGGTCGCGACGAGTACGAGCACGGACTGCGCTCCGATCTCGGCGCCTACCTCGGCGAGGCCGAGGGTCGCTACGAGCGCCCCGTCGTGTGCCAGGACTTCGAGGCGCCGATCGACATCTTCGACCGGCACCTCTACGAGAAGGGCGGGCTCGTGCTGCACGGGCTGCGCCGCCTGCTCGGCGACGCGCTGTTCTGGGGCGGCGTCCACCGCTACCTCGTGCGGCACGCGGGCGGGGTCGTCGAGACGCGGGACTTGCAGCGCGCGCTCGAGGAGACGAGCGGCCGCAGCCTGGCGCGCTACTTCGACGAGCAGATCCACCGGGGCGGGCACGTGCGGCTCGACGTCGGCGTCGACTACGCCGGCGGCGCGCTCCTCGTCACCGTGAAGCAGCAGCTGCCCCCGGGCGCGGCGCCCTTCGCGCTCGAGCTCGAGCTCGACATCGGTCGCACCGAGGGCCGGGGCGCGCGCCCCGAGCGCGTGCGGCGCAGCATCGACCAGGCGGCGCACACCTTCGCCTTCCCGATGCCGCGGCCGCGCTACTGCGTCGTCGATCCCGAGCTCCGCATCCTCGGCCGGGTCCACCTGAAGGTGCCGGTCGATCTCTTGCGCCAGCAGCTCGCCGAGGCGCCCACCGGTCGCGGCCAGCTGCTCGCGGCCCACGCCCTGGCCCGGCACGACGATCCGGCGACGATCCGCGCGCTCGGCGAGCACCTGCGCAGCCGCGCCTTTTGGGGCGCGCGCGCCGAGGCGGCCACGGCGCTCGGCAACATCCGCTCCCCGGCGGCCTACGAGCTGCTCGAGGCGGCGAGCCGCACGCGCCATCCCAAGGTGCGCCGCGCCGTCGCGACCGCGCTCGGCCGCTTCCGCACGCCCGAGGCGGCCACGCTCCTGAAGCGCCTGGCGCGGACGGACGAGAGCATCCTCGTCGCGGCCGCCGCGTGCCGCGCGCTCGGCCAGACGCGGCAGCCGCAGGCCTTCGAGGAGCTCGTGTCGTTGCTCGACCGGGCGAGCTGGGCCGAGACCCTGCGTTCGGGGGCCATCGACGGGCTCGCGAAGTTGCGGGACCACCGCGCCGTCGAGCCGCTGCGCCTGCAGACGCGCTACGGCATTCCCGCGCGCGCGCGCCGGACGGCCATCGCCGCCCTGCCCGAGATCACGAGCGACCGGCGCACGCGCCAGCACCTCGAGGAGCTGCTCGACGAGCGCGATCCGCACGTGCGCACGAGCGTGGTCGAGGCGCTGACGGAGATGGGCGATCCGCGCGCCGGCGCCGCCTTGCAGACCGCGCTCGACCGCGAGAAGGACGCGCGCGTGCGCCGCCGCATCCGCGAGGCCCTGCGCGACCTCGGGGCGCGCGGCAAGAAGGAGCTGCGGCGCCTCCGCGACGAGGTCCAGACCTTGCGCCGCGAGCACGGCGAGCTGCGCGCGCGGCTCTCGAAGGTCGAGGACAAGGTCGGCGAAGCGAAGCACGCGAAGAAGGGCGCAGCGCGTGCGCCCGCGCGGCGTCGGGCGGCGCGGCGCTGACGCTCAGCCGACGGAGGGCCCGCCCGACCCTCCGGGCGGCTGCCCGTATCCCGGCGCGCCCGGCGGAGGTCCGTAGCCGGGCTGTGCCGGCGGCGGGCCGTATCCGACCGCGGCGGGAGGCGGGCCGTAGCCGGGTTGTCCGGGCGGTGGCCCGTAGCCGACGGGCTGTCCGGGAGGCGGGCCGTAGCCGACGGGCTGTCCGGGAGGCGGGCCGTAGCCGGGCTGTGCCGGCGGCGGGCCGTATCCGACCGCGGCGGCAGGCGGTCCGTAGCCGGGCTGTCCGGGCGCGGGTTCGTAGCCGGGTTGTCCGGGCGGTGGCCCGTAGCCGGGCTGTCCGGGCGGTGGCCCGTAGCCGGGTTGTCCGGGCGGTGGCCCGTAGCCGGGCTGTCCGGGCGGGAGCAGTCCGTACGGTGCCCCCTGCGGTGGGGGCCCGTAGCCGGGTTGACCCGGCGGGGGCCCGTAGCCGGGTTGACCCGGCGGTCCGTAGCCCGGCGGTCCGTAGCCCGGCGGTCCGTAGCCCGGCGGTCCGTAGGGCGGCCCGTAGCCCGGTCCCGCACCCGAGCCGCTGCTCTTCGCGGCCTGGATGAGCGCGGTGATGCCCCACACGATGAGGCAGATGACGAGGATGACGAGCGACGCGACGAGCTTGACCACCGAGCGAGGGTATCACCGCTTCGGGCCCTCGGGCCGCGGCGGTGGATCCGCCCGCGTGCAAACCTTCCGTTGGGTGAGGTCGCTTTGCTAGGCTTCGGCCGCGCGCTCCCCGGCGCGCGCGCCGCGAGCGCCCATGCCGCCCTTCTACCCGACCCACGACTTCGGCCCCGCGATGAAGGGCATGGTGATCGGCGGGCTCGGCATCCTGCACGTGTTCCTCGCGCAGTTCGCCATCGGCGGCGGCATGCTGCTCTACTACTTCCAGTGGCTCGCCGAGCGCGGGCGCGAGCCCGACGCGCGCCGCTTCCTCGACGGCTTCTTCCGCGTGCTCGTGCTCGTGTCGTTCGTGCTCGGCGCGGTCACCGGCGTCGCGATGTGGCTCACGACCATCCAGGTGGGCCCGCGCACCATCGGCCTCATGGTGGACGAGTTCCACTGGCTCTGGGCGGTCGAGTGGACGTTCTTCGGCGTCGAGCTCGTCTCGGGCTACCTCTTCTATCGCTACGCCGCGCGCCTGCCCGATCGCACGCGCCGCATCCTGCTCGCGATCTACGCGCTTGCCGCGTGGTTCTCGCTGTTCTGGATCAACGGCATCCTGTCGTGGCAGCTCACGCCCGGGCGCTGGCTCGAGGGCGGCGGGCTCTGGGCCGGGTTCTTCAACCCGAGCTTCTGGCCCTCGCTCCTGTTCCGCACGGTGGTCGCGACGACCATCGCGGCGCTCGCCGCCACGGTCGTCATCAACACCATGGCCGAGCTCGATCGCGAGCGCCGCCGGCGGCTCATCACGCGCGCCGCGCACCTCATGGCACCGATGATCGCCATGCCGCTGCTCGGTCTCTGGTTCTTCGCGGTCATCCCCGCGGACAGCCGCGCGTGGCTGCTCGGCGGCTCGGTGCCGATGACCATGTTCGTCGCCATCGCCGCCGGCGCCTCGCTGCTCGTCGGCGGCTACGCGGCGCTCGGCCTCTTGCGCCAGAAGCTCTACGTGAACGGCGCGACGGCGACGCTCCTGCTCGCGCTCGCGTTCGGCGCGACCGGGGCGGGCGAGTTCGTGCGCGAGGGCGCGCGCAAGCCCTTCACGGTGCGCGAGGTCCTCTACTCGAACTCGATCGGTCGGGACGAGGTCGCGGCGCTGCGCGCCCGCGGCTCGGTGACCGACGATCCGTACCCGCTCGCGGGCGCCGACGCCGCGCTCCCGCCCGAGCTCGCGCTCGGGGCCAAGGTCTTCCGGCTGCAGTGCAGCGTGTGCCACACCGCGAGCGGCGCGAACGGCCTCGCGGAGCTCACGCGCACCTGGACGCCGACGCAGCTGCGCATGAACGTCGCGATGCTGCAGCGCACGAAGGGCTTCATGCCGCCCTTCGCCGGCCCAGCGGCCGAGGTCGAGGCCCTCGCGCGCTGGATCGAGTCGCTGCACGGCGCCGCGCCGGCCAGCGACCGGCCGGCGGCGAGCCCGGCCGAGCTCGCGGCGATCGCGGCCTGGCTCGACGAGGCCGGCACCGAGCCCGCGCCCTTCGAGGTGCGCCCGTGAGCGAGCCCTTCCCCTTCGGGCTGCCGCCCGCGACCGCGGGCTACGCCACGCTCTACGCGCTCACGCTCTTGCTGCACGCCGTCCTGCTCTCGTACGTGCTCGCCGGCGCGGGCTGGGTCGCCGTCCACGCGCTCGGCCGCGCCGGGGCCCGCGGCTCGGCCGGGAGGGTCGCCGCCCTGCTCGTCGACTGGCTCCCGTTCGCGCTCGGCGGCGCCATCACGCTCGGCGTCGCGCCGCTGCTCTTCGTGCAGATCCTCTACCGCGAGGCCTTCTACACCTCGAACCTGCTGCTCTTCTGGCGCTGGATGGCGATCGTGCCGGCGCTCGTCGCGGGCTTCTACGGCCTGTACCTCGCCAAGAGCGGCCGCTTCCCGCCGCGGACGCTCGCGCGCCGCGCGCTCGGCCTCGGCACCTTCGCGGCCTTTGCCTTCGTCGCCTTCTCGTTCACGGACCAGCACGCGCTCGCTCTCGCGCGCGGCTCGTGGGTGGCCGTCTACCAGGGCGGGCCGCTCTCGTGGCGCGAGCCCGCGGTGGTGGTGCGCTTCGGCCTGTGGCTCGCGGCGGCGCTGCCCGCGATGGCGGCGCTCGTGGGCTGGCAGCTCCGCGCGGCGGCGGAGCGACAGGCCGCGCCGCTCGAGCCGCGCGAGGTGCGCGGGCTCGCGGTCGCGGCCGGCGTCGGGCTCGTTCTCGCGGCTGCGCTGGCGCTTGCGTACCGCGGCCTCCTGCCCGAGGCACAGGCTGCGGCCCTGTCTGGCCCGCTCGCTCGCCCCTGGCTCTTCGTGGCGGCGGCGGGGGCGCTCGCTGGGGGGCTCGCGTGGGTCGCCGCCGGCTTCTCGGGCCGGCTCGACCGCGCGGCGCTCGGGGCGGCCTCGCTCGGCACCGCGCTCGCGATGCTCGGGGTCATCGCCGCGCGCGAGGCCCAGCGTCTCGCCGTCCTCGACGTCGACGCGCTCGCCGTCCTGCACGCCCGCGCGGCGCAGGCGGGCGGCCTGCCGTTCTTCGTCGCGTTCCTCGCCGTCAACACGGCCGTGATCGCCGCCGCGGTCGCGCTCGTGCGCCGCGGCTTGCGCGCCCGCTCCGAGGGTGCGGCCGGGACAGCGCCGCCGGGCGACGCTCACCAGTAGAAGATCTGCTCGCCGAGCATCGCCTCGCCGTCGACTGCGCCGTAGAAGACGTGCACCGTCGGGCCGTCCTCGAGCAGATCGAAGCGCGTGGCGGACAGAAGTGTCCGGTGCGCGAGCTCGGTGAAGCCGTTGCTGCCCGCGGTGTCGAACACCGAGAGCACGTCGGAGTACGCGAAGTAGAGCCGCCCGGCCGAGTCGGTGCGCATCTGCACGGGCTCGAAGGAGGTGAAGAGCGGGATCTCCTGCTGGTTCACGATCGTGCCGTCCGGCAGCACCTTGTAGATCGCGGTGTCGCCCACCACGTACACCGTGGGCTCCGGGACCTCGGTGGCCCAGGCGGCGAAGGCGTCGGGGTTGCCCATCTTGTCCTTCGTGAGGAACACCGACCACTGGGCGCCCGGCGTACCGAACGCATCGTACCGCAGGACGCCGGTGAGGTCGGTGCAGCAGCTGTGCGAGAAGAGCACCTGGCTGCCGCCGAGCACGGTCGAGCCCGAAAGGAGCTCGAGCACGTCGTCGGGCGGCGGCAGCGTGGGCTGCGTGAGGTAGAGGCTCGCTGTGAGCGTCCCGTCGCCCTGGACCTCGTTGCCGAGCAGGAGGTTCCAGTCGCCCGCCGCGATGTTGAGGATGCTGCCGGTGTAGTCGAGCCCGTAGGCGTAGGAGCCGGTGCCGTAGTTCGACAGATCGGCGACGGTGATCCACTCGGCGGCGGTCGGCGCGAGGCTCGCGTCGAGGGGCAGGCGCCGGAGGCTGGGCGCATTCACGGCCGGCCCCGGGACGAGGTAGTAGAGCGACTGCACCATCGGCACGTAGGCGATGCCGCCGAGGTTGTAGCTCGCGGTGTTGGTGTCGTCGTAGAAGCTCGGGTCGTACTCGAAGGTCCGGTAGCCGAGCACCGTGTCGGTCTCGTTGACCGAGCCGTCGGCACCCGGCAGGCCGGCGTCGAGCGTCACCGTGACGTCCACCGCGGACTCGACCTTGGTGCCGTTCGCGTCGAGCACCTCGGGCGGATAGCCGGCGCGCAGGCAGGTCGGGTCGCTCACGCCGGGGCAAGCCACGGTCTCGGCGAAGAAGGTGCCGGCGACCGTCGTGACGCGCACGTGGCCCGTGGCCTGCAGCGGATTGAGCGGCCGGTCGAAGCGGATCTCGATGTACGGCTGGATCGCGCCCTGCGTGTCGCCGTTCGCCGGAACGCTCGCGACCACCTGCGGGCCGCTCCCGGCCGAGCTCACCTCGTAGTCGTTGCCCAGCACCAAGACGCAGCCAGGCGCGCCCAAAAGGGCGAGCGCGACGGCGCCGAGTGCGTTCCCCGCTAGCGCACGAGCCATCGGCGGATGGTAACCCGATTTGCGTCGATCGCGATCGCCGAGGCTCGCGGCGAGCCCGATCGCGATCGCGCGTGGGTGCGGCGCCAGTGTGCCAAGTGCTCGATCTTGCGCCGCTCTCTGCTTGGCGCGGGGGCTGCAAAGGGGGTGGTCCACGCAGCTGGAGGAACACCCCCATGTCCCACGACACCACCGACACGTCCGTCCTCGTCTCGCTCCAGGCCCTCGCGGCGCTCGAGGACGACCGCCTGCGCGAGGAGAGCTCGGCCCGCGCGCGCGCCCGCGCCGAGGCCGAGCGGCAGCGCGAGCTCGCGCTCGAGCGGGCCCGCGCCGACGAGGCCGCGCGGCTCGAGGCCGAGAAGGCCGCGCGCGCCGAGCGCGAGCGCCGCGCGAGCGAGGAGGCCGCGCG
>JACRDA010000391.1 GCA_016212965.1 Myxococcales bacterium
CACGGTGCGCTCGGGCGCGCTCCGGGCGCCGGACGGAGCGCCGGGCTCGCCGAGCGCTGCGTAGGGGGCGTCCTCGGTCGCGGGGCCCGAGAGCGGTGCGCGATCGGTGCGGCGCGTGGGCGCGGTCGGATCGGCGGCGCTCGCCGGCGCCTCCCCGGACGCGTCCTCCGACCACGGCGCCTCGCTCGACGCGTCGGCGTCGGTCGCAGAGTCGTCGCTCGCGTCGTGGCTCGCGTCGTCCCTCGCCTCGTCGCGTCCTCGCAGCGCGTCGGGCGGCGCGTGGCGCTCGTCCGCGCCGGGCCACGACACGGCCTCCGGGCGCAGCGGCGCGCGCTCGCCGGCGCCGCCGAGCGCCGCGGCGAACGCCTGCGCGAGCTCGCGCGCGCCCCCGAAGCGGCTGTCGATGCGGCGGTGCAGGGCGCGCCGGAAGAACGCGTCGGCCGTGGGCGGGAGCCCCGCCCGGAGCTCGCTCGCCGGCCGGTAGCGCCCGCGCGAGATCGCCACGGCGACGGCGCCGACCGTCTCGCCGAGGAAGGGCAGGCGCCCCGTCAACATCTGGTAGGCGACGACGCCGAGCGCCCAGAGATCGGCGCGGTGGTCGACGAGCTTCGCGCTCAGCACCTGCTCCGGGCTCATGTACGCCGGCGTGCCCACCATCGCGTCGGTCGAGGTCACGGCCACGCCGCCGCCGCCGTGCTGCTTGGCGACGCCGAAGTCGAGCACCTTGGCGAAGACCTCGCCGTCCGAGGGCGTCACGAACACGTTGTCGGGCTTGATGTCGCGGTGGACGATGCCGAGCGCGTGCGCGGCGCCGAGCCCGCGCGCCACGTGCTCCACGATGCGGGTCGCCTCCTCGAGGCCGAGCGGGCCGAGCCGGCGCAGGCGCGCGGCCAGGCTCTCGCCCGTCAAGAGCTCCATGACGATGAACGGCGTCCCGTCCTCGGTCTCGGCGCGATCGTAGGTCTGCACGACGTGCGGGCTCTTGATGCGCGCCGCGGCGCTCGCCTCGCGCCGGAAGCGCTCGAGCACGGCGGGATCGTCGCCGGCGAGCTTCGACGAGATGAACTTGACGGCCACCTCGGTGTCGAGCGCCAGGTGCTCGGCGAGCCACACGCTCCCCATGCCCCCGCGGCCGAGGGGCCGCACGAGCCGCACCTTGTCGGCGATGACGGCGCCGGTCGCGAGCTCCATCGTGTCTCTGTGCCGATCCTAGCCCAACTCGGCGGGGAGAACCGTCGGAAGGCTCGGGCCGCCCGAGCACGGATCGGGCGCGCGGGCGCGTCGGGAAGTGGCGCCGGGGCGTGCATCCGTGATAGCGGTCGTTCAGACTTCGTGTATGGGTGTTGGCGCAACTCGACCACGCCACCCCTGAAGAACCGCGCGGGCCCGGCATCGCGCCGCCGTCCAGCCGCTCCGGTGAGCGCCATGGAATCGACCATCGCCTTCGGACCCCAGAGCCCGTTCGACCGCGAGGAGCAGTCCCTGATCCACGCCGTCGTGGCGGCGCTCGAGGCGAGCACGCACCCGGAGCGGAGCTCCCTCGCGGCCGAGGTCGTGCGCCACGTCGCGCTGCTCGACCGCCAGGGCGCGCTCATGGCCGAGTACCCGCCCATCAGCGCCGCGCAGGTGCTCGGCGCGCGCCGCCGCGACGTGCGCTCGCTGCTCCAGCTGCTCAGCCACTCGAACCCGGCGAACTTCGACATGTTCCTGCCGACGCGCGCCCTGTTCGCGCGCAACCTCGTCATGGCCGAGGTGAACTTCTACCGCCTGCTGCGCTTCGCGTGCGAGGAGGCCCTGCCGAGCTCCGAGGCCGACGAGCTCTTGACGCGCGTCGAGCGGCTCGAGTGCCACTGCCTCTACACGCGCCTGTGCGAGGAAGTGCTGACGCACATCGCCTCCGACGCCGCCGTGACGCCCGCCGTGCGCGAGCGTGCCGTCCTTTCCCTGTCGCAGATGTGGGACCGCGTCACCTATCGCGTGAGCGAGTTCTTCCCCGTGCTCGAGGCGACCTGGGATGCGCGCCGGCGCGTCGCCGCCACCTTCGGCACGCTCATGGGCGCGAGCGAGGTCTTCTGCCTGCTGCAGGCCGGCTGCGCCCCCGAGTTCGTCGAGCACCTGGTGCGACCCGAGTACGGCGAGGACGAGGCCGCCGCCTTCCGCGAGTTCCTCTTCGGCGCCACGACCGAGCAGCTCGAGCGCATGAGCTGCAACATGGAGGCGGCCGGGCGCAGCAGCATCGGCGCGCGCGAGGTCTCGCGCGAAGAGCGCACCACCGACCCGGGCGAGCCCTGCTGCGACCCGGCCAACGCCTTCTTCGAGTTCTTCCTCGCGCGCCACCTGCAGGCCGCGGCGCGGCGCCAGGCCGGGCTCGTCGGGCCGAAGCGCACCGCCGAGGAGTACGTGATGCTCGCCTACCTCGAGCACCTCACGGCCGAGCACGTCTCGGACCCGCCCTCGAGCCGCGCGCCCGAGCCGCGCTCGGAGCGGCCGGCGACGCTCGCGCCGCCGGCGTGAGAACCGCCGGGGTCGAGGGTTCGTCGCGTCACAGCTGCCGCAGCACGGCCTCGGCCTCGCGGCGCACCACGTAGGCGCGGTCCCAGTCGAAGCGCTCCTCGCGCCCGAGCAGGCGCTGGCACGCCGCGCGCAGCTGGCCGCGCTCGGTGTGCGTGAGGTGGCCGTGCGCGGCGAGCTTGCCGAGGCTGCGGACGGCCTTGCTGCGCACGCCGGCGCTCGCGTCCGCGAGCCGCTCGAACATCTGCTCGACGAGCGCGACGCGCATCGTCTCGGGCAGGGCATCGGGCGCGATCGACTCGGCGAGCTTGCCGATGGCTCGCGTCGCCGTGTCGCGCAGCTCGAGGTCGCCGGACTGCACCGCCACGAGCGCGATCGGCACCGCCTTGGCGACCTCGGGGTGGCGGATCTTGCCGAGCGCGTAGAGCAGGAACGCCTGCCGCTCGGGGTCCGCGGCGGCGCGGAAGGCCGCGACGAGCGGCTCGACCGCGTGGACGCCCATGCGCCCGAGCGCGTGCGCCACCGCGAGCTGCGCCTTCACGTCGCCGGCCGCGAGGCTCCCGAGCAGGGCGGGGATGATCGGCGGCCCGAGGCTCGCGATGACGCTCACGGCCTCGTCGACGATGGGGACGAGCTCGGGGTGGTCGAGCGGGTCGATGTAGAAGAGCACGGCCATGAGCTCGAACAGCGGCTGCACCTCGCTCGGCGCGTGGCGCGCGATCTCGGCGCGCGCGAGCTCGAGCCCGCGGCGCAGATCCTCGGGCCGCTCGCTCGAGAAGAGCTCCTGGATCGTGGCGAAGGGCTCGGTCGGCATGGCATCTCCCGTCACGCGCACGCCCGCCAGGGATCCGGCGAGTCGACATCGCCGTCCGCGAGGTCTGCGAGCGATGATTGCATCGACCCCGGCGGCGTCAAGTCGCACGGTGGCGAGCTCGGGCGCCGGCCGAGGCGCGGGCCTCCGCAGACACGCAGAGACCGGAGAGACCGAGAGGCCGCAGAGACCGCAGAGACCCAGAGGCCGCAGAGGCCGCAGAGGGGAGAGAGGCCGCAGAGGGTTCAGAGGGTTCAGAGGGTGCAGAGGGTGCAGAGGGTGCAAAGGGTGCAGAGGGGAGAGCGGCTGGCGAGGCCACGTTCCGGGACACCGTGTCAGGCGGCCGGCGCCATCCGCCGGCGCGACACTCGAGCGCCCGCACCCGCACCCGCGCCCGCACCCGCCCGCGCCCGCACCC
>JACRDA010000398.1 GCA_016212965.1 Myxococcales bacterium
CGCGAGCGCCGACGGCTCCGAAGACCCGCTGAACGGCACGCAGTGTGACGGCATCGACAGCGACCTCTGCCTCGAGGGCGCACGGAGCTGCTCGGGCGGCGCCCTCGTGTGCAGCGACAGCACGACGAGCACCGTCGACACCTGCAACGGGCTCGACGACGACTGCGACGCCGCGAGCGCCGACGGCTCGGAGGACCCGCAGAACGGCACGCAGTGCGACGGCGCGGACAGCGACCTCTGCCTCGAGGGGACGCGCAGCTGCTCGGCCGGCGCGCTCGTGTGCAGCGACGCCACTTCCAGCACCACGGACCTCTGCAACGGCCTCGACGACGACTGCGACGGCGCGAGCGCCGACGGCGCCGAGGACCCGCAGAACGGCACCGCCTGCGACGGTGTCGACGCCGACCTCTGCACCGAGGGCACGCGGAGCTGCGTGGCCGGCGCGCTCGCCTGCAGCGATCCCAACGACGTCGACCTCGAGGTCTGCAACGGCCTCAACGACGACTGCAACGCGGCGACCGCGGACGGCTCGGGCCCCCCGAGCCCCTACTGCGCCGTGCAGAACGGGGGCGCCGTCAACGTCGCTTCCTGGGCCTGCACCTCGGGCGCCTGCCAGATCACGGCATGCACCTCGGGCTTCGCCAACTTCGACAGCAACGTCGCCAACGGCTGCGAGTGCGCAACCGACTCCTACGCCACGAGCTGCGGCAGCGCCGGGACGGTCTCGGTCGCGCGCGGCGCCACCCAGACCATGACCGGCAAGGTCGACACCGCGGGCGGCTCCGACTACCTCACGTTCTCCTTCACGGCCCCGGGCGGGGTCGGCGCCGCCTTCCACCCGCGGGTGGAGCTCACCAACTCGGGCGGTGGCCAGTACTCGATGGCCGTGCTCCAGCCCAGCCCGAGCTGCGCGGCCATCGGCTGCGGCGTGGGCGGCGAGACCAGCAACCCCATCACCGTGTGGGAGCAGAACTTCAACGGCTACATCCCGGGGCCGGGTTGCTGCAGCGACAGCGCGACGCGCCAGGCGTCGGTCACCGTGCAGGTGTACCGCACGTTCGGCAATGCCCCGAACTGCACGGCCTACACCGTCACCGCCACCAACCCCTGAGGGCGGCGCTCAGCGCTTCGCGATCCAGGTGGCGAGATCCGTCACGACCGCGGGCGCGACGCTGCCCGCGCGCTCGTCGTATTCCGCCGGCGTCGCCGGGCCCTGGCCCGCGACGAACACGTGGTTCAGCGTGGGGTACGAGCGGAGCTCGACGTCACGCCGCGCCGCGAGACCGGCGCGCCAGCGGGCGAGATCGGCCGTCTCGGTGGCCCGGTAGTCGCGGCCACCCTGCAAGAAGAGCAGCGGCTGCGGCACGGCCTTGGCCGTCGCCACCGCGTCGTAGCCCTGAAGGTCCAGCCAGTACCGGGCGCAGCACAGGCCGAACGGCAGCGCGGCGGCCGTCGTGTCGCGCGGCAGCTTCGGGTCGTGGGCCCGGGCGACCTCGAGCGCCGCGGCCTCGAGGCGCGACTGCTCCGCGGCGTCGACCGCGCCGTCGCGCTTGGCCAGATGCTCGAGCTCGGGCACGAGCGTGTCGGCGAGGTGGCGAGCGAACGCCGCGAGCCCGATGCCACCGGCCAGCGCGGGGTGGCGCTCGAGCAAGCGCGGCACGAGCCAGCCCCCCTCACCGTGGCCGAGGACGAACAGGCGCTTCGAGTCGAGGCTGGCCATACCGGTGGCGAGCTCGAGGGCCGCCGCAAAGTCGTCGAGGACCTCCTCCTTCAGGCCGAAATCGAGGGGGTCGCCCCCGAGCGCGGCCACGAACGCCGGGTCGTGGGTGCGCTTGTCCCAGCGCAAGGAGGCGATGCCCCGGCTCGCGAGCCCCTCGGCGAGGTCCCGGAACGGGCGCGAGCCGCCGCGCGTGGCGTCGTCGCGATCCGCCCCGCCTGCGCCGTGCACGAACAGGACGGCCGGAAAGGGCCCCTTGCCCTTGGGCACGAGCAAGGTGCCGGGGAGCGCGCTCGGCCCGCGGCCGACCTTCACCTCCTCGGCGGTGAACTTCGCGGGCTCGATGTACGCCGGGGCCGTGAGCGACGCGGTGGCGAGCCCGACGTGCACCGACGCGACGTCGCCACCCGGAGCGAAGCCGAGGCGCACCTCGAGGTGACCGGCCGACAGCTGGACGTGCACGACGAAGCGCTCGTCGGCGGTGGAGGGCTCGACCGACTCGACGAGCACGAAGGTGCCCTTGTTCGCGAGGGCCCCGGTCCAAGCCGCCTGGAGCTCGGCAGCGCCGAGCGTGACCGCGGCTTCCGGCGCGAGGCGCGTGGCGGCGCCCGTGAAGTCGCCGCGGCCGAGCTGCTCGACGAAGGCGCGCGCCACGACGAGGTGATCGGCCGGGCCCGGCACGGCCGGAGGCGAGGGTGCGGAGCTGCTGGTGGCGCCCGAGCCCGTGGTGGCGGCGCTCCCGGACGCGAGCGGGATCGACGCGCTCGCCCCGGAGCCGGTACGCGTGGCCCGCGACGTGCTCTCGGGCGAGCCACACGCGGCGAGCGCGAGCGCGGTGGGCAACGCACAGGCTCGCAGCACCCGGGGCATCGGCCGTGTCCTCATGCTGCGCACAAGCCTGGCACGCGCGCCGGCCGTGGAGCAAGCCGCGCGCCCGCGCTCAGCGCGACCAGGGGGGCGCGACGCGCAGACGCATCTTCTTGCCCTCGCGCGCGGCGACGTAGCGCACCCGATCCTCGCCGCCCATCTTCACGCGCACCTCGTAGGGCTCGGCGCGCGCCTTGACGGTCACGCGCGCGGCGGGGCCCTCGCCGATGAGCTTGCCGTCGACGTAGATCTTGTCCTTCTTGCCCGCGACGATCTCGACCACGCCCTCGCCCTGCGCGACGCTGTCCTTGGGATCGAGGGGCAGCTCCAGCGGCAGCTCGGCCCCCGGATCGACGGGCTCCGGACCGGACGGGGTCGCGGCCCTGCCGGCCGGCTCGTCCGGCAAGGCTCCGGGCGGCAGGCCCTCTGCGGCCGGCGGCGCCTCGACGTCGGTCGCCTCGGGCTCCGCGGCGAGCTGAGCCGGCGGCGGCGGTGCCTCGGCGCGCCCCGGCATCCAGCGCGCGCCGAGCGCGAGCGCCACGCCGACGGCACCGAACATGAGCGGCAAGGCGAGTCGACCGAAGGCGCGCTTTCCCCTCGGCGGGGGCGCCTCGTAGCGCGAGGCGTAGGCGCTCGGCCGCGGCACGCGCGGCGCGACCGGCTCGTCGGCCGGGCCGCGGGTCGCGTACGCGCCGCGCGGCTCCTCGGGCGGCGCCGCGGACCCGCGCCCCTGCTCCGGGACGCGCGCCACGGCGCGC
>JACRDA010000401.1 GCA_016212965.1 Myxococcales bacterium
AGGCGCCGCGCGCCCAGAGCCTCGTGTCGGCCGACCTCGCCGGCGCCTGCGAGGCCGAGCTCGCCCAGAGCCCCGATCCTCTCCGGGCCGCGCGGCTGCACTACGAGATCGCGCGCGCCAGCAGCGACACGGTGGTCGCGCTCAAGCACTACCAGCAGGCCATCGCGCTCGCGCCCGACCACGTGGCCGCGATCCGCGGCGCGCGCCGGCTCCTGCTCGAAAAGAAGAACGTCCAGGCGGCACTGCCCCTCTACGACGCGGAGATCAAGCTCACCGGCGAGCCGCGGGCCGCGGCCCTCTTGTGCCTCGACAAGGGGCGCGTCATCGACGAGACGGGCCGCGACCGGGACGCCGTGCGCAAGTGCTACGCGCGCGCCGCCGAGCTCGCGCCGACCGACCCGGCCGTCCTCAAGGCCCTGGTGCAGGCCCAGTTCGCGGCCGAGGACTGGCCCGGCCTCGAACGAGCCCGCGCCCTCGAGGCGAACGCCGTGGGCAACGACCCGCGCCACCGCGCCGCGCTGCTCGTCGAGCGGGCGCACCTCACCGAGGTCCGCCTCGGCGACGACAAGACGGCCACGGACCTCTACCAGCTCGCGCTCGAGGTCGACCCCCACGCGAGCGGCGCCCTCGGGGCGCTGAAGCGCCTGCTGCACGCCCAGGGCCGGTGGCGCGAGCTCGCCCAGACGCTCGAGCGCGAGGCCGCGCAGTCGCCCGACCGCGAGGTCCAGGCGATGGCGTACTTCCGCATGGCGCGCGTGCACGCCGAGCGGCTCGCTACGGAGGACGAGGCACGGGCCGCGCTCGTGCAGGCCATGACCGTCGCCCCGGCCGACCCGCTCGTGCTCGAGGAGCTCGCGAAATCGTACGTCGCCTGCGGCGACCAGCAGGGCCTCGGCACCGTGCTCGGCAGGCTCGTCGAGATCACACGCGGGCGCACCGAGCGGCTCGGCCTGTTCATGCGCCTCGGCGAGGCGGCCCGGGCCCAGAGCGACGACGAGGCGGCGATCCGCTGGTACGACGCCGCGACGGTCGAGGACCCGAGCTACGCACCGGCACGCCGCGCGCTCGCGCTACTCTACACGAAGCACGAGCGCTGGCAGCCGCTCGTGCAGAGCCACCTGTCCGAGGCCGAAGCCGTGACGGACCCTCTGCGCTGTGCGCAGGCGCTCGCCGCGGCAGCCGAGGTGCTCGAGCAGCGGCTCGCCGACCCCGTCGAGGCGAGCGAGGTCCACGCGCGCGCGCTCTCCCTCGCACCCGGACACGAGGCCTCGTTCAAGGCGCTCGTGCGCCTGCACGCGAGCGCGGGGCGCTTCGCCGCGCTCGTCGAGCTCTACCGGCGCGCCATCGACGCCGCCAAGGACCGCGACGTCGCGGTCGCCTACTGGTTCAAGATCGGCGCGCTCTGCGAGGACGCGCTCCACGACCCCGGACAGGCCATTGCCGCCTACCGGCGCATCCTCGCGGTCGAGCCGCAGCACCTCGGCGCCCTGCACGCGCTCGAGCGCGCCGCGGAAGCGGCGGGACGACCGGGCGAGCTCGCCGAGGCGCTCGAGCTCGAGGCCGCGCTCGCCAAGGAACCGGCGCGGCGCGTGAGCCTGCTCCTGCGGGCTGGCGAGGTGCTCGAGCAGGGGCTCGGCGACGCCGAGGCGGCCCTGGTGCGCTACCGGCGCGTGCTCGAGATCGACCCGAAGCACGCGCCCGTGCTCGGCTGCCTCGCGCGCGTCTACCAGAAGCTCGGACGCCACCGCGAGCTCTGCGAGGTGCTCGACCGCGAGATCGAGCTCGCGACGAGCCCGGCCGCACGCGTGGCGCTGCTCCACCAGAGCGGTGAGCTGCAGGAGCTCCGGCTCGGCGACGCGACCCAGGCCGCGACGCGCTACCGGCGCGCGCTCGCGCAGGAGCCGCGCCACGGTGCCAGCCGGCGTGCGCTCGAGCGCCTGCTGCGCGCACGCGCCGACTGGCGCGGCGTGTGCGAGCTCCTCGAGGCCGAGCTGCCGCTCGCGGACGAGCCGGAGGCGAAGGCGCGCACGGCCTATCGCTGGGGCGAGGTGCTCGAGGTGCGGCTGTCGGAGCTCGACAAGGCGGCGGCCGCCTACCAGCGCGCGCTCGACGCCGTACCGCACTACCGCCCCGCGGCCGACGCCTTGGCGCGCGTGCTCGCGACGCTCGGAGCCTGGAGCAAGCTCGCCGAGGAGCTCGCGAACGAGGCCGCGCGCGCCCACGACCCGCGCCTCTCCGTCGAGGCGCTGCTGCGCGCCGGCGAGCTGTGGCACGACCGGCTGAAGGACCCGAAGCGCGCCATCCAGAGCTACGCGGCCGTCCTCGAGCGCGACCCCGAGAACGTCGCGGCCCTCGTGGCGCTCGAGGCGCTCTACCGGCAGGCCGGGGCGTGGGAGCAGTTGTGCCACGTCTACGCCACCGAGGCGCGCGTGCTCGTCGAGCTGCCGGCGCGCATCGCGGCCTTGTGCGAGCTCGGGCGGCTGATGCGCGCGCACGGGCTCGGCAGCGAGGCCGAGCAGCGCGCCATCTACGACGCGGTCCTGTCCTACGACGCCCAGAACCCCCACGCGCTCGCGGCCCTCGAGGAGCTCGCACTCGCGGGCGGCGACGCCGCGCTCTTGGCCCAGGTGGACGCCGCCTTCGCCCGCAGTGCGCGCGACCCGGTGCTCGCCGCCGCACACTTCCTGCGGCTCGGCGCCGCGCTCGAGGAGCGGAGCGCCGCGGCGGCACAGGCGTCCTTCCGCTCCGCCCTCGCGCGCGATCCGGAGAGCCTCGGTGCCATGCGCGGCCTCGCGCGCGCCTCGGAGCGCGCCGGTGACGCGGCCGGCCTGTGCGAGGCGCTGCGCCGCGAGGCCGCCTGGACGCGCGACGGGCGCGTCGCAGCGGAGCTCTTGTGCCGCTCGGCCGTGCTGCGCCTCGAGAAGCTCTCGGACCGCGAGGGTGCCGTGGCCGATGCCGAGAGTGCGCTCGAGCGCTTCCCTGACTCGCCCGAGGCGGCGGCGCGCCTCTGCGAGCTCTGCGCCGGCCGGGCCGCGAGCGAGCGGCTGGTCGAGCGACTCTCCACCGCCGCCAGCGCGGCACGCGACCCGCTGCGCCAGGCGGCGCTGTGGCGCGACGTGGCGCGCCTCCAGGCCGAGATGCTCGGCAACGTGCCGGCTGCGATCGTGGCGCTCGAGCGCGTGCGCAAGCTGCGGCCCGAGGACGGAGCCGCCGCGCGCGCCCTGGCCGCGCTCTACGGGCGCGGCGCGCAGTGGCAGCAGGCGGCCGAGGTGCTCGATCGCGTGGTCGCGCTCGCGCCGCCGACGGACGAGCTCGTCGAGGTGCACCTCGAGCTCGCGCGCATCGCGGCGCAGCACACCGGCGAGCCCGGGCGGGCGCTTGCGAGCCTGCAGGCCCTGCTCAAGCACGCACCCACCCATCGCGCGGCGCTCGTCATGATGATGGATCTCGAGCACCAGGCGGGCCGAGTCGAGGCGGCGCTCGCGGTCGCCGAGCGCCTGGCGCAGACCGCGCAGGACGCGGTGGAGCGGGCCTGGGCCCTCGTGCAGGTCGGGCAGCTCGCGCTCGGGGCCGGCGACAAGAAGCGCGCCGCCGAGGCGCTGCGCGCGGCGGTGGTCATCGAGGGGCCGGTCGGCCCGTCGGGCGAGCAGTACCGCAAGCTCTGCGCCGACGGCGAGGGCTGGCCGAGCTACCTCGAGGTGCTGCGCGAGCACCTGCGACGCTACGAGGCGCGCGAGGTGGCGGACGCCGACATCACGGCGACCTACCTCGAGCTGGCGCGCACCCAGCACGGCGCGCTCGGTCGCCCGGAGGAGGCCTTCGCCACGCTGCGCGCCGGGCTCGCGGCGTGCGGCGAGGCGCCGGTCCTGCGGCTCGAGCTCGCGGACCGCCTCGTACGCGTGGGGCGCGGCGCCGAGGGCATCGCGGAGCTGCAGCGGCTGCTCGCGCTCGACCCGACGGTCGCGAGCGGCTGGCGCGCGCTCGCGCGCACCTACCACGAGCAGGGCCGCCCCTCGGAGGCGAGCCTGGCAGCGGCGCCGCTCTGCGTGCTCGGCACCGCGAGCGAGCCCGAGCGCGCGCTGGCGCAGCAGCTGCCGCAGCGCGTTCGGCCCGCGATGGTGCGGCCGGGCTCCTTCTCCGCGGCGCAGCTCGGCTTTCTCACCGCGGCCAACCCGACCGACGAGAACCGCATCGGCCTCGTGTTCGCGGCGCTCGCCGAGGGCTTCGCCAAGGCCTACGCGTTCGAGCCGGACAGCTACGGCGTGTCGAGCCGCGACCGGTTGGGCGAGCGCTCGGACCACCCCGTGCGCGCCCTGTGCGACCGCCTGGCCGGCGCCTTCGCCGTCGAGCGCTACGACCTCTACCTCTCCAAGTCGCCCGGCGGCGACGTGCGGGTGGAGCTCGGGCAGCCGCCCGCCCTGTTCGTGCCGAGCTACCTGCTCGACCGGTCCGAGGCGCAGCAGGCCTTCGCACTCGGGCGCGTGTTCGCGGCCATCGCGCGCAACATGCACCCGGCCCTGCGCCTGTCGCGCGGCGAGATCGCCTGCGTCGTCACCGGAGCGGTGCGGCTCACGCTGCCCGACTTTCTCGCCGGCCAGTACGACGACGAGCACTCGCGCACGCTGCAGAGGCGCGTCCTGAAGCCGCTGTCGCGCCGCGCCAAGAAGGCGCTCGAGGAGGTCTCCCTCGCGTACGAGAAGCCCGCGGTGGACCTCGAGGCCGCGCTCGCGGCCTCGGAGCTCACGAACACGCGCGCCGCCGCGCTCGCGGCCGGGGATCTGTTCGCCGCGGTCGAGCTCCTGCGCCAGCTCGGCCCCTCGCCGGTCGGCATCGACGGGGTGCGCCTCGTCAAGAGCCTGCCGGTCGCGGCGGACCTCTTGCGCTTCTGGGTGAGCGACGCGGCACTCGAGTTCCGGCGCCGGGCGGGGATGCTGTAGGCTCCCCGCCCATGAAGGCGCTCAGCCGCAGCGAAGGCTCGACCTCTCTCTCGCTCGACACGCGTAGCCTCGCACGGGCGGCGAGCGCGGCGCTCGAGCGTGCGGCGCACGGCGTGCTCAAGGTCGCCGTGCGCGGGGCGCTCGTCGGCGGCTCGCTGGCGGAGCGGCGCCTCTTCTGGGCCGAGGCCGCGCTCGGGCGGAGCCAGCTCGCGATGCACGACGTGACGCCGCAGGGCGACATCGGCATCGGCGGCGTGAGCGAGCAGCTGTACAGCGAGGGCTTCCTCGCCGCGTGGCACGAGATCCTCGGGCGCGAGCTCGGTCCGCGCCTGCCGGAGGTGCTCTACGAGGTGGGCTTCCAGGGCGCGACCTGGGAGATCCGCCAGGCCATCGACCACGGCATCTGGGTCCCGGCGCTGCTCAAGCCCCTGGTGGGGAGGCCGGAGATGCTGGCGCGCGCGCGGAGCTCGCGCTTCTTCCACGCGCTCGTGCGCGAGTCGCTGCACATCGTGTTTCGCATGATCATGACCGAGGGCGGCTGGGGCCGCGTCGAGCTCATCGATCTCACCGGCCGCGCGGGCTTCGCCGCGGACGGCGCCCCGGCGGGCGACGGCCCGGACGCCGTCGTCGAGGTCGCGAACACGCCCGAGCCGCGGCGCCTCGGCCAGACGGGGCGCCCCTCGTGCTACCTCGTGACGGGCATCTACGCCGCCTACTTCGCCACCGTGTTCGGCACGCCCGCGCGCGCCGTCGAGACGCGCTGCCGTGCGGCGGGCGACGCGCGCTGCCGCTTCGAGATCCGCTTCTCGGCCTAGAGCCTCAGCAGGAATCGGGGCGTGCGAAGTCTGGGGTCGAGGAGTGTCGCGCGGCAGCGGAGGGGTGCAGACCCATTCCGCGAGTTGCGGGAAGAGCACGCGCGGACCGAGGGTTCTCGGCCTCGAAGCACGCGGCATCCGGACCGAGGATTCTACCCTCACCCCCCTGCCCCCCACTCCCGAGGGGAGAGGGGGGATGCGAGCCGAGAGTCCGCGGCGGAATTCGAGGGCACGCAACCGAGCCCACGACGGAAGTCCCCGACATGGACCGCCCCCTCTCCCCCCGGGAGAGGGGGCCTGGGGGTG
>JACRDA010000406.1 GCA_016212965.1 Myxococcales bacterium
CGCGACGACTGCCGCACCTTCTCCTGCAACTCGGCGAGCTGCAGCTTCAGGAAAGCAATCTCCTTGGCCTGCGTCTCGATGATGGCCGCCTGCCGCGCGATCAACGCAGCCTGCTCGGCAATCAGCTCGTCGCGAGGATCGTGCGCCATGCGCTACTGAATGCCTGAACAGCGCACCCAAGGGAAGCACCTCCGACACTGCCCGTTACGAATGGAACGACAAAGTGCGATATGGAGCTGATGGACCTACACCCCGTGAACGGGTACGAGTCAGGATGGCATTCTCGGCGGCGAACCGGCAAGGGCTGCCGCAACTGCTTTCGGCAAGTGCGGCCTCTCCGCAACTGTCCGAACGACTCGAGTCTACTCTGGCGCGGATGCCGCTCGCAACCGTTGCGGCTGTTTGGTCCTGCGCGGTTGCGCTGCGGACGGCGCCGGCTGCTCAGCATGAGAAATGCGCGAACGGCGGCGTGGTCGCTTCGACGCGCCCTCTGCTGCGAGACGCTCGAACGGCGTCGCTGCGAAGGGGCTGGCCCCGGGCCCCGAGCGACCGGCTCCAAACGTGCGAGATCGTTGGGGTGGTTTGTACTGGCCCCCTGCGAAGTGCGCGAACCGCGCGTCGGCGAACACCCGCGCGAACGACGGCTCGGCGAGCGCCACCGGAGGCCGTCGGGCGTGTAATGGCGTGTAATGGACATTCCCGGAGCGATGTGCGTTGACCTTGGTGGCGCGACACGCGCGACCTCGAGCCGCCGACCGGTTACCGGGCTCGAGCCGGCCGGTGGCCACGCCTCGGGCGCGCACGAGCGCCCTTGCGACGCCAGTGGCTGCGCGCGAAGATCCACCTGGTCTCGACTTCGCGTGGAGCGCCTCCGCGCGGGACTGCGCCGGCATCGCCTTCCGCCATCCATCGCGTGTGCTACAGTCGGCAGGAACGGTGTACGAATGCGACCACTCACGCACGAACTCCGGCTGCACGGCGCGACCGCCCTGCTCCTCGGCTGCATCGGCGCACTTCTGCCGTGCGGCTGCGAGGAAGAGCAAGCACCGGAGGGCGGTGCGGGGGGTCAAACGGAAACCACGACTACGATAACGATAACCAGCGCACAGAGCTGCATATGTCACGTCGTGCTGCTCAACTCTCTGCGGGTTTCGGTGCCTCGCCGCCGTGCTCGCCGCCAGCGACGTGCCCGCCGGCTGGACGCCACCGAAGCCGAAGGTTCGACGCGGCCCGAAGCGTAGGGAATGAACGAAGAACGCACCGGCGCCGTCGGAAAGCAGCCCGAGGCATGGCACACGAGAGCGGACCTCATGCACGAGACCAAGATCGGAACGAGCAAGGCCGAGAGTAAGTGGCGCGAGACCGGACGCTGGCAAGCCTTCGTCACGCTGGCCGACGGCACGACTTCGCGCATGTCCTCTGCGGTCCAATCGCGCAAGTGCTTCGCATCAAGCACGGGCGCGAGGTAAGATGCGCCATGAGTGTGAATTCAGGTCGGGCCCCGCAACTGACGAACGTCGGACCTGGTGTGTCGTTCTACCGCATAGAGCCCCCGGAAGGATTTCCGAATTGCGACACCCAGGCTGCGGCGACATTCCGAGTCTTTGAGGACGGGGTGCCGCCGAGCCCATTACAGGCGATACCCCAGCCTGAGTGTTCGGACCTCCTCCTATCCCTCGCGAATACCCTGACACGCGCAAGCTATCATTTCCGTCGCTTCTCATGGCTCACGGATGTCCTCGATGAACGTCGGCGGAGCATCGGCGGCGTTGTCGCGGGAGATCTGTTGGCAAGATTCGCCCTGTTCGAGGCCACCGGCATGCTCGCGGCCGCGAAGGGCTTCGTGGAAGAGGTTCTCTTCATCGCGGCGCGCCGAAGCGGCGAGTCGGCAAGCGCTGGGGACAGATGGTCGCTCGACGGCGCCGTGAAGGAGAACCTCGTCGCGACACCCGCCTGCAAGTACAACGTGGGCGAGGTCCAGTTGCTTCAAGGACGCCGAGACTGGTACGAGCGAGTGAACGGCTACCGGAACGTCCTCATTCATCGCGGCTGGAAGGAGACTCCGGGCGCCGGGTACTTCCCTCGAGACGCCCGCGTTCGAGAGGCGTCCCTTCCGGACATCAATC
Source organism: Myxococcales bacterium (assembly GCA_016212965.1). GTDB lineage: Bacteria > Myxococcota_A > Polyangia > Polyangiales > Polyangiaceae > JACRDA01. The sequence continues at coordinate 2,127 of JACRDA010000406.1, forward strand.
TGTACCTCGTCCCAGACCCGTCATCGATCCCGCGTCCGCATCGCGCTACTGCATGGACATATGCCGACGGCCTCCGGCTTGACGACCTCCTGCAGGAGGCGTGGATCGGTCTTGAGGCCTACGCGGAGGAGTTGCGCACGCTCTGGGGACTTAGCGTCCCACCCCCCGGGACTGTTCCAGTCGCCGAGCAACCGAACGTGCTTGTGTGTGAGGTCTTTCCGGCTATGATCTGTGTGCACGGCTACTCGTATGCGCCGATATTCTCGAACGAGCGCAGCGCGATGACCTTCCGCGACAGCTGCTACGGTGCGGACTCCGGCCGAGAGGTCGTCGCGATTCGCTCGCGCGCCGGGCCCGCTGGACCGTGGCTGATCCATTTCCCAGCCGGCGAGGTATTGCGGAACCCACCGACACTTGCCACGTGCGACGTCGTCAAGATCGCCCTGGACCCAGTGTTCAACCCACACACCGCGTCGCTCGCATACACTGTCGAACTCGCCACGGTGTCCCTGTCGATACTGCGCGCCCATCAGGGATGGTTTACTCCGGTGAACCTCATCTCCAGCAGGCTCGTGGACCAAGAGGAGCTGTTCATCATCAGAGCTTCGACGACCGGCCCGTGAGTGCGTGTGGCCGTCCGGGGCCGCCGCCGGAGCGCGGAGCGAGGTCGAAGCGAAGCGGAGAGCGCTCGTGGGCGAGGTTCTCTCCACGCGCTTCTGCGTGCGCGTGCCCTTCGGAGTTTTCTCGGTGCACTCTGGCTCAGCCGTCGCGGCGTTCGGCCAGCAGCGCGCGGCGCGCGTTCACCCAGTCCGACGTCGCCGAGCCGGGGAAGCCACGCTCCTCGCGCATGAGCCAGAAGCGGTGCGCTCGCTCGCGGATCTCGTCCTCGAGCGGTTCGCGGCGCTCGAAGTTCTGCACGACGAGCGTGCTGCCGAGCGTACGGGCGACATCGCGCACGTGCTTGCCCAGTTCCTCGACAACGGCCCCCAAGGGCGAGACGACGAACGTGGTCGGTGGCGTGTAGATCAGTGCTCCCTTCTGCTGTCCGTCGAACGAGTCGAACGTCTCCATCCGACCGCTGACGCGCATCGCCCAGCTGCCATCCTGCTGGATCCACACGGCTTCGACGTCATCGAGCGGGATGACGATCGACTGGTGCCGGAGTTCGCCCGTGCCGTCTCGCAACTGGACGCCGCCGCCTCGGTCGACGTCGACGGCGTCCAACTTGAAGCGGGAGCGGCCTTGCAGGACGTTGTGCTTCGAGCCCCCGGACGGGACGCAGAAGAGGTCGATGTCACCGCCCGCCGCGAGGGCCCGCAAGAGGAGGAGCTTCGCACGGCGAGCCTTGGAGTTCATGTAGAGGGGAAGCTGCTCGGGCAAGAGGAACTCGGTGTCGCGGCCGACGCGGATGGGGAAGCGCCAAGCGTCTTTGTCCTCGGCGTGGCGTGCCGCGATCGGCTGATCGACCGCCGGCTCGATGTTGACGACAAGCACTACCTTACCTGGTGCGCCAGGCGAAGGGATCGCCCGGACGTGGATCGCCGGGCTCGGGCGGCAGTAGTCCCGGACGGCCTTGTCGAAGTCCAGCGCGCGATCCTCTGCGTACTTCGCGGGGAGCGGTGCGGAGTAGTCGGGCTCCACGTGCCCCTCGGTGGCGCCCACGATGATCGCGCCGCCGAGCGCGTTGGCGAACGCGGCGACGTCCTTGGCCATCTCCGCGAGCCTCTCCGGCGCGTACGTCGCCTTCACGTCGAACCACTGGCGCTCCGTCAGGTACGCCTCGCTTCTTCGCGGAAGCGCTGCCCACGACTCGATGAGGGCCACAGCATCGCGGCGATGATACGACGACTTCAGGCGCCCGAGCGCCGTCGGGCTCGGCCGCGAGCCCGATCAGAGCGCCGAGCCTCGTGGCAAGGCCCTGGCGCCGCCCCGGCGGTCATGTCCTCGCGGTCCCGCCGCGGCGGGGCCTACTCCCAGTCGTCGGCACGGTGGCGCGCGCGCATCCTCGTCTCGATGCCCGCCTGGATGCCCGGTGGCCACGCGAGGCGCGGGACTGTGCGGCGCAGGTCGTGGCCTGGGGGCGCGTGGACGGTCGCGTTGTGGTCCTCGCGTGCCACCCTCGGTCGCGCCCCGGGGTGCAACCTCGCAGGATCGCCCAAGCGATCAACCTATTGCTTGGCGCGGCGAGGGTCTAGCCGCCACGAGCCAGGCGGCAACGACCACGTGCCCACACCGGCGACCGACGCGCCGTGCGCCGCGTCACGGTGGCGAGCTCGTGGGGTCGGTCGCGGCCGCTTGGTCACCGCCCCAGGCGCCGCACGTCTGCGGTGCGCCAACGAAGGCCCTCGCCATGAGATACGCTTGGTGAGTGACCATGTCATCACTGGGCGCACCGCTGTTGCTCGACCGCCTTGCCGACGCCAAGACTGTGCTCGTCGCGGGGGCAGGTGGCGGCTTCGACATCTACGCCGGGCTGCCGCTCGCGCTGGCGCTGGTGAACCAGGGCAAACAGGTGCACCTGGCCAACCTGAGCTTCACCTACATCGGCGGCACGACGGCGCCGTTCATGGCTCCGCACCTCGCAGTGGTCACGCCAGACGTCGAGGGGGAGGACCAGTACTTCCCGGAACGCACGCTGGCGCGCTGGTTGAGGACTCAGGGGCTGCCGTCGACCGTGTACGCGCTCGAGAAGGTGGGCGTACGCCCGGTGCGCGCGGCGTACCAGGCGTTGTGCGAGCGCCTCGACACCGACGCCATCGTCTTGGTCGACGGCGGCACCGACATCCTCATGCGCGGCGACGAGGCTGGGTTGGGCACGCCCGAAGAGGACATGACCAGCCTGGCGGCCGTCTCGCGGCTGGCCGTGCCCATCAAGCTCCTCGCGTGCATCGGCTTCGGCGTGGACACCTACCATGGAGTTTGCCACGCGCACTTTCTCGAGAATGTGGCGGCGCTCGAGCGCGATGGTTCCTACCTCGGCGCGTTCTCCGTGGCGCGCAGCACGGTGGAGGGGGCCGCGTTCCTCGATGCCGTCGCCCATGCACAAGCCAGCACCCGAGGGCGCCCCAGCATCGTGAACGGTTCCATCGGCGCCGCGGTGCGGGGCGAGTTCGGTAACGTCCAGTTCACCGAGCGCACGAGCGCGAGCGAGCTGTTCATCAACCCGCTCATGGCGATCTATTTCGGCTTCCTGCTGGACGGTGTGGCGCGACGTTCGCTGTACCTTCACCTCCTCGACTGCACGGAAACCATGTTCCAGGTGAGCGCCATCATCGAGGCGTTCCGGGAGAGCGTGAAGGTGCGACCGCGCAGAGCGATCCCGCACTGACCCGCGACGCGGCGACTCTCGCGGCCGTGCGCGGGGTCCGCTCCGTGGCCTCCCCGGATGTGCGTGGGCCGCCCACTTGCCGGTGCACCCTACCGTCTCCGGCGCAGCGGAGTCGGGGATCCTGCTGTGGGAAACGCCGGCTTGCCTGCCTTGCGGCACCTGCTGCAGAGCCCCTCGCGGCAAGGATCGATCGGCTTCGCGCACGTCGAGCAGGGTACGCGTGCGGCCCCGCGTGCCGCCCGCCTGCAGTCGACGCAAGGAGGGTTGAGGCACCACTCGCAGCAGCTTGGGCACCGGGCTTCGCCGAGTTCCGCTGCGAAGCGGTCGAAGGCCTTTTGGTCACCGATGCCGTGCGCAGCCCACTTCACCCAGGTCCGGGCCTGCCCCGCCACCTCGTCAAGACGCGGTGGTGGCGGTAGTCCGGCGGGGACCAGCCGGTTCTCGTCCATCATCTTGGCGAAGCCCTCCCGTAGCTCACGAACCTCGCGCGCGGCCGCCTCCGCAAGCTCGGCTGACACCTCTCCACCGAGCTTGCGCGCGAGCACCTCGACCGGGTCGAAGAACTCCCGCGTCGAGCGCGCAGGTGCTGGTTGCGGCTCGGGACGCTGCGCGGGCGGTCGCTCTGGCTCGGACCTCGCGGTGCGGCGCAGCGCTGCAGCGGCACTCGGCGCCTCCGCCGTGGCCCTGACCCAGCTGAGGAAGGCGGCGCGCTCCACCAGACGCAGCCGCCCCACGCGAGTCACTGGCACCGCCGCGGTTCGCAACATCGCGACGTACTGCTTCGGGCTGATCCCGCACACCTCCGCGATGTTGTTCTGGGACAGCAACTCGGGCGGCGCCGGCGTGAGCACGAACGCCGTGCGCGGCAGACTGAGGGGGATGGTGATCGGCAGGGTGATGGTGTCGTCGGCAGCCATGGTGTTCGGTGTCGTGGACTACTCGTGTTTTGGCAAGAGCAAGCGGAGCGGCAGAAGGCGCGCCGGGCGCGAACTGGCGCGCGCGAAGCGCACCCACCTGCCCGGCATGCGGTGTCCGAGCCGCGCCCACCGCACCGCCCCAGCACGGTCGCCGGCCGCGGCCGGTCAGTCCCGTCAGGACCCTCGCCGCTCCCGCTCTAGCGCGAGCTCAACCACGCCCGCGGGCGACGCCCGACGCTCACGACGACGAGCTTCGAGCGCGGCAGCGAGCTGGCCGACGAGGTCGAAGCGGCCGGCCTGCGCCGCGAGCCGGAGGGCCTCGGCGAGGGCGGCGTCCACCACATCGACCGGCGGCGCCGTCCCGAGCTGCACGCCCGTCGACGCCCCAGGTGCCGCTGACGGCTGGGCGTCGGAAGGGCCGGCGTCTACCGAATCGGGTTCATCGAACGCGTCGGGAAGAGGCGCCGAGGGGTCCGGAAAGGGCGCCGGGCGTAGCGAAGCGTTGCGATCGGGGCTTTCGGGACCTGCGATTCCAGCAGCTTGCGCCGGGTCGAGCGGGTCATGCGACTTTTGAATCCGCCGCGTTTGCCATTCCGCCACTTCGGCTCGTCACGCGCTCCGAGCGGCGGCTCTCGCCGGGCGCCGCGAAGCGTGAGCAACGCGAGGAGCGTAGCCCACGTCGGCCGGCGACGGCAACCGAGCACGCGCTGCGCGCTCGCGCCCCGCCCGCCTCTACATCCCGATCCCCGACAGGCACGTCCCGCCGTAGTAGCCCTCCGTGACGTCGAGCGCGCCGCCCACGAAGCGCAGATCCCAGCGGAACGCTCCGGCGCCACAATCCCCGTAGGTGAGCTCGGGCACGTCGGTCACGCAGAAACCGCTCGTGCAGTCGGCGCAGTCGAGCGAGGTGCGGCAGCTGTCGAGCGCCGCGCCCTCGAGCTGCACGATCTCGCAGCGGCGGTAGCTCGTGCCAGCGTGGTCGACGAAGGTCGCGGTGCCGTCCGGATCGCGCCAGCCGAAGAGCGGATCGCATTGGGCGAGATCGGGTTGGTCGACATAGAACGTGCACGGGGCACGTCCCGTCACGTCCACCGCAATGGGGTTGCCCTCGCACCACGGCCCGCAGTCGACCGAGCTCACCCGGAGCAGGCCGTCCCACTCCGCCTGATCGGTGCAGGGCCAGCCGAGGACGACGGCGTCCGTGTCCCACGCCTCGAGGCGTGTGGCACCCGCGGTCGGGTGGCAGCCGTAGTCGAACGCGGTCGCCGGCAGGATGACGGTGGGCGTGAGCATGTGGACGGCCGCGCTCGGGCCCACGCCCGGAGCGAGGGACGCCACCGGCACCGTGTCCTCGTCGTCGCGCGTGCCCGCGACGACGACCTGCACGAAGGTCGTCTCCCGGAGCGAGCTCACGAACGCCGCCTCCGACGCGCCCGCGGGCGGACGGGCACCGCTCAGGAGGTCCATCACGCGCTGCGCGGCGTGGAGCGGACGGAAGGTCTCGCCCGGGAGCGCGAGGCGCGCCGCGAGCACCTGCTCGGTGGCGGCGCGCACCGCGTCCGCATCGGCGACGGTGGCGACCGGCTCGATCCAGTCGAGGGCGGGCGCATCGATGGGCGTCACGAGCGCCTCCGCGTCGGGTGCGCTCGGCCTGACGACGACGACGCGGAGCTCGGCCGGGCGCCACACGGCTGGATCGCCGAGGCCGCAGCCGAAACGGTCGTCCACCTCGGAGAGCAGGGAGCCCGTGAGGGCCTCGAGCACCCGCACCCGGAGCGCGGCCGCGTCGGGCGTGTCGGCGTCGTCCACCACGAGCACGACCGCGAGGGCACCCTGGTCCGTGAGGGGGTACTCGAAGGTGACGGCGCTCGTCGTCGTGGGGTCGAAGGGCGTCCCTCCCTTGGACCCGCACGCGACGGCCGGAGCGAGGACGGCGAGACCGAACAACCAGGGCAGGAGCTTCGCTCGTGCGCTCATGGGGCGAGCGTATCGCGTCGCCATCGGGGTGTCGCGTGGGGCGGCGGCGCCGAGAGCGCGGCGCTGCCGGACGAGGCCATCGCATCGGCCCTCGAATCAAGACACGGTAGTCGTGGCGGCTCCGGGCGGCCTCGGGCGCCGAACTGCCGCCACAAACCCCCTGTCTTGATTCAAGACACGGCACTTGTGGCGGCTCCGGGCGGCCTCGGGCGCCGAACTGCCGCCACAAACCCCCTGTCTTGAATCAAGACACGGCACTTGTGGCGGCTTCGAGCGGCCTCGGGCGCCGAACTGCCGCCACAAACCCCCTGTCTTGATTCAAGACAGGGCACTTGTGGCAGCTCCGGGCGGCCTCGGGCGCCGAACTGCCGCCACAAACCCCCTGTCTTGATTCAAGACACGTTACTCCGGGCGCGCGCGTCCAGGGGGCGGGCCGGAGCGCGGGCCGGCGCGGGCCGGGGCGGGCCGGGGCGCGGGCCAGGGCGGGCCGCCGTCAGCGGAAGTCCTCGGCGAGCTTGTCGACCACCTGGCCGAGCTTCAGCTTGGCCATGCCGAGGGAAGCGTCGGCCTTGAGCACGAGCACCGTGTGGATGTGCGCGCGCTGCGGTTGGCTCTTCAGGGGGTCGGTGCCCTCGTTCAGGCAGCGCACCAGGATGTGCGCCTTCTCGCCCTCGATGTGCACGAGCTGTCCGCGACCGGCGCCCATCTCGAGGGAGGCCTTCTGTGCGTTCATGAGCACGTTGTTCGCGAGGACGCCGACGTCCTTGATGTTCGTCACGCTCCCCGCCAGGAGCGCGAGGTCCTCTCCGAGTGGCGTGAACACGCCCACTCCCGCGAATCCCTCGACCGCCGTCAGCTCCTGCAACTTGTCCTTCGCTCCCATGTTCTCGGTCTCCTTGGCGCCCGGTTCGGGCGTGCGTGGTGGTGGCGTCGCGCTCGCTGCGAGCGCGACGGGTGGCTCGTCATCCGCATTCGTGCCGATATCCGGGCCGAAATCCCTGGTGAAGTCCGGGCCGTCGTCCGGGCCCTCGTGCGGGACCGGCGTCGCGGCCCGCTCGCCCGCCTCCCCCTCGCGCTCGGCCTCGTCCTTCTGGCGAAAGCCCTCCATGAGGACCGCCGTCAGCGACAGCGCGACCGTGCGCGGTACGTTGTGCCGCGTGGGACCGATCTCGATCCGAGCGTCGTCCCAGCACACGATCTCGAGCGCCGCCGCGTCGCCGACGAAGCCGTTGGCGTGCGCGTCGACCAGGTCGCCGCGCTCGAAGTAGAGCCGCCCCTCGCGCTCGTGCGAGGTGATGCGCAGCGAGCAGGACTTCTGCTCGAGCTGCACGATCTGCAGGAAGCTCGGCAGCGCGATGCCCCTGACCGCGCCGCTGGCGCTCGCTTCGAGCGTCGACAGCACCCGGTCGGCGAGCACGCGGAAGTCGAGCGGCTTGTCGAGGTACTGGTGGACCCCTAGACCGCGCAGCCGCTGATCGATGTCCGGCGTGCCGAAGGCCGTCATCACGAGCACCGGCGTGTCGGGCTGCGTGCGCGTCAGCGCCGCGAGCAGCTCGAAGCCGTCCATCTCGGGCATCTTGAGGTCGGTGACGACGAGATCGACGTGACGCTGGCCGAGGATCGCGAGCGCCTCGGCGCCGTTGTGCGCCGTGAGGAGCTCGAGCTTGTTCTCGTAGGCCCGGAAGCCGTCAGCGACGCTGCGCACGAACAGCACCTCGTCATCGACGATCAGGACTACAGCGCGACTGGCCGGCACTGGATGACCTCTGGTCGGAGGACATCGCAAGGGCCGGGCCACGGCCCGATGCGTCGCAAGCGCTCGATCACGCGTGGGCCGCCGCCGGGAGCCCGGCTCGTTTCGAGCCGAGCGGGTCAAGCTGGATGGGTCAGCCTGCGCGCGACCCGACGCGGCGCTTCAAGGTGGACAGAGAGGTACCGAGGAGCCGCGCCGCCTGGGCCAGGTTGCCCCCCGTGCGCTCGAGCGCCGCCTCGATGTGGCGCTTCTCGAGCGCCGCGAGCGTGGGAAAGGGCACCGCGAGCCCGGGCGCCGCGGGCGTGCCCGGCGGCGCTGCCGGCGGGACCGTGGGTCGGGCGGGACCGAGCAGCTCGGACGGGCGGAGCGGCGGTCGCTGCAAGAGCGCCGCGCGCTCGAGCACGTTCCGGAGCTCGCGCACGTTGCCCGGCCAGGCGTGCCGGCCCAGGCGCTCGCTCTCGCCGTCGGCGAGCGCGAGCGGCTCGCGCCCGACCCGCATGCGGCCGAGCAGGTGCGCGGCCAGGGCCGGGATGTCACCGGCGCGCTCGCGTAGCGGGGGCACGTGGATGTGGACGACGTCGAGGCGATAGTAGAGATCCGCGCGGAACTGCCGCTCGGCGACCATGCGCTCGACCTCGGCGTTCGTGGCCGCGACGACGCGCGCGTCGACGCGCCGCTCGCTGCGCCCGCGGAGCCGGCGCACGCACGAGTCCTCGAGCACGCCGAGCAGCTTCGGTTGCAGCGCGAGCGGCAGCTCGCCGATCTCGTCGAGGAAGAGCGTACCGCGGTCGGCGATCTCGAAGGCGCCGTCGCGGGCGACGACCGCGCCCGAGAAGGCGCCGCGCTCCCAGCCGAAGAGCTCGCCCTCGACGAGGTGCTCGGGCAGGGCGCCGCACGACACCGTCACGAACTGCTCCGCGCTCCGCGGCCCGAGGTAGTGGATGGCCTTCGCGACCGCGCTCTTGCCCGTGCCGGTCTCGCCCGTGATGAGGACCGGCGCGGGTGCGGGCGCGGCGAGCTCGACCAGGCGCCGCACCTCGGCGAAGGCCGGCGAGTCGCCGACCAGCGCCACCCGCTCGGCGTCGCGCCCGCGGCGATAGCGCTCGACGCGCTCGACGCGCTCGAGGTCGAGCGTCTGCAGCGCGCGCTCGAGCACGTGGCGAAAGGCCTCGAGCTCGAAGGGCTTCGTCAGGTACTCGTAGGCGCCGGCGCGCAGGGCCCGGAGCGCGTGCTCGAACTCCGGAAAGGCGGTCATGAACACGATCTTCGTGGCCGGCCGCTGCGCGAGCAGCTCGGGGCAGAGCGTGTGACCACGCCCGTCCGGCAGTTGCTCGTCGAGCGCGACCACGTCGATCTCGGCCTGCGCGAAGCACGCGCGAGCCTCGGCGAGCGTGCCGGCCTGGAGCGCGGCGATGCCGTGCTTCTCGAGGTCGTCGCACAGCGCCCGCCGCAGCAAGGAGTCGTCGTCGACGATGAGCACCCGGCGGAGCGCGGGGCTCCGGGCCTCGGGCTCCGCCCGGGAGGTGCTCAGCACTGGTCGCCCGGGAGATGGCTGCTCACCCGCTTGCCGCGGCTGCGGCACGGCAAGGACACGGTGGCGGTCGTTCCTTCGTCGAGGACGCTGTCGATCGCGATGGTGCCGCCCATGGCGGCCAGGAGCTTGCGCGCGATGACGAGGCCGAGCCCGGTGCCGCTCTCCTTCGTGGTCGCGAAGGGCTTGAAGAGCATCGCCCGCTGCCCGGCCGGGATGCCGACGCCGTTGTCCGCGACGGTGATGGTCACGAGGGCGTCGGAGCAGGTGCAGCGCACCTCGACGCGCGCCCGCGCGCGGCCCGCGACGGCGTCGGCGGCGTTCGTGAGCAGGTTGAGCATCACCTGGTGCAGGGCGCGCGCGTCGCAGAAGGCCGCCGAGGCGTGCTCCACCACGACGACGAGATCGACGCCGCGCGCCTCGAGCTCGGGACGCATCAGGCGCAAGAGCTCGGTCAGGAACGGGCCGAGCTGGAACGACCGTGGGTCGGGGCGCTCGAAGAGCGAGAAGCTCTTGAGCGAGCGCAGCAGCCGCTCGACGCGCCCGACCTCGGTGGCCATGCGATCGAGGTAGTCGGCGATGTCGGCGCGCGAGTAGCTCTCGAGGTTCTGCTGCAAGACGCCGATCGCGACCTTGACGGAGTTGATGGGGTTGCCGAGCTCGTGGCGCACGGCCGAGAACACGTAGGCGAGGTTGTTCGTGCTCTCGACCGCCTCGGCGATCGACTCGAGCCGCATCTTCTCGGTGATGTCGCGCACGAACACCCAGGCGAAGTCGCCCGCGCAGTACACCGTGTGCCCCACGAAGCGCGCGCCGAGGCGCAGCGGCGGCGGCTGCACGACGCTCTGGCGCTCCTCGTCGTCGTCCTTGGCCGGGGGCGGCAACAGGAGCGCGCTCAGCGGCTCGTACGACAGGTCGATGCCGGTCGAGGCGAAGAGCTCGCGCGCCCAGCGGTTGCAGAACAGGACGGCACCGCGCGCGGTGTCGAACACGACGATGCCGAGGCTCACGCTCTGCATCACGTCGGCGTAGATGCAGTCGCCGGGGCACGGCGTGCCGCTGATGGGGCACGTCTTCGCGCCGCTGCAGCCGACGGCGAGATCGACGCCCTGTTCCTTGGCGATCGTCAGGGGCACGAGGAGCTCTCTCTCGGTCCCCCCGCGAGGTTGCGACGCTCGAGCCGCGACGCGACGCCGCGCGCTCGATGGATACGGGAAGGATGACACGGTGCGTTGTCGGGGGGAAGAGCTCCCGCGCGGCGGGCAACGGGCTACCGGTGCGGCAGGCCGCGCCCAGTGCGGCGTTCGCTCCGCAGGTCCGGGCGCTCGTGTCACGGACAGGTGTGCGCAATTGCTGGGGTCGGGCCGAGCCCCCGGGCGGCACGACTTTCGCTATGCTCCCTCGTGACAGCCCCCGGCCCGAAGGCGGTGTCCGGGCACCGCGTCTCGCAAGGAGCCATCTCATGTCGACCAGGACGATCGCGGTTCTCGTGGCCACGCTCGGCACCGCGGTGTTCACCCAGGGCTGCACGTTCACGACCGGCGGCGGCTACCAGCGCGGGTACCGGCAGCAGGATTCGGGCTACCAGTCCCCGCCCCAGTACTACCCGGGCCAGCCGGGCCAGCCGGGCCAGCCGGGCCAGCCGGGCCAGCCGGGCCAGCCGGGCCAGCCGGGCGCTCCGGGCACACCGGCACAGCCGGGCAAGCCCGGCCAGCCGCCGTCGAGCCAGCTGCCGCGCGGCGGCATCGGGATGGGGAGCCCGACCTACCTCGGGCCGATCGCGGAGCCGCCCGTGGCGCAGAACCCGTCGCACCAGTTCCCCGCGGGCCTCGCCCAGGGCATGCCCCGCGGCTACCCCGCCGCGAACGCCGACGGCTTCTGGGTGTGGAACGAGGGCAACGTGTGGCACCTCAACACCACGACGACCGGCGCGACGCATCGCTTCTGGGGCCGGTTCACGGCGCTCCACGGCACCATCCCGAGCGTCCGGACGAGCTCCGAGGCCCTGCGCAACCGCTACGCGCGCACGGCGACCGGCGACTGGATCTTCGACTTCCAGACCGCGGCCGACGGGCAGGGCTTCACCTTCGAAGCCACGAACGACGCCTGCGTGAAGTTCGACCTCCAGGCCGCCGGCCTCACCATCACCGTCGGCGCGCAGAGCCTGCACCCCCAGGTCCCGAACTTCGTGCTGTGCCCCGCGCAGGCCGTGCCGGGCGCGACGGCTCCGGCCGCCGTCCGGCCCCTGCCGCCGCGCATCCGCCGGCGCTAGGCGCCTAGCCCTCTTCCTCCTCGATCTCCCAGTCGCGCAGAGCCGTCACGCCGATGGCGGTCGCGCAGCGCTCGCAGAGCGCCGGCTCCTCGAAGCGCACCTCTTCGCCGCGCGTCCAGAGGAACAGCCCGCGCCCCGCGGGCTCGCCGTCGATCGGGTCGCCACAGGCGTGACAGGCGGCGGGCTCGGCGGCGGGCTCGTGCGCGGCGGCGCCGAGCGCGGCGAGCGCGACGTCGTCGATGGCGCACGAGATGTGGACGCTTGCCGTGGGCTTGTGCGTGTCCATTCGGGCTACGGCTGAGCAATACCTCATGCGCGCGGGCCGCGCACGTCGGAAGGCGCCGCTTGCGCGCGCCGCCGCGGGCGGCGGACGGCGCCGCGCGGGTGCGCCGTCACTCGGCCGGGCTCGCGGCCGCCTCGACCACCTCGGCGGCCGGCTCGGCCTCGGTCGGGCGACCCGCGCCCTTGTCGAGCCCGCAGCTCTCGAGCAAGAGCTCCGCCACGTCGGCCATGCGGACGTCGTCCTCCTTGTTCCGGTCCTTGAGCCCGTCCGTGATCATCGTCATGCAAAACGGGCACGCGGTCGCGATGGTGGAGGCGCCGGTGTCGATGAGCTGCAGCGTGCGCCGCACGTTCATGCGGTCCTTGTTCTGCTCCTCCATGAACATCTGCGCGCCGCCCGCGCCGCAGCACAGGCCCTTGTGGCGCGTGGCCTCGGCCACCTCGACGAGCTCGACCCCCGGGATCGACCGCAGGATGTCGCGCGGCTCGTCGTAGATCTCGTGGTAGCGGCCGAGGTAGCAGGAGTCGTGGAACACGACGCGCCCCTCGACGGATTTGCGCGGCGTGAGCTTCTTCTCGGCGACGAGGCCGAGCAGGTAGTCGGTGTGGTGCACGACCTCGTAGTCGCCGCCGAAGTCCTTGTACTCGTTCTTCAGCGTGTTGAAGCAGTGGGGGCAGGCCGTGAGGATCGTCTTCACGCCGCCCTTTTCCTTGTAGCCGTTGAGGGTCGCCACGTTCTGCTCGGCGAGCATCGCGAAGAGGTACTCGTTGCCCGCGCGCCGCGCCGGGTCGCCGCTGCACGTCTCCTCCTGACCGAGGATCGCGAAGTCGACGCCGGCCGCGCGCAGCAGCGTCGCCGTGGCGCGCGCGATCTTCTTGGCGCGGTCATCGTAGCTCGCCGCGCAGCCCACCCAGTAGAGCAGGGCCGCGTCGGGCTTGTCCGCCATCGACGGGATGTCGAGCCCCTCGGCCCAGTTGGCGCGGTCGAGGCGGGCGAGGTTCCACGGGTTGCCGTTGACCTCCATGCCCTGGAACGGGCCGGCCAGCGCCGCGGGGAACTCGCCGCGCACGAGCACGAGGTTGCGCCGGATGCCGACGATCTTGTCGACGTAGCTGATCATCACCGGGCACTGCTCCTCGCAGGCGCGGCAGGTCGTGCAGGCCCAGAGGACGTCGGGGTGGACGACGTCGGGGACGAGGTCGATGGGCTTGCTCGCGACGTCGGGCACCGGCACCGGGTTGTCCGGGTAGACGGGCGCGTGGTGGCCGTGGTCGTCGCCGTGCTCGTGGGCCTCGTCGTGCGCGTGGCCCTCGCCGTGCTCGCCCTCGCCGTGCTCGCCCTCGGCGTGCGCGTGCTCGCCCTCGCCGTGGCCGTTCGCCCCGTGGCCGTGGCCGTCGTCGACCTTGCCCGTCGGCCCCCCCGGCCGGTTCAAGAGCTCGTGCTCGCGCCGGTAGAGGTGGTTGCGCAAATCGATGGTGAACTGCTTGGGCGAGAGCATCTTGCCCGTGCGGTGCGCGGGGCAGTTGTCCGAGCAACGCCCGCACTCGGTGCAGGTGTAGAAGTCGAGCAGCGCCTTCCAGCTGAGCTGCTCGAGCCGCGCGATGCCGACCGGCTCGGCCTTGTCGGGCGTGTCGACGGCGGCCATCACGCGCTCGCCGATGGCCTCGGCCGTGGGCGCCAGGAGCGGCAGCCGCCCGGGCGGCGTGAGGTCGCGCGCGAAGACGTTCGGCAGCGACGTGATGACGTGGAAGTGCTTGCTGTAGGGCAAGAGGTTCAGGAACACGAGCACGAGCGTCGAGTGCGTCCAGAACCCGATGTGCGCGAGCACGACGAGCAACCCCGGCGACAGCCCGCCCACGAGCTGCGCCACCGTCGAGCCGACGGGGCTCGGGTAGAGCCCCCAGGGCACGGCCCCCGCCTCGGCCGGTGTCGGCCCGAGGTGCGCCACGATCTTGGTCACGCTCTGGCAGAGCTCGGCGTCGGTGCCGCACACCGTGGCCGCGTGCCGGTGGTGGAGCGCGAGGGCGGCACCGTCGTAGAGCATGTCCGACAGCATCATCGTCGTGATGATGACGAGGATGAGGACGGCCTCGCCGGACTGGGTCATGCGCGCCTCGCGCTTGACGAGCCGGTAGTAGAGGAACACGGCCGCGCCGCACACGACGAGCAGGGCGACCACGTCCTTGACGAGCTCGTACACGTGCCCGAGCGGCACGAGGCCTAGGCCGGGCAGCTTCACCGGCTCCTCGCCGAGGATCCACAGGCTGAAGGTCGGGTCGAAGCCGCGGCCCCACAGGATGAGCGTGCGCAGCAAGAGGATGACGAAGCCGCCGAAGATGAGCATGTGCGCGGCCCCGGCGAGCGGGTAGTTGCGCATGCGCTTCTGGGCGATGGCGAAGACGAAGACGCTCTTCAGGCGCGCCCACAGGCGGTCGCTCCGGCTCTCGGGGCGACCGACCTTGAGCAACTGCCAGCGCCGGTTCGCGCTCCACACGAACGCAGCCGTGAGGCCGACGAGTATCGTCAACATCCAGGTCGGGTGCATGGACTCTCCGCCGCCCGCGCGTGGGCACTCCGCCGAGGCGGGGGCGCGGGCTGAAACCCAGCCGGTACGTGCCGACGGGCACCGGGGTTCTATGAGCGGGTTTCCCGCCCGTCAACCCGTCCGGTGGGCGGGCTCGAGGCGGTGGCGGGCGCCGGCGCCGAGGGCGGGCCCGAGCGCGGACTCAGCGGGCGACGACGACGTCGCGTCCCTGCACGGCGAAGCGCGCGGCCGAGAGCGTGCCCTGGCTCGGCGGCGGCACCACGAGCGTTCCGCCCGCGACGTGGTCGTACGGCACGAAGTGCCCCTGCACCGTGTGCTCGACGCCGTCGACCACCACGGTGACCGTGGTCTCGAGCTCGGCGGGCGGGCGATCGAGCGTGATCGGGGACTCGAAGCGCGCGCTGCCGTCGGCGCCGAGCACCACGCGCTCGTAGGGCGTCGGCTGCCAGCCGGGCGGCAGCAGCATCGCGGCGCCGTTGACCGTCTTCATGCGCTGCACGAGCGCGCGGAAGGTGTAGTCGGAGATCCACTGATTGCTGCAGTAGCCCATGATGTCGGTGTCGTTCGGCGAGTGCAGCTCCTTCAGGACGATGTCATAGCCGTACACGTTGTCGCGGCCGCCGCCGTAGGGGTAGCCCGGATCGACTCCCTGCGGGCCGCCGCAGGGCGCGTGGTAGCGGCCGTGCGCGTGCCCGACCTCGTGCGCCGCGGTGAAGGCCGTCTCCGGGTCGGAGAAGCCGAGGCCGATGCCAGCGCGCGCCCAGGCGTCGCCCGGCCCGGCGAGGTTCGACAGGCCCGCGACGCAGCCCTGGCTGCAGAACGAGTAGAAGGTCGTGTCCGGGTTGAACATGCCGTACCAGTACTCGTCCGGTGCGGCGCCGCTCGACTGGCGGCGGTTCGTGAGCCAGTTGAGCAGCGAGTCCCAGCCGTTGCCCCAGGCGTCGACCGTGCCGTTGTAGGGCGCCGGCGCGGTCACGGTGAGCTCGACGGCAGCCGCGGGGTACATCGCCATGAAGAGGTTCCGGAACCGGTTCATCTGCGACTCGGTCGTGTCCGGCAGACGGTTCGAGCCGTCGGCGCCGTACTGGATGGGCACGATGACGAGGCGCAGCTGCGGCCCGGTGTTCTGCACGTCGAGGTTCTCGACGATGTTCGCGGGCGGGTAGGCGGCCGCGGCGTTCTGGCCGGTCGACACGCCCTCGAGCTGCAGGAGCTCCACCTTGTACACGGTGCCCGTGGCGAGCGTGGCGGCGGCGATCTCGAAGTTGATCGTGCTCGACAGGTCGGCGTCCGACGACTGGGCGAAGGGCACGTTCGCCTGCTGCTCGAACACGCCTCCGCCGATGCTGAGGCGCGCCGTCACCGGCTGGCCGTTGTAGCCGGCGTCGCGGCGATAGAACACGCGCAAGAGCGCCGGGCGGTTCGCGATGACGGGCGTGCTCGAGACGGCCGGCGCGCCGTTGGCCATGAGCGGTCGCTCGACGCCCTGGTAGAGCTTCACTGCGTCCACGAAGACCCCGTCGACGGGCACGAGGCCCGGCGTGGGCTGCGTGTTGGTGGTGGTCCCTCCGCTGCCCCCGTTCGCACCGCCCCCGGTCGGCGAATCGCCGAGCTCGAGAGAGTCCGCTCCGGTCCACGTGTTGCACGCCACGACGGCGGCGGCGGCGAACAGGCCAAGCCAGATGCGATGTTGCATGGAGGTCGGTGGATCGTATCAGGGCGCCGCGGTCCGTTCACGCGCCGCGACGTGGAAAAATCGCGGGTATTCCCGGAATCGTGCAGCGCGACGGCACGGATGTCACCCAACGTAGGACACACACGTACAGACTCGCCCCGCCCCGGGGCAGTCAATCGTGGGGCTGGGCGGAGCGAGGCGAGTCGCGGCGGCACCCGAGCCACTGTACCCAGAAAGAGACAACCACTGAGACACGGAGACACGGAGAGCTGCACGGAGCCGGCGAAGTTCAGGGGCCCCTCCGTGTCACGCTCCGTGCTTCCGTGCCTCCGTGGTTCCGCTCGCTCGCTTCCGGGCGGTTCGCGTTACTGCCTTGGAATGCCGGGCGGCTCCCCGCCCGCGCCGAGCTCCGTGGTGTGCTCTAGAGCGTGAACTCGAACTCGCGCTGCTCGCTGCGGGTCGTGAGCTCGATGAGCGTCGTGAAGGCGCGCTGGCCGATGCGCGCCGAGAGGCGCACGCGGATGGGCGGCGTCGCGTCGCGCAGATCCTCGAGCTTGACGACCACGCGGTAGCGGCCCTTCTTCGGCGCGCCGCTCGCGAGAAAGACGTTCTCGACGTTCTGTCGGTGGCAGAGGTCCTCGGCGCCCGGGCAGTCGCGGTCCTTGAGGATGCCGGCCGGCGTCGGCTCGTCGTAACGCGCGACGTCGCCGTCGGGCCCGTTCACGTTGAGATCGACGTCGGCCGTCGGCTCGGGCCAGGCGATGGTGAACTGCAGGATGCCGGTGTGCACGCCGCAGCCCTCGTCGATGACGCCGTTGCAGTTGTTGTCGAGCGCGTCGAAACACAGCTCGGCACCGCTCGGCGTGCAGGCGGTCTCGAGCTTCAAGCCCTGCGACGTCGCGAGGTCGCGCACGTCGAGCGCGCCCTTCGCGGGCCCGGCGGGCACCTCGAGGCAGCCCGCTGCGGCGCACGCCGCGCCGAGCACGAGCGGCAGGGCGAGCGCGCGCCGGGCGGCGGGTCCGAGCGCGGCCATGTCAGAAGGTGCCGCCGCAGAGCACGGCCGCACCCTCGGCGTCGACGCCGGGTGCGCACGCGAGGCTCACGGGACCCGTCGTCGGTGTGCCGTCGTCGGCCTTCGGCGCGGCGCCGCTGCCGAGCGGCGACGGAGCGGCCGCCACGAAGGTGATGCCCGTCGCGAGCAGCACGCCGCCCGTGATGGCGAGCCCGAGGCCCGCGCCGAAGGCGCTCGCGGCGCGCTCGCCGTCGCGGTTGATGAGCTGCGTGTCGTAGTAGCAGAGCGTGAGGTCGCCGTGCTGGCAGGCGTCGCCGTAGCTCGCCAGGTGGGCGTCGCGGTTGTCGCTCGCCGCGCCGCGCAGGGTCGAGCCGTAGACGAGCAGGCCGATGCCGAGGCCACCCACCGCGGCGCCGGCGCCCGCGACCGCCAGGCCGATCGGGCCCTGGTAGGGGAACCATGCCGCGCCCGGCGGCGACACCGGCTCGGGCTCGGGCGGGGGCGGCGGCGGCGGCGCGTCCGTCTTCTTCGGCTTGGGGTCGAGCGCGACGGCGCTCGGCTCGCCACCCTTGACCGTGACCGTCGCGGACGCGTCCTCGTGCTCCTTGGCGCTCACGACGACCTTGTGCTCGCCCTCGACCAGGCGCACGTCGGCGGGCAGCGGCTTCGGGTCGCCGCCGTCGACGCGCACGGTGGCGCCCGCGACCTTCGACTTCACGCTCACCGTGCCGAGGTGCTTCAACGCGACGGCGAGCTGCCCCTCGGCGTCGGTACGATCGGTGTCGCTGAGCGGCTTGTAGGTCGCTTTCAACGAGGCCTCGATGGCGTCGGCGGCCTCGGCCCAGCTCTTGAGCGCGAGGTAGGTGTAGCCCGTCATGCGCAGCACCTGCCCCGTCGGATAGAGCTCGCGGGCCTTCTCGAACAGGCCGCGGGCCTTGTCGAACTCCTGGGCCTGGTAGGCCTCGAGCGCGTCCTTCGCGAAGCGCTTGCCCTCGCCCTCCGAGTCGGCCGGCTGCGCCGCCGCGAGCCCGGTCGACAGGGAGCACGCGAGCGCCGCCAGCACGGCCGCAAGCCGACCACCCCTGCGCCTTCTCGGTGCGCCCGTCGTGTGCGCGTTCATGACGCGGGAATTTCGCACGAAGAGCGCTAGAAGTCGATCTTGCCCACCTTCGGCGCCGCCGTCGCCGTCGGCTTCGTGGTCGCCTTGCTCGTGGGCGGCGGCACGGCGGTCGTCGTCTTGGTCGGCGTCGACACGCCGACCGGCGGGGGCGCGGACGCGGTGCTCGTGACGGGCGGCTGCGGTGTCGCGGGCGCGCTGCTCGCCGCCGGGGCCTCGCTGCTCGCCGGGGGCTCGGCGCTCGAGCCGAGCTCGACGGTCGCCGGGGGCTCGGGCTCGGTCGCGGCGGGCTCGGTCGCGGTGGGCTCGCTCGCGCTGGGCTGGCTCGCGGCCTTCGCCGTCACGCTCGGCGTTCCGGCCTGCGCCGCCACGGCGGTGCCGTCCGCGCCGACGGGCGTGCGCGTCGCGAAGTACACGCCCGCCCCGGCGCCGGCGAGGATGAGCGCACCGAGCACGCCGATGCCGACGGCCGCCGCCGAGGACGGCTTCTTGCGCACCGGCGGGAGCTGGGTCGCGTAGAGCGGCGCGCCGGTGCTGTCGCCGAGCGCCGGCGCGCTCACGCGGTCGCCCGCGAGCACGGTGCCCGGGATGGGCCCGATCGGCACGTTGACCTGGAGCGAGCTGTCGAAGGGCCGCGGGCCCGACTGCGCGGCCGGCGGGTCCATGCGCGGGCCGGAGGCCTCGAAGGGGTTGCCGCCCGTGCTGGTCGACATGCCGCCCGCGTGCGACACGGCGAGGGCCTTCGACAGCTCGTTGACGAGATCGCCCGCGGACGCGAAGCGCTCCTTGGGATCGCGGTTGCACGCCTTGCAGAACCAGACGTCGAACGCCACGCCGAGGTGCGGCGCCGACTCGCTCGGCATCGGCATCGGCTCGTAGCAGATCTGCCCCACGAGCGAGGCCATGTTGTCGGCCGTCCAGTAGTTGCGCCCGGTGAGCAGCTGGTAGGCGATGAGGCCGAGCGCCCAGATGTCGGTGGCCGCACCGATGGTCGAAAGCTCGCCCTTGGCCTGCTCGGGCGCCATGTACCACGGGGTGCCGAACACCTCGCCCGCGACGGTGAGCTCGCCGGTGGCGCGATCGGCGAGCTTCGCGATGCCGAAGTCGAGGATCTTGATGAGCGGCTCGCCGTCCTCGCGCTTGGTGATGTAGAGGTTCGCCGGCTTGAGGTCGCGGTGCACGATGCCCGCCTTGTGCGCCTTGTCGAGCGCCCGGGCGACCTGCTTCATGTAGAGCACGACCTCGCCCGCGGGCAGCGCGCCCCGGCGCGACAGCTCGCTCCGCAGGTCGCGGCCCTTCAGCTTCTCCATCACGATGAAGGGCACGCCGCCGAGCTCTTCGCTCACGTCGGCGTCGAAGACGCGCAGCACGTGCTCGCTGCCGATCTTCACCGGCGCGCGCGCCTCGGTGCGGAAGCGCTCGACCGCCTGCGCGTTCTCGGCGAGCACCGGGTGCAGGAGCTTCAGCGCCAGGCGCTCGTCGGTGTTGACGTGCCGGACGGAGTACACCGTGCCCATGCCGCCGCGCCCGATGAGCTTCTCGACGCGGTAGCGGCCGTTGATGATGGTGCCCTCCTGCACCGCCTGCATGTGCCGCTCGGTCGAGCCGACCACGCGCGCGGCGGCGCTGTTGCCGAGGTCGCGCCCCGACGCCGGCGCCGGCGTGGGCGTCGAGGATGGCGCCGCGGCCTGGGCCTGCTGGGCCGGCGCCGCGTACTGCATCTGGTAGGCGAGGTACTTGTCGGCGTAGTCCTTGCCGTACTGGCGCGTGTACTGCTCGTAGGTGGCCTGGAAGGCGGGCGGGATCGGGGGCCCCGAAGCCGGGGCGGGCGGCAGCGGCGCCGACAGGATCGACGAGACGGCCACCTCGAGGGTGCCACCGGTGGGCGCCGACAGCGGGTGCGGCGCGTCGGCGCCACCCGGTGCTCCCGGCACGCGGCCCTGCGCCGGGGCGGGCGCCGCAGACGCGTGCGGCGCGCTCGCGGGTGCCGGTCCGCTCGACTGCACCGCGATGCTCGACTGCACCACGATGCTCGGCTGCACCACGATGCTCGGCTGGGGCGCGACCTCGGCGGGCCGGCGCGACGCGGGCACGACCTGCTGCACGACCTGGGCGCGCGCGTTGTCGGCGCCGTCCGAGCGCTGGCCCGGCACCGAGGCCGGCGGCGCGGGCGCGGGTACGGGCACGGCCACCAGGCCGGGCGCCGGTTGCGGCGCCGGCGCGGGCGCCGCCTTCGCGGGGGCCACGTCCGGGATCTGCGGCATGTCGGCCAGGTCGATCGCGACGGTGCGCGCGAGATCGTCACCCGCGTCCTCGGCGGGCTTCGGCTCGGGCGCGGCGGCCGCGGGGCGGACCGGCCAGCGCGGGGGCGGTTTCGGCGCGGCGCGCGGGACGGGCACGGC
>JACRDA010000403.1 GCA_016212965.1 Myxococcales bacterium
CCACGGGCGCGGCACGCGGCGCCGGCGGCGCCGGCGGCAGGCCGAGGGTCCGACCGGAGCCGACCGCGCGCTCGAGCCGCTGCGCGGTGCGCACGGTGGGCCAGCGCGGCGCGGGTCGCACCGTGTCGTTGTCGGCGCCGGGCGCGGCCGCGTCGAAGCCCGGCTCGCGCGCCATGATCTCGGTGTCGCCGCCATCGCTCGCTTCGGGCTCGGGGC
Source organism: Myxococcales bacterium (assembly GCA_016212965.1). Classification (GTDB taxonomy): domain Bacteria; phylum Myxococcota_A; class Polyangia; order Polyangiales; family Polyangiaceae; genus JACRDA01. The sequence continues at coordinate 217 of JACRDA010000403.1, forward strand.
CGAGCGAGGCCGGCGCCCGGTCGGTGTCGGGCGCCCCGTGGAGGCCCTCGCCGGTCTGGTCGTCGATGTTCGTCTCCGGATCGTCGATCGAGCCGCGCCACGACGACGCCTGGCCGGCGTCGCCAAAGGCCTCGCGCCCGCCGGCGCGCTGCATCACGAGCGTGGGCGCGCCGCCGTCCGTCGCCTCCTCCGCCATCGTGCGCGCCACGGTCGCGAGCGCACCCTGGAACTCGGCGGCGCTCTGGAAACGGTCCTCGGGCAGCTTGCGCAGGGCGCGCGCCACGAGCGCCGCGAGCGCGGCGGGCATGCCGTCGACGAGCCGGTCGACGGGCCGCGGGTCGGAGGTGAGGATCTTCACGAGCAGGGCGTTGTAGTTCGGCGCCACGAAGGGCCGTCGGCCGGAGAGGGCCTCGTAGAGGATGACACCGATGGCCCAGAGGTCCACGCGCTGGTCGAGCCCGCTGTCGCCGCGCGCCTGCTCCGGCGCCATGTAGTACGGCGTTCCGAGGACCATGCCCGGCTGCGAGGGGCGCGGCGCGTCGCTGCTGTCGGCGCCGGCGAAGGCCGACTTCGAGATGCCGAAGTCGAGCAGCTTCGCGCTCGACCTGCCGCCCGTCTTCGGCCGCTCGAGGAAGATGTTCTCGGGCTTGAGGTCGCGGTGCACGATGCCCTTCGCGTGCGCGGCCGCGAGCGCCGCGAGCACCTGGCGCAGCACGACCACGAGCTCCCGGAACGCCATCGGGCCCTGCTTGGCGAGCCGGTCGGCGAGGGTGCGACCGTACAGCCGCTCCATCACGAGGAACGGGCTGCCATCCTCGGTCGTGCCGAGGTCGTAGATGGCGCAGATGTTCGGGTGACCGATGGCGCTGACCACCTGCGCCTCGTGCTGCAAGCGCGCCATCGCTCGTGGGTCGGCGGCGAGGCTCGGGTGCAGCACCTTGATCGCCACGTGGCGCGACAGGCCGAGGTGCTCGGCGTCGTAGATGGCGCTCATGCCGCCCTCGCCGATGAGCTCGCAGAGGCGGTACTTGCGGTCGATCACCTGGCCGGTCATCAAGCCCTGCGTGCCGCTCGCGAGCTCGGGCGCCGAGCGGCGCCGGCGCACCATCGCTTTCTGGGGCTCGATGCGCAGACCCGAGCTCGGACACACGACGACGTCGGCATCGTGAGGGAGCCCGCAGTGTCCGCAGCGGATGAATCGTTGCACCGGCGTCTCGCGAGGCTAAGTGTAGCGAGGCACGGGTGGCAAGCTCGCCCGCCGACGGCGACCCTCGGCCCGGTCGACGCGGGTGTGGAAAAGCTGCGCTCCCGGCACCGGCAAGTCCGGGACGTTCCGTGTGGGAAACCCCGTCGAGCTCCGGGTGGCGCCTTCCTGCACAGGTACACCCACCTTGGGCTACCTCGTTTCCCACATGGCCAACCTACCGAATTTCAATCGAATTTGTGCTGTTTCCCAGGTTTCCACAGGCCCTACGACCACGATCACTTCAATATTTCTTACGAGATCCGGAGGTAGAGATCCCAGACCGCGCCCGGGCCGCTCTCGGACCGCGCAGTTCAGTACCGTTTCAGCCCTGCGGTCCACGGGGAACCCTGCTAAGAAGGCCGACAAGTCGTCGTCATGGACCTCGTCGCGCCGAAGAAACACCTCGTCCGCTTGCTGGCGCGCTGCCAGGGCGTGGCAGACAAGCGCAGCACCATGCCGGTGCTCGCCAACGTGCTCCTGACCGCCGAGGGCAACGTGCTGCACGTCGCAGCCACCGATCTGTTCCTCGGCGTGCGCGGCTCGACCGAGGCGATGGTCTCGCGGGCCGGCAGCGTCGCCGTGCCGGCGCGCGACGTGTTCGAGCGCGTCAAGGCGATGCCCGAGGGTCCCATCCACATCAGCGTGGGCGACGGGTCGGCCACGACGCTCAAGGCCGGCGGCAGCGCGCGGCGTTACACCCTGCACGGCATGCCGGGCAGCGATTTTCCCGCGCTGCCCCAGCCGAGCCCGGACGCGCCGCAGATCGAGGTGCCGGTCGCGACGCTGGCGCGCCTCATCGCCAAGACGCACTTCTCCATCTCGGCCGACGAAACGCGCGCGCACCTGAACAGCGCGCTCTTCGAGTGCCTCGCGGGGCGCGTGCGCATGGTCACGACCGACGGTCACCGGCTCAGCAAGATCGACGTCATGGTCGAGGGGCTGAGCGAGAAGAGCGCCATGCTCCTGCCCCTCAAGGCCATCCTCGAGCTGCGCCGCTTGTGCGAAGAGGCGGGCGAGGGCGCCACCGTGCAGATCGCGCAGAGCGGTCCCAACGCCTTCTTCACGATTGCCGGCATCCACTTCTCGGTCAAGCTCGTGGACGCGCAGTTCCCCCCGTACGAGGCCGTCATCCCCGCGGTCACGAACCGCGCCGTGCGGGCACCGCGCCTTGCGCTCTCCGAGGCCCTGCGCGCCGTCTCGCTCGCCGCGAGCGACCGCACCGGCGGCATCAAGCTCGCCGTCTCGCCGGGCTCGCTGAAGATCACGAGCGAGAGCCCCGAGAGCGGCGTCGGCTTCGACGAGCTCGCGGTCGACTACACGGGCCCGGAGATCAGCGTGGGCTTCAACGCGCGCTACCTGCTCGACGTGCTCGCCGCCATCGACGAGGACGAGGTGACGCTCGGACTGTCCGGCGAGCTCGATCCGGCCGTGCTGCGTCCCGGCACGGAGGGCGCCGCCGGACACGGCGACTACATCGCGGTCGTGATGCCGATGCGCATCTGAGGCCCGGTGCCTTGCCCGACGCCGTCGCGCTCGACGACCGCCGCACGTCGCACGTCGCGCTCCGCGAGCTCGTGGTCGAGCGCGTCCGCAACCTCGACCATCTCGAGCTCGAGCCCGCCCCGGGCCTGAATCTCATCGCCGGTGACAACGGGCAGGGCAAGACGAGCATCCTCGAGGCCATTTACCTCGTGGCCACGTCGCGCAGCTTCCGCACGAGTCGCCTCGCAGAGGTCGTCGCGCACGGCGCGAGCGTCGCCAGCGTCCGGGCCGCCGTCGTCGAGCTCGACGGCGCTGCGGCGGCCGACACGCCGCCCGGCTACGTGCGCCATCAGTCGCTCGGCCTCGACGGCGCCCGGCGCGTGTTGCGGCTCGACGGCGAGCCCCCGGTCTCGCTCGCGCACTATGCGACGCGCACGCCGGTCGTCGTCTTCCACCCGGCCGAGCTCGAGCTCTCGACCGGGGCCCCGGCCGCCCGGCGCGAGCTGCTCGACCGGGTGAGCCTGTTCCAGGCGCCCGAGACCAGCCGCCACCGGGCCGCTTACGCGCGCGCTCTGCGCTCGCGGCGCGAGCTGCTGCGCCTGGGCTCCGGGGCCCGCGAGCTCGAAGCCTTCGAGGCCGTGCTGGCCGAGCACGGTGCCGCCCTCTGCCGCCGCCGCGCCCGTGCCTGCGAGGCGCTCGCGCTCGAGGCGACGGCCGCCTTCGCGCGGCTCGCGCCACCGGAGCTCGCGCTCGGCGTCCGCTACGAGCCGGGCGGGAGCCCCGACCCGGAGCTGGCGCGCGCCGAGCTGGCGCGCGGCCGCGCGCGCGACGCCGGGCGACCCTCGCCGCGCTTCGGGCCGCACCACGACGACCTCGGGCTCACCCTCGACGGCCGGCCGGCGCGCCGGGTGGCGTCCCAGGGCCAGCACCGCGCCCTCACGATGGCGCTCAAGCTCGCCGAGCGCGCGTGCATCGCCGCGGCGCGCGGTCTCGAGCCCATCCTGCTGCTCGACGATGTCTCGAGCGAGCTCGACCGCGAGCGCTCGACGGCGCTCTTCGCCCTGCTCGGGGCCGGGCTCGGACAGGTCTTCGTGACGACCGCGCGCCCCGATCTGCTCGCCGATCTGCCGACGGGCACGTCCTTCCGGAGCTTCCGGGTGGCGCGTGGCGCCCTCGTTCCGGCCGGCGGTTGAGGGGCTGCGAGGCTGCGCCGCCGGCCGCGCCATCGTCCGCCGCACGGGGCGCGCGGAATCGCCCGTCCGCGACGCCGCCGACCTTGCCGCAAGCGCGGAAAATGCTAGGATTTGCCGTGTTCTGCCGGGCCTCGTCAGGGGCAGCCGTCGCGCGTCGCCCCTCGTATGCGGCGGCCCGCCCTGCTTCGAACCGAGCGGGGCCCCAAGAGCCGTCCACCGAGAGCGCCGCTCCGTCGCGCGCTCGCAGAATCGAGCGATGACCAACCTCCAGATCCCGACCGCCCCCGAGTCGGCGCCCTCGGTCTACGACGCCAGCAGCATCACCGCGCTCGAGGGCCTCGAGGCCGTGCGCAAGCGCCCGGGGATGTACATCGGCGACCCGCACGACGGCTCCGGCCTGCACCACCTCGTCTGGGAGGTGATCGACAACTCGGTCGACGAGCACCTCGCGGGGCACTGCAAGCTCATCACCGTGATCCTGCACTTCGACGGCTCGGCGAGCATCGAGGACGACGGGCGCGGCATCCCGATCGGCATGCACGAGAAGGGCATGAGCGCCGCCGAGGTCGTCATGACGATGCTCCACGCCGGCGGCAAGTTCGACAACAAGAGCTACAAGGTGTCGGCCGGCCTGCACGGCGTGGGCGTCTCCGCCGTCAACGCGTGCTCCGAGTGGCTCAAGCTGCAGATCCACCGCGAGGGCTACGTCTGGGAGCAGACCTACGTGCGCGGCGTGCCGCAGGCGCCCCTCGCCCGGCGCGGCGAGACGAGCGCGACCGGCACGCGCATTCGCTTCAAGCCCGATACGGAGATCTTCACCCTCACCGACTGGAACTACGACACCTTGGCGCAGCGGCTGCGCGAGCTCGCGTTCCTGAACGCCGGCCTGTGCATCCAGCTCACGGACGAGCGCCCCGGCGGCCAGAGCGAGAAGTTCGAGTTCCTGGGCGGCATCCGCGAGTTCGTGCAGCTGCTCACCGCGGCCAAGGAGCCCATCCATCCGGACGTCATCTACTTCGAGGCCCAGCAGCCCACCAACGTCGATGGCAAGAGCCTACCCGTCGGCGTGGAGGTGGCCCTGCAGTGGACCGGCTCCTACCAGGAGTCGATCTTCTGCTACACGAACAACGTCTCCAACAAGGACGGCGGCACGCACCTCACCGGCCTGCGCGCCGCCCTGACGAAGACGATCAACGGCTACGGCGCCAAGCAGAACCTCTACAAGGATCTGAAGAGCCCGCTCGCCGGCGAGGACGTGCGCGAGGGGCTCACCTGCGTCCTGTCGCTCAAGCACCCCGACCCGTCCTTCGACTCGCAGACCAAGAGCAAGCTCGTCTCGAGCGAGGTGAAGGGCATCGTCGAGACGGTGCTCTCGGACAAGCTCGGCCAGTACTTCGAGGAGCACCCGGACACGGCGCGCAAGATCATCGACAAGGCCGTCATCGCCGCGCGCGCCCGCGAGGCCGCGCGCAAGGCGCGCGAGGTGATCAGGAAGAGCACGCTCGACATCACGTCGCTCTCGGGCAAGCTCGCCGACTGCCAGACGAAGGACCCCGATCAGGCCGAGCTCTACATCGTCGAGGGCGACAGCGCCGGGGGCAGCGCCAAGATGGGGCGCGACCGGCGCTTCCAGGCCATTCTGCCGCTGCGCGGCAAGATCCTCAACGTCGAGCGCGCGCGGCTCGACCGCATGCTCTCGTCGGCCGAGGTCGGCACGCTCATCACCGCCATCGGCTGCGGCGTGAGCGGTGCGGGGGGCGTCGACCTCGACAAGCTGCGCTACCGCAAGATCATCCTCATGACGGATGCCGACGTCGACGGCTCGCACATCCGCACGCTCTTGCTCACCTTCTTCTACCGGCAGATGTACGAGCTCATCGACCGGGGCTACCTCTACATCGCGCAGCCGCCGCTCTACCGCGTGACCAAGGGCAAGAAGGACCTCTACCTCAAGAACGAGGCCGCGCTCGAGGAGTTCCTGACCCAGAACGCCGTCGACAAGCTCGAGCTGGCGCCCGCCGCGGGCGGGGTGCCGCTCACGGGCGCGCCGCTCTTCCGCCTGGCCGGGCGGCTCAAGCGCTTCCGCCGCGCCGTCGCCAACCTCGACAAGCGCTGCGACGCGCGCATCGTCGCGGCGCTCGTGCGCTCGTCGGCCATCGACGTCGCCGATCTGCGCGAGCGCGCGGCGGTCGAGCGCGCGGCCACGGCGCTGCGCGAGCACCTCGCGCGCTTCGAGCCGGACCTCTTGCCCATCGAGGTGCGGGTCGTGGGGTCCGAGACCGCGCCGGGCGGCGGAGCGCACGTCGAGGTCGAGAGCGGGACGCGCATCCGCGGCCGCTCGAGCATCATCGACCGGGCGCTCGTCGAGTCGCCCGAGTACCAGGAGGCGCTCGCCTGCGAGAAGGACCTGCGCTCCATCGGTGCGGCGCCCTACACGGCGCGCTCGGGCGAGAAGGTGGACGAGCTCGCCGACGCCGACGCGCTCATCGCCTACCTCGAGGAGCGCGGTCGCAAGGGGCTGTCGGTGAGCCGCTACAAGGGCCTCGGCGAGATGAACGCGGGCGAGCTCTGGGAGACCACGATGAACCCCGACGCCCGCGTGCTGAAGCAGGTCAAGGTCGACGATGCGATGAGCACCGACGAGCTGTTCTCGATCCTCATGGGCGACCAGGTGGAGCCGCGCCGCGACTTCATCGAGCAGCACGCGCTGCAGGTCCAGCACCTCGACATTTAGCTATTAGCTATTAGCTATTAGCTATTAGCTATTAGCTATTAGATATTAGCTATTAGCTATTGTCTTAGGCTCATGAGCCCCGATGAACGGTGACCCCCCATAGCCGGAGCCAATAGCGCCCACTAGCGCAAGGCTCCTAGCTAACAGCGAACAGCTAGTAGCTAAGCGCTCGGTCACGGGAAGCGCAGGCCGAGCACGAAGGCTTCCCAACGCTTCTGGAAGGCGGCCATGTCCGACTCGCCGAGGACGGCGGCGAGCGTCTGGTAGCCGGTCGGATCGGTGGCGCGCGCCGCGGCGAAGCGCCGGTAGAAGTCGACCAGCAGGCCCTTTTCCTGCAGGTAGTAGAGCAGGTAGCGCGCCTGGGCGTAGTTGGTGCCGCGGTCGTCGCCGTAGAACGCGCTGCGCGTCGTGGCGGTGAGCTCGGCGAAGGACGGCACCCGCCCGGCGCGCAGGGCCTCCTGCAGGCCGGCGAGCCGCCAGTTGGTCAGACCGATGATGTGCCCGTCGCGGCTGCTCGCCTGCTCGTAGAGCGAGCCGAGCCCCTCGTTCAGCCACGCCGGCGCCTCGGGGAAGTTCGCCTCGACGAAGGGGTGCACGATCTCGTGCACCAACGTGCCACCGCCCGTCCCGATGTTCATCACGAGCGCCTTGTGCTCGCTCGAGTAGAAGCCGTAGGGCGTGGTGGGCTCGCCGTCGAAGAGCTCGACGCAACCCTTCCTGTAGCTCGCGGCGTCCTGGAACAGCCAGATGTCGAGGATCTCGCGCGGCTCGGCGGGGAAGAAGTCCTTCTGCAGGAGCTCGACCGCCCAGCGCACCGTGCGCTCCGCCGAGCGGCGCACCGTGTCGACCCCGCCGTCCCCGACCACCACGAAGGGCGGCTCGACCACGACCGAGAAGCCCGAAGGCAGCTTCTTGCGGAGCTCCATCACGTGCTGCGCGTAGTCGGCCGGCCCGCGGCCCGCTGCGCGTCCCGGCGCCGCGACCGTCTTGGCGGCGAGCGGGAAGCGGATGACCGTCCACTCGTCCGCGCCGTACTTGAGGGGCCAGAGCGCGAGGAACGTGCCGCGCTTCATGCGCAGGTAGGCGCCGTCCGCGACCGCCGGGTCGTGGTAGACGACCTCGTCGGCCTCGGGCTCGTAGCCGAGCACCAGGCGAAAATGCTCGGTCGTGCGCGGCCGGTCGTCGAAGTGCATGCACACGATCGAGGGCACCCCGCGCGCCAGATCGGCGTGCAGGGCCGCAAACTCCGCCTCGAGGCCCCGCTCGGCGTCGTCCGCGGGCACCCGGGACCAGACCGGCCCGACCTCGAAGCCGAGCCGCTCGAGCGCCGTCTTGAGCTCGCGGGTCGTGGCCCCCATGCCGCGCGCGGGGTCCATGCCGCTCGCCGCGAACACCTGATCCTGATCGACCCGCTGCCCGAGCGCGGCCGTGTACATCTCGACGTCGGCCTCGCCGCAGAAGTCCGGCTTCTGCGCCACGTGGGGCACGCCCTCGATGAGCGCGCGCGGGTAGCGCGGCGCGACGGCCGAGCTCGCGGGGCCGGAGCCGTTCGGCGAGCGCGGCGGCGAGGCCGACGAGGGGCCGTTGTTGCAGCCGAGCCCGAGGGCAAGGCAGAGCACGGCGCAGGGCGCGGCTCGCCGGGTGGGGCGCGACGCGGGGTGGGCGGCGAGGCGGCTGGCGCGGTGGGGCACGGGCAGGCTCCGGTTCGTGGGTCGACGTACGGACATCGCCCGGCAGCCGCCGAGCGCGCCGTCGCAACCGTGCTCCGACGCGCGCCCCGCGCCCGTCACTTGGCGAGCTGCGGCGCCATCGCCTCGACCAGCGTGCGCACCGTCGGGACGTAGCCGTAGTCGAGCTCGGCCTCGTCCGTGAGCTGCGGCGGGCAGATCGATCCGACGACGCCGTGGGTGCCGAGCGCCTTCAGGAGCGAGAGCTGGCGGACGCCCGGGTAGGCCTTGGCCCGGAACTGCGTCGTCCCGTAGCTGCCGTTCGCCTCCTGGCAGAGGGGGTTGTCGCTGCCGGGCTGGTCGCAGTCGCAGGCGACCTGCCCCGGCTGGCTGCAGTCGCGCGGCGTCGGCAGGGGGAAGATGCAGGCGTACTGGAGGTCGCCCTTGCCGGCCACGGTGTACTCGTGCCCGTTGATCGGGTTCGCCATCGGTCCGGCGCTCGGCGGGGCGACGAGGTCGCCCGTGACCGGGTTCGCGCCCGATCGGGGCGCGATCGATTCCCGCATGAGCGGGTCGTCGGGCAGGGCGTTCGGGCTCGTGTGGTAGAACTCGGGCGTGCCGAGGATGAGGTCCCAGGCACCCGTCGCGACGAGCTCGGCGGCGCTCTTGAAGCCGCCCACCGGGGCGCCCTTGGCGTCGTGACCCGCGGCGAGATCGGGCAGGCCGCCCGCGTCGCGCCGCGCGATGTCCTGCCACGGCACACCCGAGATGCTGCCGAGGAAGACGAGCGCCGCCGTGCGCACGTCGGCGTCCGGGTCCGTGGGATCGAGGTTGGTGAAGAGCGGATTCGGCACCAGGTTGCCCTGTCGATCCGGCACGATCGCGGCGGTGAGCCCCGTCACGTAGCGGTCGACGGGGTAGAGGAAATCGATCCCGAAGCGTGCCTTCTGGTCGAAGCAGCGCAGGTTGACGTGGTCGTCGAGGGCGCCGAGCGGCGTCGTGCAGTCGTCGGCCGCCGTCGAGCAGCCGGCCCCGGGCGGCTGGCCGCAGGAGCGGCAGCAGGGGTCGTTCGGATCGACGGCGCAGGCGGCGCGAGGCTTCGGCAGGTGGTAGGCCGAGCCGTTCACCTGCAGCTGCGCCGCGAAGTAGTACTGGCTGCCGTCGCGCATGGAGCAGTCGTTCTCGTCCGAGAGCATCAGGATCGCGAGCGCCGAGTCGGGCCGCAGGAAGGCGCGACGCTGGTCGAGCACCGTGTAGTCGGTGCCGACGAGGACCGCGTTGTTCTGGGCGTCGATCGAGATCGAGCTGTGGGGGTTGGGCTCGACGAGGAAGCGGTACCAGCTCTCGAGCGTCGCCTCGAAGCCGCAGCCGACCTGTCCGACGCCCCGGACCATCGAGGCGAGATCCTCGGAGAGCGCACCCGGATCGCTCTCGCCGGGCGGGCTCAGGACCTGGTCGGGATCCCACGCGAGAAAGCCGAGCGACTCGTAGGTCGCGACCGAGCCGCCCTGGTCGTCGCGCGAGAGCAAGTGGCCCTGGTCGTTCTCGCTCGGGTCCACGCTGCCCTCGCAGATGCTGGCGCCGTGGCCGCCGAGGCTCGTCGACAGGACGCCGACGTGCAGATCCGTGACCGGGGCGAACTGCCGGTGCGTGCCGGTCGCGCAGGCCTGTCCGGCGCCCGAGGGCTGGCTCGCCGCGGGCACCCCGTCGGCGTCGAGGCAGCGCGGGTTGACGAGCGACTCGACGAGCGTCGGGACCGCGAGCCCGAGGATCTGCTGCTTGTCGGCCATCGAGCGCGAGTTGTCGACCGCGAGCAACAGATCCACGCGGGTGGCGGCGCCGCTCTGGCCGCCGGAGCCGCCGGAGCCGCCGGAGCCGGTCGTCGTGGTCCCGGTTCCCTGGAACAAGGTCGTCTCCGGCGCACAAGCCGCCGCGGACGCGACGGCCAGCCAAGCAAACAGACAAGTGGCCTTCATCGGCTCCTCCGCACGCGATCCGCTCGATCGTCGGCCCTCGCGCGCCATTTGGCAACGGGAACACGAGCGCGCCCCCCAGCAAGGTTTACACCCGTCCCGGGCGGGCGCCCATGTGTTGTTGCGGCGCGCGTCCCGGGCGAGACTGCCGGCGTCGTGCCGAGGATGGGTCAGGGTCGAAGGATGCGGGGCTCTTGGCCGCACGGGCTCCGCCGCGCCGTCGCCGGGCTGTCGCTCGGCGCGCTCGTGGCGTGTGCCCGCGGATCGAGCCCGTCCGGCGAGCCCGCGCCCGCGCCGCCGCCACGCTCCCCCGGCTCGGACGCCCCGGCCCCGAGCCCCCTGCCGAGCACCGAGCCCGCGGCGGACCCCGGCCCGGCAGGCCCGCTGCGGCCGGTCGGCGATCCGGTGCTCGAGCCGGTCGTCGATCGGCTGCTCCGCGGCGCCCTCGCGGCCGAGGGGCCGGGCATGGCGCTCGCCGTCGTGACGAGCCGTGGGGTGCGCCTGCTGAAGACCTACGGCCATGCGGACATCGAGGCCGGGACGCCCGTCGAGCTCGACACGCTCTTCGACCTCGCGTCCCTCTCCAAGCCGCTCACGGCGCTCGCCGTGCTGGCGCTCGCCGAGCGCGGGGCGGTGCGCGTCGAGGACCCGCTCGTGCGGTACCTGCCCGAGCTCTGGCGGCGCAAGACCGGCCGGCCGGTGCGCCTCGCCGACCTGCTGCAGATGAGCTCGGCCCTGCCCGAGTACACGAACGCCGCCGACGCCCTCGGCGGTGCCGAGGCGCCGACCGCCGAGGCCGTGGTGCGCCTGGTGCGCTACAGTCCCTCGACGCGCGAGCCGGGCACGGCGTTCGACTACACGAACACGAACTACGTGCTGCTCGCGCACGTGGCCGAGCGCGCCACCGGCAAGCCCTTCGCGCGCGTGCTGCGCGAGGACGTCTTTCCCGGTCTCGGGATGCACGACGCGCGCGTGCTCGACCGCGAGCCCGAGCCGGCGGGCCGCGCGGTGGGCTACCGCCGCGACGCCACGCGCTTCACGCGCTCGCGCCACGACGTCCCGACGCTCGGAGACGGCGGCGTGCTCGCCTCGCTGCGCGACCTCGTCGCGTGGGACGCCGCCCTGCGGCGCATCGAGGCGGGCGAGCCCGGTCTCGTCGGGCGCGCCGCGCTCGAGGCGGCCGAGAGCCCGGGGCGCCTCGACTCGGGCGCGCGCTACGGCTACGGCCGCGGGTGGTTCGTCTCCGAGCACGGCCCGCGCCGCGTCCACTGCGCCGGCACGGCGGCCGGGACGAGCTCCTACGTGGTGCGCTACCTCGACGAGGGTCTCAGCGTGATCTTGCTGTCGAACCAGGGTGGGCTCGACTACCACGTCGTCGACACCGTAGCGGAGCTGTACCGCGCCCGCTGAGCTCCGTGCGATCACGCCCCACCCGCCACGCCGCGCTTGCCAGAGCGGCGCGAGAGAGAGAACATAGCGGGCCGCCAAACGGCGAGGAGGACAGGATCATGGGCATGTCGGACGACGAGAAAGAGTACGTGCGCCGGGTCGGGTCGTGGTTCTACGGTCATGCGCCCTCGCAAGTGACCGAGGAGCTCGGCAACGTCGTGGCCGAGATGATGCAGAAGTGCATCGACGGCACGAAGGCCATGCACCTGGTGCCGCGGCCCACGGGCGGCATGCCGGGCTGGACTTGGCTCGTGAGCCAGGCCGTGCGCGCCTGGTGGGACGTGCACCACACCGAGCGTGTCTACGAGGCGGTGAAGCGCTCGGTCGCGCTCGGGTACAAGTCCGCCTACCACATGGCGGAGCTCGGCGTCTGACGCTCGCGGGCGTGCCTCGACACGACTGTTACCCCGACTTCGAGCAGCACGAGCTCACGTTCGGCGGCGAGACGCGCACCGTGTTCAAGGCCGGCACGGGCCCGGCGGTGCTGGTGATGCACGAGGCCCCCGGGCTCTACCCCGGGGTGGCGGACTTCGGCCGCAAGGTCGTCGCCGCGGGCCTGACGGCCTACCTGCCCTCGCTCATCGGCACGCCGGGGCGCCCGATGACGGTGCCATACGCGCTCGGCACCGTGGCGCGGGCGTGCGTGGCCCGGGAGTTCGCCGTCTTCAGCACGCGCCGCAACAGCCCCATCACCGAGTGGCTGCGGGCGCTCGGCCGCCATGCCCACGCCGAGTGCGGGGGGCCCGGCGTCGGGGCCGTCGGGATGTGCCTCACGGGCGGCTTCGCGCTCGCGCTCATGGCGGACGACACGCTGCTCGCACCCGTGCTGAGCCAGCCCTCCTTGCCGTTCGCGCTCACGGCCGCGCACAAGCGCGACCTCGGCATCGACGACGCCACCCTCGCGCGCGTGAAGGAGCGCGCGGCCGAGGGGGTGTGCGTGCTCGGGCTGCGCTTCACGCACGACCGGCTGGTTCCGGCCGAGCGCTTCGCGCGCCTCCGCGAGGAGCTCGGGGCGGCCTTCGAGGCCATCGAGATCGACTCGTCGCCCGGCAACCCGCACGGCCTGCCGCGGCGCGCGCATTCGGTCCTCGTCTACGACCTCGTCGACCGACCCGGGCACCCGACGCAGGTCGCGCTGGAGCGCGTGCTCGCCTTCTTCCGCGCGCGGCTGCTCGCGGCGTAGGCCTCAGGCGCGGGGCTCCGGTCCGAGGCGGAGCGCGACGCGACTGGCGAGGCCGAGGGCGCGGTAGCCGAGGGCGTAGACCGCGGGGTAGACGACGCGCGCCCGGCCCCGTTCGACGGCGTCCACGATGTGCCGCGCGAGGGTCGGCGCGTCTCCCGTCGGCACGTGGCGTGTGAGCAGGCCGGGGCGGTACTCGGCGCGCGCGCCCGCCTCGAGTGCCGAGCGCACCGGGCCCGGGTACACGGTCACGACGTGGACCCCGCGGCTCGCGAGCTCCGCGTGGGCGATCTCGGAGGCCATGGCGAGGCCCGCCTTGGCGGCGCCGTAGAACGCGCACCCCTTGAGCGGGACCCGGCCCGCCATGCTGCTCACGTTCACGACGAAGCCCGCGCCCCGCGCCGCCATCGCGCCCGCCGCCGCGTGCAGGAGCGCGAGCGGGGCCACGAGATCGACGAGCAGCAGGTGCTCGGCCGCGTCCCAGGGCATGCGCTCGAGCGCCCGCACCTGCATGAGCCCGGCCGAGCTGACGAGCCCGTCGAGGGGCCCGA
>JACRDA010000402.1 GCA_016212965.1 Myxococcales bacterium
GCAAGGCCATCATGCGCTCGTCGTTCTCCGCGAGCGGGGCGATGGCGTGGCCGAGCTCGCCCCGCAGGGCGGGGCGCACGAGCGCGCCCGGGCGCGCGTCCCGCGTGCCGCGTTCGGGCTCGAGCAGGGCGGCGAGCGACCCCCCGGGGTCGAGCTCGCGCGCCGTCGCGAGCACGCGCCGCACCAGCGCGCTCAGGTGGGCGTTGTGGGCGAGGTAGAAGGCGCGCGCTGCCTCGACCGCGCGCTCGAGCTCGCGCCACGCAGGGCCGAGCGCAGGCGCGGCGGCGAGCACCGCGTCGAGCTCGTGGCGCAAGGACAGGTTCACGATCGCCCGGTCGAAGCCCTCCTCGAGGCGCGAGGCCACGCCCACCTCGTGGAGCGCGTGCTTCAGATGGGCCTCGTCGTGCTCGCGCTCGCCCCAGGCCGCCGTCACGAGCAGCACGGGACGAGGCGGCGCGCCCGGCCGCGCGAGCGCCGCGCCGAGCCACGGCACGGAGGCGTGGACGAGCTCCGTGTCGTGCTCGGCGTTGCCGTTCAGGAGCAGCGTGCCGCTCATGACGACCGGCCGCGCGCGGCGCGCGAGCTCACCCCGCAGGTGGACAGGGACGGGTGGGCGCGCATCAGTCGATCGGCGCGAAGCGCGCCTGGAAGAAGCGCAGGTGCGGCGGCTCGTACACGAAGGACAGGCCGCGGATCTCGCCGCGTCGCTGCCACAGCCGGATGATGCCCTCGGCGATCGCGCGCATGTGGTCGTGGCTGTAGACGCGGCGCGGGATGGTGAGGCGCACGAGCTCGAGCGACGGGCGGTAGTTCTGGCCGGTCTTCGGGTTGCGACCCTTCGACACGTTGCCGCGCTCCATCGCGCGCACGCCCGTCTCGATGTAGATCTCGGCGGCCAGGCGCTGCGCCGGGTACTCGTCCTGGTCGACGTGCGGCAGGAAGCGCTTGGCGTCGATGAAGATGGCGTGCGTGCCGGGCGGTTGCACGATGGGCACGCCCGCCTCCATCAAGAGCCCACCGAGCTTCTCGGTCTGGCTCACGCGCGCGCGGATGTAGCGGTCGTCCAGCATCTCCTCGGCGCCCCGCGCCATGGCCGCGAGGTCGGACGCGGCCAGGCCCCCGTCCGTGACGTTGCCCTCGAAGATGCGCAAGAGGTGCTCGCACCTCACCTTCCACGCGGCGTTGTCCCGGAAGGCGAGCAGGCCACCGATGTTGATGAGGTAGTCCTTCTTCCCGCTCACGGTGCAGCCGTCGCCGTAGAGCATCATCTCGAGCAGGATGTCGGCGATCTTCACGTGGGCGTAGCGCGGGTCGCGCTTCTGGATCATGTAGGCGTTCTCGACCGCGCGCGTCGCGTCGTAGAACACCGGGATGCCGCGCGCCGAGCAGTAGGCGTAGACCTCCTTCATGTTGTCCATCGACACGGGCTGGCCGCCGGCCATGTTCACCGAGTGCTCGAAGGACACGTAGGCGACTGCCTCCGGACCGTGCCGGTCGACCGCGGCGCGGAGCTTCGTCATGTCGATGTCGCCCTTCCAGGGGTGGCTGCTCGCCGGGTCGTGGGCCTCGTCGACGATGACGTCGACGAACACCCCGCCCGCCATCTCCTGGTGCTCCTTCGTCGTCGTGAAGTACATGTTGCCGGGCACGAGCTGGCCCGGCTTGATCATTGCCTGCGACAGGATGTGCTCGGCCGCGCGCCCCTGGTGCGTGGGCAAGATGTGCTCGTAGCCGTACACGCGCCGCATCACGGCGACGAAGTGGCGGTAGGCGTCCGAGGTGCAGGGCGTGGCGCGCGCCGCGTCGTAGGCGGCCCACTGGTCGGTGGACATGGCGGAGGTGCCCGAGTCGGTCAACAGATCGATGGTCACGTCCGCCGAGCGCAAGAGGAAGGTGTTGTAGCCGGCCTCGCGCATGGCGCGCAGGCGCTGCTCGCGGCTGAGCGCCCCGACGCGCTCGATGGTGTGGACGACGAAGGGGTACACGTCCCAGTCGAAGGGCTCGAGGTCGGCGAACACGCCGCGGAAGCGGAGCTCGTCGTGCCACGTGCCCTCGTTCGCGGCCTCGAGCGGCGGGACGGCCTCGCGCTGCCGGTGGAGCGCGGCGATGGCGTCGGCCACGCGCTCGAGCTGGCGGCTCGTCATCGCGAGGCGCGGGATCTGGACCGGCACGTAGCCATCGCGCCCCACGAGGCCGGTCGCCACCGCGCGCACGCCGCTCGTGAGGTAGAGCGCCACGGACAGCGCGTGCTGCGCGTGCGGACCGGCGTGGGGCAGGAAGCGCGCGGCCTCGAGGTAGGCGCCGTCGCAGCCGCGCTCGAAGGGGACGCCGGCCGCGCGCAGGCGGGCATTGAAGACCTCGGTCTGGTGCATCGCCCACTCGACCTCGCTCTCGTCGCACATCTCGTCGATGCCGCGCGCCAGCACCTCCATCATGCGTCCGGCCATGCCCCCGTAGGTGTGCAGGCCCTCGTACACGACGACCTCGTTGATGAACCTCTCGTGGTCCGCGGGGTTGTCGGTCACGAGCACGCCGCCGGCGGGCGCCTTCGGATCCTGCGCGCCGTCGAGGTGCAGCACGTGCACGCTCTTGGCCACGAGCTTCACGATCTCGGCGATGGACCGGTGATCCATGCCGGGCTCGTGGCGCTGGATGTACCAGGCGTTCTCGATGATGCGCGACGCGTCGACGAGCAGGCGCTTGCCGGCGGCGTCGGCCGCGGCCCGCACCGCGCGCAGGTTCGCGAGCGAGAAGGGGTGCATGCCGTCGGCGAAGCACTGCATGCCCACGACGGCCACGTCACCGCGCTCGAACGCCGCGCGCAAGAGCGCGATGTCGACGTTGCCGGTGAAGATCTCGGCCTCGTGGTCGCGCACGTCGACCACCTCGATGCCGCGCGGCTCGAAGACGTCGACCCGGCTGCGCGCGTTCGAGGGCAGGGTGCTGCCCTTCGGGATGAGGGTGGCGCACAGGAGCTTCAGCGACCCCTGCGCGTTGTGGGTCGGGCACACGTAGGTGTGGCCGAGAACGCGGTTCACGGCGCGCACCAGGTTGTCGAAGTTGCGCGCTCCGGCGTAGGCCTCGTCGCCGACGAGCTGGCCCGCGAGCTGCTCCTGGCTCATGGCGCTCGTGCCGAGCGAGCACATGTCGAAGCTCACCTGCGTGGGCGTCAGGTTGAAGACGTTGAAGTGCGCCGCGACGAGGTTCTTCTTGCGCTCCTCGAGGCTCGGGAAGGCGATGAGACGGACGGTCTTGATCTTGTGGGGCTCGTGCTGCGGGGTGGTGCGGTTCATGATGGGTGCCTCTGCTGCTGCCGGCGCTCGCCCCCCCGCTCTCGCTGCCCGCCTCGGCGCGTGGCGCCGCGGCCCCCCCGTACGGGTGGCGCTGCCGTAGCACGGCTGGTCGGCCGGGGGGGCGTCAGCGGGCGGCGCCCCGAGCGGGGTGCCCGAGCACGAGCACGTGCTCCTGGCGCGACCGGGCCCGGAAGGCGGCGCGGCTCGGGGCATGGAAGTGGGGGCGCGGCTGCGAGGCCTGCGCCACGACGGCGAGGTCCGCGCTCGCCGCCGTCGCACGCAGCACGTCGTCGGCGTAGAGGGCCTGGCCCTGCACCACCGAGTCGGCGAGCACGAGGGCGCAGCGGCCGTCCGGGCGCAGCACGCGCCGGAACGCGCGCAGGCAGTCGCCGAGCTCGCCTTGCCAGCGGGCGACGGCCTCGTGGTGGTCGAGCGCGCCCCCGGTTCGACCGTAGCCGCGCCGCGCGCCGATCTCACCGCGCTCGAAGCCCCGGGCGTCGAGCCCGAGCCACCGCAGGCGGGCCGCGTGCTGGTGGGCGTAGTCGTAGATCCCCGGGTAGGGCGGCGAGCTCACGATGAGGTCGATGCTCTCGGCCGCGAGCCCGCCGAGGCGCCGGGCGTCGTCGATGGCGAGCTCGCAGGCCGGCGCGCGGGGCGGCAGGAGCTCCGCGAAGGCGGCGAGGCGCCGGACGAGCTCGCCCGTCTTGGCGGCGAAGAGCCGGATGGTGAAGCCGGTCGCGAGGCGCCGCGCCACCGTGCCCTCCGCGGTGTCGCCTGGCTGGCGGCTCACTTTGACGAGGATGGCGGAAAGCACGAGCCCGAGCGCGTGCGCGACGAAGGAGTCCGGCTCGCGCCGCAGCGCGGCCCGCAGGCCGTCGAGCTCGAGCAGCACATGCACGTCGAAGAGGGCGCGGTCCTCCGCCCCGTAGCGCTCGGTGGGGCCGGCCTTGGCCAGGCGCCGCAGGTCGGCCTGCTCGGCCACGCGCCGGCCCGCCGCCGCGAGCGCCTCGCGCTCGCGCGCCGTCGTGCCGCGCGTCTTCAGGTGCGCGAGCTCGACCGCCAGCGGGTTGAGGTCGCAGCCGAAGCCGCGCCGCCCCGCGAGGCGCGCCTCGACGAGCACCGTGCCGCTGCCCATGAACGGATCGAGCACGCTGCCCCGCCGCTCCGACAGGGCGGCGACGAGTCGGCGTGCCGTCTGCGGGTGCATGCGCGCCGCGTAGCTGTGAAAGCCGTGGACGTGCGCGCGCGTCGCGCGCTCGTCGCCGACGACGTCGAGGGCGGCCGCGAGCGCCCGGCCGAGCCCGTCGCCGAGCGCGCCGGCGATGCGCGTCGCGCCGCCGACGTGGCTGAGCGCGCGGCGCCGCGGTCGCGCGCGCTCCGGCTCCTGGGGCGGAGGCGTACGGCGCGCGCGGGGGGGCGCGCCGATCGGCGGGGGGCTCGAGCTCGGCACGGAGGCGAGTATAGGCACGTCGGGGCGTGGTTCGGCACGCCGACCTGCCCCATCGTCACCCGCGCGAGCCCCGCCGCAGGGCCTTCCCAAACGCACGGAAAGGGCCCATGTTCCTTGCATGATCCGCTCCTGCAGCGTCTGCGGGCGAAAGAACCGCGTCCCGGTGCAACACCTCCACCAGGAGGGCCGCTGCGGCGCCTGCCAGACCCTGCTGCCGGCCCAGGATGCGCCCATCGAGGTGGCGAGCGCCGAGGAGTTCGACGCCATCGCAGGGGGGGCGCGCGTCCCGGTCCTCGTCGACTTCTGGGCCGCGTGGTGCGCGCCGTGCCGCGCCGCCGCGCCCGAGGTGAAGCGCGCGGCCCACGAGCTGCGCGGCCAGGCGCTCGTGCTGAAGGTGGACACCGAGGCCCTGCCGGCGCTCGCGGCGCGCTACCACGTCCGGTCCATTCCCCAGCTCACGGTGCTGGTGCGCGGCCGCGTCGCGGCGTCGGACGCGGGCGTCGCGCCGGCGCGCGAGCTCGTGGCGCGCGTGAAGCGGGCCGCGGCCGAGCACGCGGCCTGAGCGCCGGGCCCCTACCGGCGCAGCGCCCGCCCTCGCTCACCAGCCCAGCGTCGCCTGGATCGCGCTCGCGAGCTCGGCGCCGAGCTTCGCCTGCATCGTCTGGCCGGGATGGTAGTCGCAGCCCCAGCCGTCGTTCGCGTCGACGACGAAGGGCACCTCGCTCACCGCGGCGTCGCCGAACGCCGCGATCGCCGCCGCGACGTAGCCCTGCGCCGTCGCGCCCCAGCTCTCCCAGCTGACGCAGAAGACGTGCGCCGCCGGGTAGTAGCCGCGCACGGCGGCGAGCAGGCCCACGTAGGCCGTCACGAAGTCGCTCTCGGTGATCGCGACCGAGAAGTCGTTCGAGCCGAGGTTCACGACCACGGCCTCGGGCGTGTAGCGCGCGAAGTCCCAGCTACTCGCGGGGTCGTTCGTGAGCGTGCGGAGATAGAGCTCGGGCATGAGCTCCGTCTGGTCGCCGCCGTAGTTCTGGAACACGCCCTTGCCGCTGTAGGCCACGAGCGGCGCCGAGGCGCCGAGCGCGCGGGCCGCGATGGCGGCGTAGGAGAGGTAGGCCGACTCGGTGTCGCCCGAGAAGCTGCAGAAGGCGTCGGGCCCGAGCACGCCGTAGCCGCAGGTGACCGAGTCGCCGATGAACTCGAGCCGGTGCCGGTAGGGCGAGGGTGACGGCACGAGCGCGCCGCCCGTCACGTCGAAGGCGACGAACGTGACGTCGCCGAAGAAGCCCTCGTTGCGCCGGACGATCTCGATGTCGTGCTCCCCGGCCGGCAGGCCGCCAGCAAGCAGGTAGCTCGCGTCGCCGCCGGTCGTCACGAACGCGCCGGTCGAGGCGCCGTCGAGCACGATCTCGAACCAGATGTCGGCCGCCCCGGCGAGGTGCACGCCGACGGCGTCACCCTGCCAGCGCGCGCCGAGCGAGGTGCCGGACCAGCTGAAGACGGGGCCGGCCGGGCTCGAGTCGTCGAAGCGGCCCGCGCGGTGCAGGAGCTCCAGGGGCTCGCTGCCACCCGCTCCGCCGCCGCCCTGCGCCGCGCTGCCGCCGCTGCCCCCGCTGGCCGAGCCGCCGGTCGCGCCCGCTCCGCCACCGTCGCCGTCGCTCGAGCTCCCGCAGGCCGCGAGCGCGAGCGCCGCCGGCAGCAGGAGGGCGAGGCCGAGAGCGAGCGAGCGGGGGCAGGTCGGGCGCTTCACCCTACGAGCAGAGCGGATTCGAGCGCGGGGCACAAGCCGCGCCCCGCGTCGCCCCGCGCGGCGTCACTGGCAGAACTTCTTGGCCATCTCGAGCGACTTCGCACAGGTGTCCTTGAGCGTGCTCTTCGGGCGCGACTTCCACTGCTCCTTGAACTGCTTGGCGTTGTTCTTCTGGGACTCGGTCTTGCAGTTCTCGGTGAGCTTGAAGTACTCCTCGCAGTCGGGGATGCCCTCCGGGCCGACGTCGCAGCGGTCCTTGGCGTACTTGCCGCGCTCCACGCACGCCTCCTTGACCTTCTCGCGGTCGAGGTGCTTCCAGCCGTCCTTCTCGAGGTTGGCCGCCATCTGAAGGGTGCTCTTCTCGTCGGCGTTGGCGCACCCCTCGATGGTCTTGAAGTAGGCGTCGCACTCGGCGATGCCGTCGGCGCCCTTCTTGCCGCAGGCGAGCGCCGCGAGCGCGAACGGGGAGACGAGAGCCAGGGTGACGAGGGTACGGGTCGTGCGGATGTGAAACATGCGCCATTCATGCGCATGTCGCGCTCGGCAGGCAAGCATCCTCGTCGCCCCAAGCGCGTCCGTGCTACGTCCAGCCCTCGTCCAGTCCCCAGAGCCGCACCCGCGCCCGCGGGCGGCGTCCGAGCACCGTGACCGCGCCCGAGCCAGCGAACGCCCCCGACCCGCCGAGCGACCCCGAGCTCGAGGCGACTCCGAGCCCCGCGCCCGGCCTCGAGCTCGCTCCGGCGCCCGCGGCGAGCGCCCGCGCCGGCAGCGGCAGGCGCCGCAAGCGTCCGCCTTCGCCGCTCGTGCGTGCCCATCGCCGCTTCCGCCGCAGGCGGCGCTGGCTCGGCCTGCTCGTGCTGCTGCTGCCGGGGCTGTGGTTCTTGGGGAGCGACCTCGCGCGCCGCTCCGGCGCGCTCTTCGCCTACGACAAGGTGCACGCCCTCGCCTACTGGGGCACGACCGTCGGCAGCCTCGTGTTCTGGGCGCTCGTGCTCTACACGGCGGCCCGGCGGCGCGGCCTCTGCGCCTGGCTCTTCGCCGGCGTCTTCGCTGTGCTCTTCACGCTCGCGGCCGGCGTGCAGGGCGCCTTCCATGCGATCTTCAAGCAGTACCTGTCGCAGGACGGCCAGATCCACGCGAAATCGCTCCCCGACGCGCTGCTCGGCTACCTGCCCTTCGACGACTGGCGCAGCTGGGTCTACCTCGCGGGCGCGCTCTTCGGGTCGCTCGGCCTCTTGCGCCTCGCGCGCCGCTACGTGCGCCCGCGCCGGGTCCCCCGCATCGTCGCGCCGCTCTTCGCGACCGCGGCCGTCGCGGGGATGACGATGGTGCCGGCGAGCTACCGCACCTGGCACTCGACCTCGCACGACATCATCTACTTCCACGGCTTCGCGGCCCTCGTGAAGGAGCGCCTGCGCCTGACCGAGGAGGCGCCCGAGCTCCGCGTGCAGCGCCGCACCCCCGAGCCCGTGCCGCCGCTCGTCGCCGCCCAGCCGGTGCCGCGCAACGTGCTCTTCATCCTGCAAGAGAGCCAGCGCTACGACGTGAGCTGCAACGCCTACGTCGAGGATCCGGGCCTCGACAAGGACGGCTGCGCGACGCCGTTCTCGAATGCCGCCGCGCCGAAGCGCTTCGCGCTCGAGCAGCTGCGCTCGACGGCCTCCACGACGGCGATCAGCATCACGCACCTGTGGAGCGGGGTGCCGTCGGTCGACGGACTCGACGCCATCCTCAGCGTGCCCGTGCTGTGGGAGTACGCGCACGCCGCCGGCTTCGACACCGCCTACTGGACGAGCCAGCACGTGATGTTCGGCGGCAACCGGCTCTACGTGCAGGACTTCCCGGTCTCGAAGTTCGCCACGGCGACGCACCTCGACCCCTTCGCGGACTACGACGCGGGTGCCTACGACCGGCTGCTTACCGACCGGGTCATCGCGGACCTCGGCAGTCTGCGCGAGCCGTACTTCGCGGTCGCGCACTACTCGAACGTGCACTTCCCCTACGTCTACGACGAGAACCA
Organism: Myxococcales bacterium; assembly: GCA_016212965.1. Classification (GTDB taxonomy): domain Bacteria; phylum Myxococcota_A; class Polyangia; order Polyangiales; family Polyangiaceae; genus JACRDA01. The sequence continues at coordinate 8,514 of JACRDA010000402.1, forward strand.
CGCCCCGTTCCAGCCGGCGCTCTTCAACCGCGAGGTCGAGAACAACACCAAGTTCTTCAACTACTACAAGGACGTCGTCTACCTGTCCGACCTCGCGGTCGGCCGCTTGCTCGACGCCCTGCGCGCGACGGAGGCGGGCCGGCGCACGGTGGTGCTCTACACCTCCGATCACGGCGAGAGCTTCCGCGAGCACTGGGAGCTCGGGCACACGAGCTCGCTCTACGACGAGGAGATCCACGTGCCGGGCTGGATCGACGCGCCCGAGGGGACCTTGACCGAGGCGGAGGCTGCGAGCCTGCGTGGCGCCGAGAACGACTTCCTGACGCACTTCGACTTCCCCGCCACGATGCTCGATCTGCTCGGCCTCTGGGATCTGCCCGAGATGCGGCCCTTCCGGCGGCGCATGCCGGGCAACCCCATCACGCGTCCGGCGCGCACCGTCGAGCCCGTGCCGCTGCTCAACTGCGCCTGGGTGTGGGAGTGCGGCTTCCGCAACTGGGGCGCCATGCAGGGGCACTTGAAGCTCGAGGCGCGCGAGTGGGACGACGAGTTCCACTGCTTCGACCTCGCGGCCGACCCGGACGAGCGCGTCAACCTCGGCGAGGCGGCGTGCGCGCCGCTGCCCGACTACGCGCGCCGCGTCCTCGGGCGGATGCCGGTCGAGACCCCGCCGCGCTGGAAGGATCTGCTGTGGGGACCGCCGCCTGCCAAGGAGGACAAGGCGGAGGAGTGAACGGGCCGCGGCGTCGCGTCCACGTCAGACGATGGGTGCGCTCCAGTCGTCGCCCGCGGTGATGCCGCCGTCGGTCCAGGTCCACTCGATGCGCTCGTAGGTGAAGGCCACCTCTTCGAGCTCGGGCAGCTTCGCGAGCTCCGGACGCTTCGTGTTGTACATGCGCTGGCTCATGTTCGCGACGTTCGCGTTCCAGAGCCGGATCGTGAAGTGCTGCTTCTCCTGGCCGGTCCCGGTGCTCGCCGAGATCTGCGGGGTCCAGAACTGAAGCTCGAACTCGGACACGTTCTCGTTGTGGACGAGCACGTTGTAGAGCAGCGGCGTCGCGGCATCGATGGTCTTCGTGATGACGAGCGGCTTGTGCATGCGCTTGCCGGTCGGCAGCCCGCTCGCCGGATCGCGCGGGCTCACGATCCCGTGCGACACCGCGATGACCATGATCTTGCCCTCGCGCCCCTTTTGCGTGACCGAGCCCTTGATGTTGCCCTGCTTCTGCCCCTTGAGCTTGAGGTATGCGTTGAGGGCCATGACTCGGTACCTTTCAGGCGGCCCGGACCGACCGGGCGCCCGCCGCGACGGACGCGCATCGCGTCCGCGGTGCCATCCGGACCTGAGCCCGGATGTGCGCGTGGCTTGCACATCGTAGCCATGGCGCGGCGCCGGTCAAGGTCCGAGCGGCGGCAAACTACCGATTTTCAAGGCATTCGCGGCCTTCGGAGCCGCCGCGACCGGAGCGCCCGTTCAGCGCGGCGGGTCCACGCGGGGGCACGGGTACCACGCTTCGGGCAGCTCGGCGGCGAGGCGCGCGCCCCGGTGGCGCTCGACGCAGCGCAGGAAGGGCTCGGTTCCGCGGACGTGACCTTCGGCCTCGCAGGGACCACGGCCCTGGCGCAGGGCGGCCTCGACGGCGCGCGTGTCGGGGTCGCTACCGACCCGGTAGTCGAAGCGCAGCAGGCTGCCGGGCTCGCCCGGACGAGCGCCGCCGAGCAGGGCGGTGACGCGCCTGGCGCGCTCGGTGGCGAGGGCGCGCTGATCGGGCATCGCCCCGGCGCCTTCCTCGCTGACCCGCCCGTCCACGACGACCGCCACCTCGAAGTCCCGCGACCCGCTCGGATCGAGCGCCCGCACGAGGGTCTCGAAGCGCGCGCGCAGCTCGAGCAGGGTCGCGCGCGTCTCGGCGTCGACCTCGGCGGCCCCGAGGTCGAAGAGCGCGCCGCGCGCCTCGAGGCTGAGCCGGGTCGCGTCGAGCGCGCAGAGCGAGGCGCCGTCCACGACGAGCTCGGCCGAGCGTTTGCCCGGTGCGCTCTGCCACAGGCGGCGCTCGAGCGCCGGGGCCGAGGCGCAGAAGCGCTCGAGCTCCGCGCGGACGCCGGCGCCTTCCTTGCCGAGCGCCTCGCGCACCCGCGGGGGCTCCTGCGGGAGCTTGTCGACCTCGGCGCAGGCGCGCTCGAGGCCGGGCGCGGCGCAGAGATCGCCGCCCTCTTGCTGGCGCACGAGCGCCACGAAGCGCAGGGCGCGCGCACGGCGGTTCACGTCGTCGCAGGCGCCGAAGCGCCGCAGGTACCCGAAGAGCTCGCGGTCGCGGGCCTCGCGCGTGCGCCGCTCGGTGGCGAGCTCGGCCGCGAGCGCGTCGAGGCGGTGCGCGAGCGAGCGGCCGTCGTCGAGCAGCGGACCGAGCGCCGCGCGCAGCTCGGCCCCGGAGGCACCCGCGGTGCCGTGCAGCGCCACGAACGACGCCCGCAGGACGAGCTCGTCGAGGCGGCAGCCCCCGAGCCCGCTGCAGCGGGCGGCGGCCTCTTCGAGGTCGCGGCGCACCGCGACGGCGGCACCCGGCGCTGAGGGGGCGACCGGGCCGAGCTCGGGGACGAGCCGCTCGGGCTGCCAGGGGCTGCCGTCGCCGACGGCGGACCACGCGGCCTCGCAGGGGCTCGGCCGGCCGAAGGCCGCCGCGGCGGCGGGCACGACGGCGTCGAGCGCGCGGCAGGTCTCCACCATCGGGTACCCGGGTGAGCCGTCGGCCGCCGCGGAGGCCGTCGACCCGTGCTCGGGCGGCGCCGCGAGCTGCCCGCGCCACTCGGTCGGCTCGAAGCGCAGCACGGTGCGGCGCAGGAGCCGCTCGGCCACGATGCCGCGCGGGCTCGCGAGCAGCCGGCAGGCGGCGCGGGCCATGGAGGCGGGGCCGAGCAGCGCCTCGGACGCGAGCGAGCGCACGACGCCGTCGAAAGCGTAGGCCACGATTTCCGCCGTGGCCTGGCGCGCGAGCGGCGCGACGAGGCCGCCGACGTAGGGCAGCGACGCCACGAGGTCGTCGACCAGGTGCTCGGCCTCGGCGGCGACGAGCGCGCCGGCGTGCACGAGCGCCGGCGCGAGATCGAGGCGCGCGGCCCAGTACCCAGGCCGGGCGAGAAAGCCGCGGACCGCGCGCCCGAGCGACTCCGGCTCGGCGCTGCCGTCGGCCGTGAGGTACACGCCCGGCAGCTCCGAGCGGAGCGCGGCGGCGAAGGGGCGGGCCCCCGGGGCGAAGGCCTGCGCGAGGGCCGGGCCGCAGCTCTCGGGCGGGTCCTGGCTCGCGAGGCGCGCGGCGATGACGGCGTGCGCGTCGCAGGCCGCACCGACGCCGAGCGCGCCGAAGGCGCCTTCGAGCAGCACCTCGGCCTCCGCGGCCACGTGCTCGAACACGGCCGGGCTCGCCCGCTCCGCGACCCCGGCGAGGTCGCGCTCGGGGTCGTCCACACGCAAGAGCTCGCAGGTGTGCGTGACGAGGCGCTCCTCGGCGAAGGCGCTGCCCGCGAGGCGCGCGAGCGCGTCGCCGGGCCGCAGCATCCCGGCGCAGCCGCCCGCCGCCGCGAGCCCGATGAGGGCGGCGAGCGCCGCGGGCCCGCGCGCGGCAGGCACGGCTCCCCTTCGTGGCGGTGGCTCGGCGGTCGGGCGCCTCATCTGTCCTCCTCGGTGACCCCTTCGTCCGCTATCATGACTCCACCTTGAGCCGGTACGCACCACGGAAGCTCGGACGATTGTGCGGATGGGTCGGCGTGACGGGCGTGCTGCTCGGCGCCGTGTCGGGCGCCTCGGCGGGCGAGCCGACGGCGGTGCCGCTCGGCTACCACGACGGGGCGCGACGCGTCACGGTCGAGCGCCTCGGCCCCGCCGCGCGCGATGCGGCCGGACGCAGGCTCACGCCCGTGCGCCTGCGCTACCCGAGCGGCCACGTGGTCGAGGCCGAGATCGACCGGACGGCGATCGTGGCGCTCGAGCCGGGCGCGGTGGCGCTCGAGCCGGGCGCGGCGCCGGTCGGCCGCGCGAGCGACGCCGTCGCGGCCCGCGGTGGGCGGCTCGTCCGCCCGCTCATGCCGTCCATCGGCCTCTGGCTCGCCGAGGAGGTCGGTGGCGAGGACGGTGCCGCGCTCGCTGCCCGCCTCGACGGGCCGGAGCCGCGCGCGGCCGGCGTCCGCCAGGCCCAGCCGAACCTGTACCTGCGCCGCAAGGCGCTCGCGTACACGCCGACCGACCCGCACTACCCCGCGCAGTGGTACTTCCACAACCTCGGCATGCCCGACGCGTGGGACCTCAGCCGCGGGGACGCCGGCACGACCGTCGTCGTCATCGACACCGGCTGCGACATGGTGCACGCCGATCTCGTCGCGAAGCTCGATCCGGGCCTCGACGTCGTGGCCGGCGACACCGATCCGACCCCCGACCCCGGCCAGAGCGGCGCTGCGCACGGCACGTCGTGCGCCGGGCTCGTCGGCGCCGCCACCGACAACGGCGTCGGCATCGCGGGCGGCTGCCCCGAGTGCCGCCTGCGCTGCGTGCGGCTGCTCGCGGACGTGGCCGTGCCGACATCGGCCGACGTCGACGCGTTCCAGTTCGTGCTCGACACCGACGCCGCCGTCGCCTCGAACAGCTGGGGCTACGTCGACCCCACGCCCGTGCCCCAGCCGCTCGCCGACGCCATCGCGAACGTCGCGACCCACGGCCGCGGTGGCAAGGGCGCGCTCGTGCTCTTCGCGGCCGGCAACGACGACCGCGTGCTCGGCGACAACGAGCTCGAGGCCGCGCCCGGCGTGTGGTGCATCGGCGCCATCAACAACTTCGACGAGGCGACGCCCTTCACGAACTCGGGCAACGCGCTCGACATCGTGGCGCCGACCGGGACCTTCACAACCGACATCGCCGGGCCCGGCGGCGAGGATCCGGGTGACTACACGAGCCTCTTCGGCGGGACCTCGTCCGCGTGCCCGGTCGCGGCCGGCGTCGCGGGCCTGCTCGCCAGTGCGGCGCCCGACCTCACGAGCGACGAGCTCTACGACATCGTCATCCACACGGCGCGGCCGGCGCCCTACGCCGTGCCCGACGCGAACGGCCACGACCTCGTGTACGGCTTCGGCATCCTCGACCCCACGGCCGCGCTCCGCTCGGCGATGGGCCTGCCGCCCGCGGGGGCAGGGGGCGGGGCACCGGCGGAGGTCGCCGAGGATCCGGTGTCCGGTTGCCACTGCGCCTTGCCCGGAGCGGCGCGCGCCGTCGGGGAGCGCGGGGGCGCCGCGGGCCTCGTGACGCTCGCGCTCGGCCTCGTCGCGTGGGGGCGCACGGGCCGGCGCCGCCGCGCGACCGGGCGCCGCGTGGCAAGATGACTCCCAGCGCGCGGATGCCGGCGCGCTCGGCGGGCCGCGCCCGTCGAAGGGAAGAGAGGATGACGATGCAGACCAGCTTGTCGGTGGGTTTCGGGGCGCTCGGCCTGCTCGCCCTGTGTGCGTGCAGCAGCGTGGAGTTCCCGTCGAGGTTCACGGACGGGCTGTGGAGCTTCTCCGTGGATTCGGTCTGGCAGGGATCCGCGACCCCGGCCTCGGATGCGCTCGACGCGTCCGACTACGAGGACACGAGCGTCGGACGGGGCTTCCTCGTCACCCTCTCGGCCCAGACAGGGGCCGTCGAGCTCGAGGAGCTGCTCGGGAGCTTCTACGCGACCGGCGCGCGGGGCGCCGACGTCGACGAGCGCATGCACTACGACCTCACCTCCAGCGCCATCGTCGGCGGCCGCTTCGAGGTCTGGGAGGAACACGCGACCGCCGGCTGGGGGATCGACAAAGTGCGGGCGGAGCTCACGCTGTACGGAGCCGACGGGGCGGTCGCGTCGAGCGAGCGAGGGGGGCTGCGGCAGTGACGTCGGTCTCGACCTGACGCCTTCGGTCCCGTGCAAGTGCGAGAAGAAGTAGGACGCCTCGATCGGCCCGAGCTCCGACTCGGCATCGGGTCGGCCCGCCCCGCGGTGCCCGAGCACGACCACCCATGACGAAGCGCAGCACCACCGGTCGCACGGGAGCCTTCGAGCGCGTCGAGCCCGCGGGCCGCGCGGCCTGGCGGCGCTGGCTCGCGGCGCACCACCCGAGCTCGCCGGGCGTGTGGCTCGTCTACCGCAAGAAGGGTGCGACCGACGCCGCGGACGCCACCGAGCGCCTCGACTACGCCGCGGCCGTCGAGGAGGCCCTCTGCTTCGGCTGGATCGACAGCGTGGTGAACAAGCTCGACGCGCTGCGCTCGCTGCAACTCTTCTCGCCGCGCAAGCGCGGGAGCACCTGGTCGAAGAGCAACAAGGAGCGGGTCGCGCGCCTCGTCGCGAGCGGCCTGATGACGCCAGTCGGGCTCGCGAAGGTCGAGGCGGCGCGGCGCGACGGCTCGTGGACGGCGCTCGACGCGGTCGAGGCCCTCGAGCTGCCCGCGGATCTGAAAGCGGCGCTCCGCAGGCGGCGCGGCGCGACCGCCGCCTTCGCCGCCTTCGGCGCCTCGGCGAAGAAGGGGCTGCTCTTCTGGCTGACGAGCGCGAAGCGGCCCGAGACCCGCGCCCGCCGTCTCGTCGCGGTGGTCGAGTACGCCGCGGGCGGCGACAACCCGCTCGCGCCCAAGGCGAAGTCGCCGCCCCAGCGGCCCCTTGCCCGCTGAGGTGGCTCGACTTCGAGCCTAGCCCCGCCGCCGCCGGCGCCGTGCGGCCGCCACCGCGAGCCCGCCCATGGCGAGTGCCGCGGCGACGCCGTCGGTGCGCGTGCCTGGCGTGCCTGCCTGTCGGCACGCGCAGCCGCTCGTCTCCTCGGGCGCGGGCTCGGCCGGTGCGGCCGGTCCACCACCCGCCCCACCCGCGCCCCCCGCGCCGAGCGCGTCGCGGCAGGCCGCGACCTCCGCCACCGTGCCGATGCACAGGGCGGGCTTCTTGGAGCTGCCGCTCGTCAGCGGGTTGACGACGACGACGACGACGCGGGCGGCGCCCGCCGTGCTCACGGTCTCGGTGCCCGCGCCGGGATCGACGATGCGCGTGACCGAGGTGACGTCCGTGACGCCTTCCACGTCGACGAGGAGCGCGAGCCCGTCCGCCGCCGAGGGATCGGTCGCGGGGGCCACGAGCGCGGCCGTCATCTCGGTGCGCCCGTCGGGCGCGAGCGCGTAGTACTGCGACGAGGCGTGGAACACGCGCAGGGCGTCGTCCTGGAAGGGTGCCGCGACGATGGACATGCGCACGCGCGGGTAGCCGGCGCCGCGCAGGTAGGCCACGGCCGGGTCGGCGAAGCCGCCCGTGTACAGGTTCCACGTCGCGAACTCGACGAAGGCGTCCGCGAACGACACGCCGGCCTCGGCCGTCAGCATCGCGGGCAGCTCGTCCATCCACACGGGATCGGCCACGCCGAAGGCGCCGTTGACCGCGCGCTCCCACAGGGCGCGCACCATGCCCGCCCCGTAGCGCTCCTCGAGGAACTCGAAGTAGAGGCCCGTGCCGTAGCTGAAGGCGTCCACGGGCCCCGGCAGCGGCGTGTCGAGCGGCTGATCCGGGTTGTCGAGATAGCCCGACACGAGCCACTCGAAATCGTCGAGCGTGGGGTCGAAGGCCTCCGTCGCCCACACGGCGGTCCCCTCGGCGAGCACGCTGCCCTGGCCGACGTCGTAGGCGGCCTGGACGGCGTGGAAGAACTCGTGGCTGCCGAGGATGCGGTTGGCGACCGCGGTCGACGGGTAGCCGTAGCCCGCGAAGTCGTTCTCCTCGATCATGTAGCCGTTGCACTGCTCGGCGTTCTGCGGACCGCACGCGTCGTGCTGGAAGTTGCCGTCGCCGACGCCGGCGAAGTCGACGAGGTAGACGTCGAAGCGACCGTCGCCGCCGTTGTCGCTCACGGCGGCGTCCGACAGCGGCGCGACGAAGCCGAGGTCGCCGGCGTAGCTGGCGAGCACCTCGACGTAGACGCTCGCCACGTCCTCGACGAAGTCGGGCACGCCGCTCGTGTCGGCGTCGGTGTCGGGGACCGCGTTCGGGCCGAGGCGCGTGAAGTGGACGAGGAAGTTGCCGTCGCTCGAGCCGAAGGTCTCGACCACGTCGCCCGGGTCGAAGCGGAACTGCAGGTTGTTGCCGGGCGTGTCGGGCCGCACCTCGGGCGCGAGCGCGTCGGGTGCGATGGCGCCGGCGTCGGGGTCGGGCGCGCAGGCCGCGAGCGCCGCGCCGAGCGCGAGGCCGACGGCGGTGCGCGCCCGACGCGCTCCGAGCCGGCTCACGGCAGGAACGCCCAGCGGAGGCGGATGTTCGCCGAGCCCGTGCCGCTCATGGGCACGGCGTCCGTGTCCTGGCAGAGCTGCTGCGAGGCCTCGTTGTAGTAGTGCGTGACGGTGAGCTTCACGTGCGTCCCGTCGGCGCGCTCGACCACGAACACGTTGCCCGTCATCTTCACGCAGCCCGGGTAGGTCCAGAAGCTCGACAGCGCGGTCGCGGGCGAGCCCGGCATGCCCGTCCCGTCGGCGATGAGCGTGCAGTCGGGCTCGGCGGTGAAGTAGTCGTCCTCGTGGTAGACGAGGTTGTCGGGCACGCTCGTCACGCTCTCGTAGGCGGGCGTGCCGGCGAGGCGCGCCGCGCTCACGCACGAGGGCCCCGAGTTGCCGCTGTTGACCCGGACCACGTAGCGCCGGAACGCGATGTCCCAGTCCATCGAGGCGAGCGCGGCCTCGTCGGAGAGGTCGACCTTCACGAGCCCGGTCGGGGTGAAGCGCGCGTAGACGTAGGAGTCGGGCGGGCTCGCGTTGAAGCCGCCGGCCGTGGCATCGACGAGCGAGGCGAACCCGTCGCCTTCCACCGTGTCCGTGATGAGCCCCGGCGCCGCCAGCGGCTGGAGGTTCATCTGGAGGATCACCTGGTCCTCGCACGCGACGGCCGTCGGCGTCGTGCACACGGGCTGGGGGCCGACCCCGCCGGTGCCGCCCCCGCCGCCGGGGGTCGTCTCCTCGTCCTTCGCGCACGCGCCGCCGAGCACCGCCGCCGCGCACAGGGCCAGGATGACGCCGGCGCGGCGGGCGCGCGGCATGGCCGAAGGGACCGCCAAGCTCGAGATCTGCATGCGCCGATGTTAGCGCAAGCCGAAGCCTGCTGGGGCTTCCGCCTCGCTCCCGAGTCTGCTAGTCGTGGCGCCGCTCACGGCGGGTGTCCTGCCGTGGCCGCGCCATTCTCCGACGCCTCGGAGGCTCGCGAGCGCAGACCATGCCCGAGCACACGACGTTCTTCCACTACCTGCTGAGCAGCTTCCCCGACGCGTTCAAGGAGAACGCGAAGAACTTCGGCACGACGTTCCTCGGTGGCAGCCCCCTCGCGTACCGCGACTTCGAGCCGGTGTTCGCCGCGGCGTTCATCATGCTGCTCATCGTCTACCTCGCGGCCGAGATGCGCAGCACCTTCCGCGATCTCAAGTCGTCGGCCGTGCCCGAGGACAAGCTCACGCTGCGCACCTTCTTCGAGGTGTTCTTCGAGTACTTCTACGACCTCGCCAAGAGCGTGATGGGGCCGAAGAGCGCCAAGCGCTACTTCCCGCTCATCGGCGGCAGCGCCATCTTCATCTTCGTGTCCAACTCGGTCGGCCTCATCCCGGGCTTCTCGCCGCCGACCTCGAGCTGGAACATCACGATCGCCTGCGCGCTGCTCGTGTTCCTGTCGTTCAACTACTACGGCATCAAGGAGAACGGCTGGGGCTACGTGAAGCACCTGGCGGGGCCGGTGCCGGCCCTGGCGCCCCTCATCCTGCCCATCGAGGTGATCTCGCTGCTCGTGCGGCCGCTCACCCTCTCCATCCGTCTCATGCTCAACCTGACGGTCGACCATCTGCTCGTGTCGATCCTGATGGGCATGTACGCGTTGTTCCTGCCCATCCCGGTGTTCTTCCTGGGCCTCATCGTGATCGCCGTGCAGACGCTCGTGTTCTGCCTGCTCACGAGCATCTACATCGGCCTCGCGACCGAGCACGCCGAGGAGCACCACTGACGTCGACTTGACGCCCGACAATTGTCGGTGCGTTGGCCCCGGCCGCCCTGTTCTTCGCAGGGCATGCGAAGGCCCCTAGTCAAACCCGCAAAGTCGGACTAAAGGAGCCAGCACCTTTGCCCTTCGAGGCGAGGCCGAGGGCTCGAAAGGAGCAGTAGCTGATGTCTTTCACGAGGAAGCTGTGGTTGTACGCGTCGGCGTTCATCGCCGCGCTCTGCGCACCCGCCATGGCGTTCGCCGCCGACGCCGACGCGCCGGCCAACAAGTTCGACACCGGCGGGTGGGTCGCGCTCGGCGCGGCCATCGCGATCGGCCTGGCTGCCTTCGGCGGCACGACGGCCCAGGGCAAGGCGACTGCCGCCGCGCTCGAGGGCATCGCTCGTCAGCCGAGCGCCGCGCCGCGCATCCAGACGCCGCTCATCCTCGGCCTCGCGCTCATCGAGTCGCTGGTGCTGTTCGCGTTCGTCATCGCGTTCCTGCTCCAGATGAAGCTCGGCGGCGTGACCGGCAACCTGTTCCAGGCGCAGTAGTCGCCGGCCCTCCTCGGAGGGTCGACCAGCGCCTGCTCGCCGCGCTCTCCGAGCGTGGGCGAGCAGGCGTTTTGTCGTTCCATCGCCGGGCAAGCGCTCGGGCTCGCGCGCGTCAGCGCCCCGCTGGAACCTCGGCCGCGAAGGCGGTGAGCAGGGCCGTCACCGCCACGGTCGCGTCGCGGACGGCGCGGGCGCGCGGCACCTTGCCGTCGATCCAGCCGTCGAGCGCGGCGCGCCCGGCGGCGACGATCACCCACATGTAGATCGCGGCGCGCTGCTCGGTCGTGCCGGCGAGCGCGGCGAGTCGCGCCCGCCACGGCGCGAGCAGTCCCTCGAGGTGCGCCCGCCCCGTCTGCACCACCTCGGGCTCGGCGGCGCGCGCGTCGAGCAAGCGCCAGGGACCCGCGCCCCGCGCCTCGATGGCGTCGCAGCTCGCCTCGATGAACGCCGTGGTGATCGACTCGATCGTGCCCGGCAGCGACCGCACCAGCGCCTCGTGGAAGTTGCCGCTGAGCACGGCCACGAAGTCCTCGAGCACCGCGCGCACGAGGTCGAGCCGCGCCGGGAACTGCCGGGAGACGAGCGGGCGCGAGACGCCGGCGCGTGCGGCGACCTCCGCGATCGACAGCGCCTCGACGCCGCCCGCGGTGAGGATCGCGCCCGCCTCGCCGAGCAGCTGCCGCCGGCGCGCGTCGGCGGGGACGCGACCTGCGTCGGGAGCCTTGCGAGTCGGGCGGCGGCGACTGGCGTGCAGCATGCGCCGCGCACTATACGCGCGCCGCCGGCCCGCGGAGCGCGCGACGTGCCGCGGAGCGCCCGTGTTGCAGGATGTCACGATGGATGTTACTCATCGTAACGAAAGTCGGAACGCTTGTAACGAATAGCGGAACAGGGGGTCACGATGAGCTCATCGCAATCGCTGCTCGAGCCCGTCTCGGACGCGCATGCCGTCGCCGTGCTCGAAGCGCGCTCGGCGCCACGCCGTCGCCGTGCCGACTGGGCGAGCTGGGTCGATCGCGCCGTGCTCTTCGGTCTCACGGCCGCCGGTCTGCTCTCGGCCGACGGGCCCGCGCCCTACTACGCGGCCCTGGGGCTCGCCTTCGCCGGTCTCGCGGGCGGCGTGCTCGGCGGCGCGGCGCTCGTCACCTTCCTCGGCGAGCGGAGCGAGCGCCGGCTGCAGGGCCCGCGCCGCGGCTCGGCGCGGCGCTCGGAAGGGGCACGCGACACGGCGATCGCGATGTGGGTGGCGGCGACCCTGCTCGCCTGGCCGCTCGCCAGGGTGCTCGTCGGCAAGCCCATCGGTCTCGTCTGGACCCTGCCGGACGCGTGGACCGCGCTCAGGCTGAGCGCGCTGACGGTGGCGTCGCTGTTCGTGCTCGACGCGTGGCTCTACTGGAAGCACCGGCTCTTGCACACGCGCTGGCTCTTCCCGCTGCACCGCGCGCACCACGCCTACCGCGACCCCAACGGCTTCACGAGCTTCGCGGTCGGCCCGGTCGAGGCGCTCGCCACCTTCTGGCCGATCGTGCTGCTCGCGGTGCCCGAGGCCACCCACTGGGCGCCGCTCTACTTCCCGCTCGTCGTCGCCTTCATCGCGCTCAACCTGTACCTGCACTGCGGCGTCTCCGTCCGGGCGCTCGAGGCCATCCTGCCGAAGCTCTTGCTCAACACCTCCGTCTTCCACAACCGGCACCATGCCAACGCGGCCGCGAGCTTCTCCGAGGCCTTCACGGTGTGGGATCGCATCTGCCGCACGCGCGAGCAGGATCGGCGCTGAGCGCGGCCGCGTAGACGGGCGGCCCGCGGGGGCTGCGCGGGGCCGAGTCGCCCGCCTAGAACCCGTAGCCGAAGCTCCCGCCGAGCGTGGCGCCGCCGCTCGCGAAGTTGCGCGCCTGGTAGCCGACCCGCGCCGCGGCCTGGATGCCGAGGCCGAAGTCGACCCCGACCTCCGCGAGCAGGCGCACGCCGTACGAGTCGGCGCTCGGCATGTTCGACACCTCGATGATGGGCGAGATGCGCACGGCCTCGTCGGGCCGCACGTCGAGCTGGCTGAAGAAGCGCAGGCCGAAGTGCTGCACGCCCTCGAAGCCGAGCGCGAGCTTCGTGCCGCGGAGGTCGCCGATGTGCAGCGTGCCGCCGCCTCCGACCGAGAACCCGAGCTCGGCCACGTTGAGCAGGAAGCTCGAGTCCGTGTGGAACAGATCGGCGATGCGGAAGCGCACGTACGACAGGGCGTAGTTGAGGCCGACGTCGAAGCGCTCGTCCTCGCTCTGCTCGGGCAAGAGCTCGCGCACCGGCACCGGCGCCTTGCCGCGCACGACGCCGAGCCGCACGCCGAACTCGCTCACCACGTAGAAGGGCCGGTACGTGTAGCCGCCCTCCACCCGGTAGTACTGATCCTGCACGGTCTCGACCCGCGGCAGCCCGTCGGGACCGGGCGTCGTCGCTTCGCTCTTGCCGAAGCTCACCCAGTCGAAGCTGCCGATGAACAGGCTGCGCCGGTCGTCGAACCCAGCGGCGAAGGTGCGCCCGATGAGATCGAGGCTCGCCTCGAGCACCTGCACCGCCTTCGGGGCATCGCGCGATCCGAAGACCGGGTAGCGGCGCCCGTCGAGCTCCTCGACCTCGATGCAGTAGGCGATGTCGGGCGCGGCCACCTCGTCGCCCGGGATGACCGTCTCGAAGGGGCCCGGGCTCGCGCGGTGGAGCTCGACCTGCCGCAGCTCCGGGTGGACCGGCGTGCGGAAGACGACCCAGGCCTTGGCGATCCGGTCCGGCCGCGCGAGATCGACGCGCAGGACCACAGGCTCGCCCGCCGGGACCGCGGAGAGCGGCGCGTGATGCGCGGTCGGTTCGCCGACCGGTGTCGGTGGCGCGCGCCGGGGCTCGGCCTGTCCTGCTGCCGGGTCGCCCGTGCGATCGGGTGGCTCCTCACCCGGGGCCGCCGCGGACCCGTCGGGTGCGCGGGGCGGGCTCTTCTCCGGCGCGTCCACGACGCGCACGGTCTCGAGCGACTCGCGGCTCGCGTAGAGGGCGCGGCGCTGGCGACCGACCTCCTGGATCTCGAGCGTGTACTCGACCACGGACGAGCCCGTGTCCTCGGGGGGCACCGTCGCCTGGTAGCGCCCCTCGGAGCGGGCCGTGAGCAGCACCTGGCGCAGGGCGGGCCGCTCCGGGGTGCGGTAGACGAGCCAGGTGCGCTCGATCGTCTCGTCGTTCGCGAACGAGACCTCGATGACGAGCGGCTCGCCGCGCACGATCTCGCCGGGCGGCGTGTGGCGCACGCCGAGCCGCGTCTGGAGGGTGTCGCCGGGGGGCGCCGGTTGCGCCGCGGCCGAGCGCTCGTGGCCGACCGAGGCGCCGAGCGCCGCAAAAAGCCCCACGCCGAACGCGAGGCGCTTCAGCTTGCGGGTGGTCACCATGTGTAGCTCACCCCCCCTCCGAAGCCCGGACCCGAGTGGTAGATCGTGCGCCCCTGGTACGAGAGGCGCGCCGACACGACGAAGGCGTCGACGAAGCGGTAGCCCGCCTGGATGATCGCGCGCCCACCGACGTTGTTCGTGTCGAGCGACGGCGCGACCTCGCTCGCGTCGCCGCTCGCCTCGCCGCGCACGCCGGCCGGCTGGTTCGTCACCTCGGCGGCGAACAGCATCGGCACGTCGGGGATCTCGTTCATCTCGAGCGCGACCGTGCCGCGCAGGCCGACGCCGCCGAGCAGCTCGCCGCCGAGCACGAGGTTCGTGCCGAGGTCGCGCCCGATCCGGAGCGCGAGCTGGCCGCCGCCGCCCACGCCGGCGTCCCGGAGGCCGAGGATCGCCCGGGCGCTCGCGCCGAAGAGCTCGTGGAAGCCGACCTCGAGCTCGAGGTAGCCGTAGGTGAGCCCGATGCTCCGCCCCTCGAGGCCGAGCTCGTCGAGCTCCTCGATCGAGCCGCCGATGCCGCGGTAGACGCCGAAGCCCGAGCGTAGCGCGCGGAAGCCCGTGTCGTCGTAGCGCAGGCTGAAGCAGCCCTCGCTCTGCCACACGAAGTCGTTGCCGCGCAGCCGGTTGTAGTCGGCGTAGTCCGTCCAGAGGGCGACCGTGGTCACCGACGGCGCGAGCTCGGCGAGGTCGGGCGGCGCCACGACCGGGACGGAGAGCGGCTTCTGGGCGGTGGCGACGAGCGCCACCGTCGCCTCGCCGGGTGCGCCCGCGGCCTCGACGAAGAGCTCGAGGCGCTCGCTGCCGACGTCCTCCGCCGAGAGCGTCACGCCCCAGTAGTCGCCCTCGGTGCGCGCGAGCGCGACGGTGCGGAAGGGGCCTTCGCTCGCGTGCCGCAGGTGCAGCCACACCGCGCTCGGCTCGCCGCCGAGCTCCATCTCGAGACCGAGCGCGCGGCGCGCGGCGACCTCTGCGGGCGGAGCGAAGGCGACGACGCGCGGCGCGCGGCTCGTGGCGGTCGCGGTGTCGACGGCCGCGAGACGCCGGAGGTGCTCGAGCTGCTCGCGGACGACGGCGTGGTAGCGGCTCGTCGGGTGCTCGCGCTGCCAGCGCCCGTAGCGCGCGACGCGCTCGGCGAGCGGATGGCCGCTCAGCGACTCGAAGAGCGCCGCCAGCTCGAGGCCGTCCTGCTGCTCGGGCGTCGGCTTGGCGGGCGCGCTCGGCGCGGGTGCGACGGTCGGTTCGGGACCCGGCGTCGGCCCTGGCTTCGGCCCCGGCGTCGGGCCGGGTGGTGCGCCCGGGCCCGGCGTGGGCCCCGGCGCCCTCGGCTCGGGGGGCGGTGGCGTGTCCGGTGGCTTCGGTTTGACGCGGCGCAGGACGACGACGTCGCCCACCTGTGGCGGTCGGTCGAGCGCGCCGTCGGGGTGGGCGGTGGAGAGCGCGTCGCGCACCTGATCGAGCCGCAAGGAGCCGATGCGGAACCGGTCCTTGACCTCGCGGTTCGTGACCGGGTGCCGGAGCACCATCGGCCGCCACACCTCGATTTCGTCGCCCGAGAGCGCGCCGCGCGCGCCCGCGATGTCGACGATGATGTCGCGCTCCTCGATGAGGATGATGTTGCCCTCGACGGCCTCCGTGGGCTGCGCCGCCGCGACGCGGGGCGCTCCGAGCAGGGCGCCGCAGAGCGCCACGCAGGCGGCGAAGGTCGCGCAACGTCGACCGGCCCGACGCGTGCGAGGTCCGTGATGGGGTGCCATGCCGAGAGCCCAGAGCAACATCCCTGCCGCTCCGCGCGACGGAGGTCGCACGCCGCCGTCGCGGTGTTCGGTGCGCAATTGCTCGGGAAATCGCGCGCGCCCGCGCGCGCAGGCGTGCCGCGACGTGACGTCCGCTGGTGCGCACGCTTCACACCTGTGAAGCGGGCGGCACAGTCGCGCTCCGAGCGAGCGTCGTCAGCGCGACGCGGGGGCGTCCGCGCGCTCGGAGGCGTGGAAGCGCCAGAGGAGCAGAAGGTCGTACACGATCTTGAGGCCACCGGCCGCGACGAGCGGCCAGCCGAAGCTCGTCACGTCGAGCAGGGCGCCGGTCACGAGCGGTGCGACGGCGGCGGTGAGGCTCCGCGGCACGCTCGTGAGGGTCGCGGCTGCCGCGCGCTCGTCCGGATCGACGACGCGCATCACGTAGGCCTGGCGCGCGGGCACGTCCATCTGCGAGAGCGCCATGCGCGCGAGCAAGAACGCGACCGCGAGCGGCGCGGTCGGCATGAAGGCCGCGCCGACGAGCAGGACGTTCGACGGCAGGTGGGTGTAGACCATCGTGCGGATGAGCCCGATGCGCGCGGCGATGCGCGCCGACACGAGCTGCGAGAAGGCCGTGAGCACGCCCGCGGCGAAGAACACGGCTGCGGCCGTCGCGGGCGCGAGCTCGAAGCGGCGCCACAGCCAGAGCGCGAGCAGCGACTGCACGACGAGCCCACCACCGAAGGCGTCGATGGAAAAGAGCGCCGCGAGCTCGGCGACGACGCGGCGCGAGCGGCGGAGGCCGAAGCGGCCGCGCGCGTGCGCCGCGACCGGCCGCGGGACGAGCCCGAGGTAGAGCGCGAAGAGGCCGAGCGCCGCCGCCGCGTACAGCAGGAACGCAAAGCGCGCCACGTCGGGGTCGACGACCCCCTTGGCGCCGAAGGCCCCGCTCGCGAGCGCTCCGAGCGCGCCCGCGAGCGCGCCGCCGAGGTTGTAGCGCGCGAACATGGCGGTGCGGTCGTCGGCCGAGACGGTGCCCGTCACGAGCGCCTGCTCGATCGGCAGGAACGGCGTGACGTCGCCCGACGAGGGGTTGAGCGTTCCGACGACGGCCACGGCCATGAGCGGCCACAGCGCGCGCACGCCGAAGAACGCGATGCCCGTCACGAGCATGAGCGCCGTCAGCGCGAGCAAGAGGCGGCGGGGGTCGAAGCCGCCGCCCCAGAGGCCGACCGCGAGCGTGAGCACGGCCGAGCCGAGCATCGTCGCCGCCGTCAGCGCGCCGATCTCGGTGCCGCTCCAGCCGAGGGCCGTCAGGTAGGCGGGCAGGACGACGCTGACGAGCCCGTCGACGAGCCCGCGGAGCGCGCGCGTCGCGACGAGGCGGCGCGCGCCGGGCCCGGCCGACGGCGGCATCCACACGCTACTCTTTCGGCCCTTCGTTGTAGCCGCGCGGGCGGTACTTCGGGTCGACGCCGTTGTGGGTCTTGCCGTTGTCGACGATGTCGTTGGCGAGGTAGGCGAGCCAGCTGCCCTCGTGGGCGCGCGCCATGTCCTTGAGCTCGTCCTTGTGCGGCTCGACCTTCTGGTAGTCCCAGAGGCACTGCAGGGCGAGCGAGATGAGGCTGCGGTCGTTCGGGCCCTGCTCGAAGCCCGACACGTAGTAGGGCCAGGCCTCGTCCGGCCGGCCGAGGCGGCACAGAGTGTCGCCGGTGTAGATGTGGGCCATCGTCCACTCGGGCGCGAGCTCGAGGGCGATCTGGCTGTGGACGAGGCGCGTCTCGAGGTCGCCGCGCGCGCCCTTCATGACCGAGAAGTTGAGGTGCGCCTTGGCGCTGTTCGGCACGGCGTCCTTGGTCGACTCCCAGAAGACGAGATCGTCGCGGTAGTCGGTGGCGTGCCAGTAGGCCTGCACCATCTGGAACCCGAGGAAGAGCGCCGTCACGGCCACCGGCAGGGTCACGGCCCCGCTGCGCCCGCCGAGGCGCTTGAGCTTCCACAGCGCAGCGAGCTTCGCGAGCCCGAGCCCGACGAGGCGGCCCAGCGTGCGCACGGGATGCAGGAACCAGCGCGCGCCCGGCCGGTAGCGCTCGGGCGCGCCGACCTCGAAGAGCCACGCCAGGGCGACGGCCACGATGAGGGTCGTGCCGAGCACCGGGAAGTACCAGAGCCGCTCGGCGCGGACCGTCGGGAGCTTCTCGGGGATGTTCGAGTGGGGGAAATAAGCGAGCACCATCCACACGAAGCCGAGCGCCACCACGGCGGGCGCGATGCGCGCGAGGGGCCACACGCCCACGGGGTAGAGCGCGATGCCGCGGCGGGCGGGTGCCTCGACGAGCATGCCGAGGCCCACCGTGAGGACGGCCACGCCGAAGGGCCAGAGCGGCACGGGCGTGGGGGTTCCCTCGCCGAGGAGCCACAGCGCGACCGCGATGCCGGCCGCCCCGAGTGCGCCGAGCGAGAGGCCCGCGACGAGGAGGCCCGTCTGGCGCCGGGACGCGGGCAGCGGCAGGTAGCGGGCGTGCTCGAGGTCCTCGGGCCGTGTCGAGGCGCGCGGATCGAGGCGCGCGGCGCCCGCACCCGCCGCGAGCCGCGCCGCGTAGGTGCGCCGCTCCTTGCGCTCGCGCCACCAGGCGCCGAGCGCGAGCCACGCGGCCGCGAGCAGGGGCAGGACGGTCATCGCGGCGCCGGCGATCGTCTCGGCGCCGTAGAGCGTGTCGGGCACCGGCTCCTGCGGGTAGCTGTAGTCGCCGCTCAGCCGCAAGGGCACGACGACGTCCTTGAGCCCGCGCCAGTAGACGCGCATGGCCCCCGCGACGCGGTGCGGGAAGTCGACCCCCTCGCGCGCGAGCGGGTTGTTGAGCCAGTCGACCGGCAGGCCCGGCTGGTGGAACCAGCCCTTGAAGTCGAGGAAGACGTCCTTCACCGCGTTCGGCTCGTCGCCGACGCCCAGGCGGCCCTCGGTGTGCTCGAGCAGCGCCGTGAAGGTGCCCTTCTCCTCCATGTGGGTCCGCACCTCCTCGGGCAGCGGCGAGGGGAACCACATCTTGCGGAGCTCCACGTACATCGCGAACGCCCCGGCGGCCGCGATCGTCGCGAGCAGGGCGCGCGCCCAGCGCGCCGGCTTGCGCGTGTGCAGGAAGGGCGCCGTCACGAGGGCCGCGGCCGGGATGAGCCCCACGCACACGAGGGCGCTCTCCTTCGAGAACAGGCCGATGGTCACGCCCAGGAACACGCCGATCGGCATGGCCCACGCGGGCCAGCGCAGCGCGTGCAGGGCCGCGAGCGCGCCGAGCCCGCCGAGCACGTCGGCCAGGCCCACGATGCCGCTGACGGCCTCGGTGAGCAGGGCGGCGCTGACGAAGGTCACTCCGGCGAGCCAGCCCACCGCGCGCCGGCGCGTGAGCACGTAGGCGAAGGCGCCGAGCAGGGCGCCGTTGAGGCCGTGCAGGATGACGTTGTAGAGGTGGTGGATGAACGGCTCCTTCGTCACCGTCCAGAGCACCCGCCACAGGATGTCGGGCAGCGGGCGGTACGAGCCGATGCTCCCGGTCGGCGGCAGGCCCCAGAAGTCGCGCGTGAAGGCGTCGAGAAAGCCGAGGTTCTGCGTCGCGTTGACGTAGGGATTGGCGAGCAGCGCCTCCTGCTCGTCGAAGATGTAGTTCGTGGTCGGCAGGCGCGTGAAGAGCACGAGCGACAGGCACACGAGCACGAGGAAGGCGCGTCCGGTCGTGGGCTCCTGCAGGTAAAAGTGGCGGCGGACGCGCGACGTCACCCGGTCGAGCCAGGCCCACGCGCGCGTGTACCAGGCCGGGCCGAATGGCACGTGCAGGGCAGGCTCGCTCTCGGGAGACGGCTCCGGGGTCGCGGCGGCCTCCGAGGTGCCCGCGCCCGTCGTCGCGCCCTCGCTCGTGCTCTCGCTCGTGCTCTCGGGCGCGGGCGGCCCGTCGCTCGTGGCCGGCTCGGGCCGCAGGTCCCACGGCGGGAGCGCCGGCTCCGGGCCGGACGGCGCCGCGGCGCCGTCGTCGGTGGGCGCGGTCTCCTGGTCGTCGTCGCGAGCGTCGTCCATGGCGTCGTCAGGTCGCTCGGCCACCGGGCGTCGGGGTCGACCCGCCCTCGTCCGGGATCTGCCACACGTCGCCCCAGTGCTGCTGGCCGCCGTCGATGCGGTACACGGCGCCCGTCACGAAGTCGTTGCGGTCGCTCGCGAGGACCAGGATGACCCGCGCGACCTCCTCGGGCGTGCCGAGGCGGCGCAGCGGGGTCGCCTTGCGCGCCAGCTCGAGCAGGGCGTCGCCGTACTGCGCCGTGCCGCTCGTGCGGAAGTTGTTCCCGGGCGCCACGGTGTTGACCCGAACGCCGTGTGCGGCCCACTCGATGGCGAGCGACGCCGCCAGGTTCTCGACCCCGGCACGCGCCGCGCCCGTGTGGCTCATGCCCGGGAAGCCGCGCGACACGCCCGCCGTGACCATGACGATGCGCCCGCGTTTCTGCGGGATCATGGCGCGCGTGGCGACCTCGCGCGTCATGAAGAAGGTGCCGTTCAGGTTGTTGCGCACGACGGCCTCCCAGCCGCGTGGCGACAGCTGCTCGGCCGGCGCGGGGAACTGCCCGCCCGCGTTGTTCACGAGCACGTCGATCTGGCCGAAGCGCTCGAGCACCTGGCCGACGAAGGCCGCGACCTCGGTGGGCTCGCGGATGTCGCAGCGGGCGGCGAGCACCCGTTCGGCCTGACCGAGCTCGGCCGTGCCGGCCGCGAGCTTCGCCTCGGAGCGACCGCACACGGCGACCCGCGCCCCGAGCAGGAGCAGCTCCTTGGCGGTGGCGAGCCCGATGCCGCTCGCGCCGCCCGTCACCACCGCGACCTGCCCCGCGAACAGATCCGGGGCGTACATGCTCGTCCACGCCGACACGCGGAACCTCTACACAGCCGGGCGCCGCGAGTCGAGCGCCGAGCGACTCAGGCGGGCGGCTTGCAGAAGACGTCGAAGATGCCGCCCACGTTGTTGCCTTCCTTGCACTCGGTGACCCCGCTGCCGTCGTCGACGCGGACCTCGACGTCGGCGGCGGCGTTCTCGGCCTCGGGCGCGCCCACCCAGGTGCAGGTCACCGTCTCGCACTCGTCGGGGTCGAGCGGGCCCGCGGTCTGGGTCTCGCACACCTTGCCGCCCGACACGTAGAAGCCGACGACGATCCCTGGCGCCAGCGCGGCCGCGCCGCGGTTGCAGACCTGCACGCTCATCGTCGCCGCCGTGCCGGCGCACTGGTAGCTGTCGCTCGCGCCCGCCGTGGCGTCGCCGATGGCGTTGCCGTTCGGCATGCCTGGGACGTTCTGGCGGAAGTTGTTGAGGCTCGGATCGAGCCAGTTGTTCGCCCACACGTCGGTCTTCGGGATGGTGCCGTCCTCGTTGACGTGGGTGACCGCGTAGGCGTGCTGGTTCCAGATGCGCCGCGAGCGCACCCACTGGTCGTTGGCGTCGTGGTAGACGCGGATGCCGCTCACGCCGTGGGGGTGCGCGGAGCGGCAGGTGTTGCCGCTGCCGGCCGTCCCCGCGTTGGGCGGCGCGCAGGCGAAGCCCTCCTCGAGGCAGGCCGCGGCGTCGTTGGCGGGGCAGCACTGGGCGGTCGAGGCGCAGCGGCACAGGCCCTGGTCGCACACGTTCGAGACGCAGTCCGCGCCGGTGTCGCAGCGCAGGCCGTTGAACAGGATGTCGACGCCGTCGGCGTTCAGCATGCCGCAGCTCACGCCCAGCCCGCCGACCGAGCAGGCCTTGTTCGAGGGCGTGACGAGCTCGGCGCGGAAGTCGCCGTCCACGTCGGCGATGATCGGGTTCTCGTACCAGGTGCACGACGAGCGGTACTGGCTGAACAGGACGTCGCCGTTCGAGCCGTCGTACACGCGCACGAAGCACTCGTCGGCGTAGATCACCTCGGCCGCGCCGTCGGCCTCGAAGTCGAACACGCTCGAGCCGGTGACGTTCGACGAGAAGTCCTGCGCCTGGCGCGACCAGGCGATGTCGACCGGGCACGGATTGGGCGCGACGTAGTCGCAGCGCCCCGGCGGGCACAGGCCACCCGGGCGCGGGCTCGCGCCGCAGTCGAGGTCGTACACGGTGTACGCGCCCGCCGCCGCGACCCCCACCTCGGCCAGGCCGTCGTGGTCGAAGTCGGCGATGGTCGGGGGCCCGCCGCTGCCGCCGCTCGGGACGGCCATCGGCCCCTGCACGATCTCGCCGGTCATGGCGACGATGCGCACCGTGCCCGCGCGCACGATGGCGAGCTCCGGCGCGCTCGGCGGCAAGCCGGTGCCATAGGTGCCGAAGTCCGCGACCGCGACCAGGCCGACGACGCCGGCGGCGCCCACGAGGTAGCTGGGGTCCTCCACCCACGCCGCGCCTTGCCACGCCCACACCGCGCCGCCGTTCGTGAGCTCGATCTCCGCATCCTGGTCGAGGTTGGCGAGGATCGGGAAGAGCCCGACCGAGTAGCTCACGTAGGTCGCCGGCTGCATCGACAGGAACGCGCCCGCCGCGGAGAACACCACGCCCTCCCGGATGACCTCAGGGGCGCCGTCGTTGTCGAGGTCGTGAATCGACGGGCCGGCCCACCCGACCGAGCAGCGGTGGTTGACGGTGTCGCAGGGGGTCCAGGGCGCGCCCGCCGGGTAGGGGGCGCGCCACTTCATGCCCCAGGAGCCGTTCGTGAGGCCGAACGCGATCGTCGAGCCGTCGGCGCCATAGGCCACGATCTCCGCGACCCCGTCGCCGTCGAGATCGCCTGCCGCGAGCGAGGCCGACGACACGAGCCACTCGGGGACGGCGTCGGCGTCGTAGTCGATGCCGCCGAGGTTCGCCTGCACCGAGCAGTCGTCGCCGCGCAGGACGCGGATGACGCCGAGATCTTCGGTGTAGTTGCTCGGCACGGTGGCCGTGAAGCTCGCGGCGATGCTCGGCGTGCCGTTCGGCGGCGCGAAGTTGACCACGATGGGCGTGCCCTGCACGTCGACGTGCCCCGGGAAGGGGTCGTTCGCCGGGGCGGTCGAGAACTCGCACTGCGTGGAGGGCGCGAGCACCCCCGCGGGGATGACCTGGACGCAGTTCGGATCGTGCGGCGGCACCTCGCCCTGCCAGGGCACGCACCCGACCCCGGGCACGCAGTGGGTGTCGAAGCTGCAGTCGTCGTCGTCCGAGCAGGTCGACAGCGGCACGCACACGCCGT
The DNA here is from genome assembly GCA_016212965.1 of Myxococcales bacterium. Lineage (GTDB taxonomy): Bacteria > Myxococcota_A > Polyangia > Polyangiales > Polyangiaceae > JACRDA01. Next base: position 31,433 of record JACRDA010000402.1, read on the forward strand.
GGCTGCACACCTCGGTCGGCTGACACGGCGTCGGGCAGTCGCTCGGCACCGTGCCGCCCGTACCGCCCTGGCTCGAGCCGCCGGTCGTGAACAGGCTGCCGCCCGTGCCGCCGAGGCCGCCCGTCGCGGTCGTGAGGCCCGTGCCTCCCGTGCCGCTCAGGGTCTCGTCGGTCGAGCCGCAACCGCCCGCGATCTCGGCCGCGACCACGCTCGCGAGCGTCACGGCGCCGAGTCCCAGGAGCTTCCACATCTCGGTGCGTCGTGCCATTTCGTCAGGATACGGCAAAAGCCCCCGCCCGCGATACCGCGGCGGCGGTATCGTGGGACATGCGTCGAGCCCTCCCCGGCCGCTCCGTTGCCTGCGCCGCTTCCGTGGCGCTCGCTCTGCTCGTCGGCGCCCCGAGCGCGCGTGCCGCGACGCTCGAGGTCGGACCCGGCAAGCCCTTCGCGCGCCCCTGCGACGCCATCGCGGCGGCCCAGGTGGGCGACGTCGTCGAGGTCGACGCCGCCGGCAACTACGACGGCGACACGTGCGCCTGGTCGACCGACGGCCTCACGGTGAGGGGCGTGAACGGGCGCGCGAGGATCGACGCGACCGGTGCCGCGCTCACGCAGCAGAAGGGCATCTTCGTCATCTACGCGCCGAGCGCCACCATCGAGAGCTTCGAGCTCTCGGGCGCCGCCATCTCGGCGGCGAACGGCAACAACGGCGCGGCCATCCGGCACCAGGGGCTGAACCTCACGGTCCGCGACTGCTTCCTCCACGACAACCCGAACGGCATCCTCGGCGGGCCGCTCGACAACGGTCAGCCGGCCGACGGCCAGGGCGAGGTGCTCGTCGAGCGCTCGGAGCTCTTGCACAACGGCGCGGGCGACGGCCAGTCGCACAACCTCTACCTGAACCACTACGCGCGCTTCACGCTCCAGTTCTCGTGGTCGCACGGCGCGGACGCCGGGCACCTCGTCAAATCGCGCGCGCTCGAGTCCTTCATCCTCTACAACCTCCTGTCCGACGAGGGCTCGCCCAACGTGAGCTACGAGGTGAACCTGCCGGACGGCGGCACGGCGTACGTCATCGGCAACTCGATCGCGCAGGCGGCCGATCCGCAGGGCCTCGAGAACGGCGGCATCGTCGACTTCGGCTCCGAGTCGGTGCAGCCGGCGAGCCACCTCTTCGTCGTCCACAACACGCTCGTGAACCGGCGCACGCAGGGCGCGACCTTCGTCCAGGTGGCGGCGGGCGTCACGACCCCGGCGGTGGTGCGCGGCAACGTCTTCGTCGGGCCCGGCACCCTGTGCTCGCAGCCGACCGCCGTGCTCGACCACAACTTCACCGCGGGCGATCCGCTCCTCGCGGACGAGGCCGCCGACGACTTCCATCTCCTGCCCGGCTCACCCTGCGTCGACGCCGGCGTCGATCCGGGCACGGGAGACGGCCGACCGCTCCTGCCCGTCTACCAGTACGTCCACCCGGCCTCCTACGAGTCGCGCCACGCCGTCGGGGCCCTCGACCTCGGAGCGTTCGAGCTCGGCGGCGGAGGCGGAGCGGGAGGCGCCGGGGCCGGTGGCTCCGGCACGGGCGGGGGTGGCGCGTCCGCCGGCGCGGGGCCAGGTGGCGCCGGCGCGGGTCAAGGCGCGGCCGCCCCGGCGAACGGAGCCGAGTCGCCGGGAGAGTCGGGGGGCTGTGGCTGCCGGCTCGCCCCCGGCGGCCCCGCGCCCGCGCTCGCGACCTGCCTCGGGCTCCTGCTCGGCGCGGGGTGGCTCCGCCGCCGCCGACCGGCGGCGTGAACGAACGCTTGCCGCGTGGACGCGGGCCGGGGTAGGCGAAGGCATGTCCGTCGTCGACGAGGTGCGCGCCGCGATCGTGGGGGCCCTGCCCGGAGCCGAGGTCGAGGTCGCCGGCGGAGGTGGGGGCCACTTCAGCCTGCGCGTGGTGTCCGGTGCCTTCGCCGGGCTCGGCACGCTCGAGCGCCACCGCCTCGTGCTCGGCGCGATCAAGCACCTGATGGCCGGCGACGGCGCGCCCGTCCACGCCGTCGACTCCCTCGAGACCCGCACCCCCTGATCGGTGCCGCGGCCGAGCGCGCGCACCCGCACGAGGAGCTACCAAGATGCCGTGGATTCGCGCGAAGCTGCGGGGGCAGACCGTGCTCGCCCGCGCGGACGCCGCCGGGGCGCTCGCCGCCGAGTCGGGTCGGGTCGAGATCCGCTACCGCAAGGACGACGGGCGCATGTACCGCGCGATGGCCGGGAACCTCGTCGTCGAGGACGCGACGCTCCTGCCGGACGACCACTGCGCCCCCGCCGAGGCGGTCGAGGCGAAGAAGGCCGACGGCGCCGCGGCCAAGGGCGGCGCCGGGCGCAGCGGCAACGGGCGGGCAGGTGGCGCACGAGCTGCGGCTGCGGCGTCGCGGGAGCCCCCGCCGACGGTGCCGGCCGACGGAGAGGTGCTCGCCTACGCGGACGGGGCGTGCAGCGGCAACCCCGGGCCGGCGGGCCTCGGCGTGGTCGTGACCGACGGCAAGGAGTGGGTCGAGCTCTCCGAGTACCTCGGCATCGGCACGAACAACATCGCCGAGCTGCGCGCGGTGATGCGCGCGCTCGACGAGATCGGCGACCGGCCGGCGTCGATCCACACCGACTCGAGCTACACCATCGGTGTCGCGCAGCGCGGCTGGAAGGCGAAGGCGAACCAGGAGCTGGTCGCCGAGCTCCGGGCCCGGCTCGCCCAGAACCGGCGGGTGCGGCTCGTGTACGTGCCGGGGCACGCCGGCGTCTCCCTGAACGAGCGCGCCGACGCCCTCGCGCGCGACGCCATCAGCCACCGCGCCTCGCGGCGCAGCGCCGTGCCGGCCGCGCGCCGGCTGAGCCCCGGCCGTTGAGGTCCATGCGACCGCGAACGAGCTCGCGCGCCTTCGCGCTCGCCGCGGGTCTCGGCGTCGCGGCGAGCTGCGCACCGCGCGGCTCGACGCCTCCACCTCCAGCGCCGCCGTTCGCCGCGCCCCCGTCGCCCGCCTGCCAGCGGGCCGCGGCCGAACGCCCGTCCGTTGCGGCGCTCCTCGCCGCGGGCAAGCTCGACCGCACGCTGCGCTCGCTCGACGCCCTCGACCGAGAGTGCCCGGAGTCGGCGCCCGAGTCGTGGGCGACGCGCCTGCGCGCCCTCGCCGAGCTCGGCGCCTGCGAGCCGGCGCGTGCGCTCGCCTCCGTGGTGGCGGTCGCGGTGGTGGCGCCCCCCGAGGCACGCCAGGCGGCCGAGCAGGTGCGCGCGCTCTGCGCTGCACCGGGCGCACCCGCGCCGCCGGACGAGGCGACGTGGCGCGCCCTGCTCCTCGCGGGCCTCGAGGCGCGCGCCGCCGGCCGCGAGCCCGACGCCCAGCGCCATCTCGACCGCGCGCGCGCCGAGGCCGAGCGCCTGACGGGCGAGCGCCCGCGCGCGGTCGTCGCCCCCGAGCTCCGCGCCGACGCGTGGCGGCGCCTCGGGGAGCAGACGGCGGGCCTCGCTTCGGTACGCCTGCCCTCGGGCGCGGAGCTCTTCGGCGTCACGTTTCTCGATCGGGCGGGCCTGACCCGGCGCTTCCTGCCCGTCGGGGGCCCCCGGCCCTACGAGGCCCGCTTCGAGCTCGCGGGGGGCGCCGTGCTCCTCGCGTACGACGGCGTGTCGGAGCTCGACGCCGAGAGCGGCCTCGTCCGGCGGACCCTCGCCCCGACGGGATCGATCGTCGACGCGAGTCCCGACGGCCAGCGTCTCGCGGTGTGGACGCGCCAGACCGCGACGGTCGCGGTGCTCGAACGCGCGACCGGTGCGACGCTCCGGACCGTCGCCTCGGCCGGGCCGACGGTTGCGTGGAGCCCCGACGGCGCGCGCCTCGCGGTCGTCTCGTCCCCACCTGCGCCGGCGCCGGAGCGCCTCGTCGTGCTCGAGGTGGCGACGGGGCGCGAGCTCGCGAGCGCGCCCGTGCCGGCGGCGACCGCGCGCACCGCGGAGCTCGGCGTGTCGGTGAGCTCGCTCGCCTTCGACCCGAGCGGCAGCCGCGTCGCCGTCGGCCTCGAGAACGTCGAGCCCGCGGCCATCCGCCTGCACGACGTCGGTGGCCGGGTGGGCGTGCTCGAGGTGGCGACCGGGCGGCTGCGCGTGACGGACCTCGAGATGCGTCCCGACGCCGTGAGCTACTCGCTCGACGGGCGGCAGCTCGGGATCGTGTGCGGCGGCGACTACTGGTCCCTGCCGGGCAAGCTCGTCTGGGTCGCGGCGAAGGACCTCCGGGCGGCCGGCGACGTGGCCCTCGCGCTCGGCGAGACGGCGAGCTTCGCCGCGGACGGCAGCGTCCTGACGACCTTCGAGGGCCGGCCGCTGCGCGTCGTGCACGGGCCGGGGGCGTCCTTCCCTGCGCTCGCCGCCGCGCCGGTCTCGGCAGCGAGCGCCCGCTCGCTCGCGGTCGTGGGCGCCGTGGCGCGCGTGTTCTCGCTCCGCGGCGAGGCCGCGCGCGAGCTCGGTGCGGGTTGCCCGGACGCGGTCGAGGCCGTGGCCCTCGCGGCGGACGACGCCGTGCTCGCGTTCGCGTGCGCCGACCACGCGGTCCAGCTCTGGGACGTGCGCCGGGCGGCGCCGCTCGCGCGCCTGCCGCAGTCGCAGCCGGTCCTCGGCCTCGCGCTCGACGCGGCCGGGGGCTGGGTCGTCGTCTCGCTCGCGGGCGACAGCGTGCGCCGCTTCGCCGTCGGGACCGGTGCACCGGCCGGAGAGCTCCGCGGCAGCGGCGGGGCCCTCGCGGTCGCACCCGACGGCGCGCTCGCGCTCGTGCAGCGCTTCCCCGCGCCGGGGCTCGTGCTCGTGGCGCCGGGCGCCGCGGCCGCGGCGAGCTCCGTGGCGCTGCCGTCCTCGGCCGGGGACGCGACCGCGGTCGCCTTCCGACCGGACGGCGCCGAGCTCGCGATCGGCACGGCCCTCGGGCGCGCGCTCGTGCTCGACCGCGCCTCGGGTGCCGTCCGCGCGCTCGACCCGCCGCCCGGAAGCGAAGCGCACGGCGCGGTCGCGGGCCTCGCCTGGCGTGCCGCTTCGGGGCCCCTCGTCGCGCTCGGCGCAGACGGGCTCGGGGCCTGGGATCCGACCTCGGGGCGAGCGCTCGGGGGCCGACCGCTCGCGGCGCGCGGGGCGCTCTTGCTCGACCCGGCCTCCGACCTCTTCGCGGTGCAGGCCGAGGACGGCGTGCACCTCGGCCGGCTCGGCGAGCCGGGCGAGCGCCTGGTCGTGCGCGTCGTCCCCCCGGGGCTCGCGGTCGCCGAGGACGGTCGCGGCGCGCTCGAGCTCTTCCACCCCGACGCGCGGGCGGCGCTCCTGTGCCTCGCCGGCGCGCGGCTCCTTCCGCTCGAGGTGTGCGAGGAATCGAGCCTCGCACCGGGTCTCGTCGCGAAGGCGCTCGCACCGTGACGCGCCCGCTCGGACGCCGGGTCGGGCCCGCAGAAGCGCGGCCGCGAACGGCGCGAGCGGCGTGCATGGGGGCCGCGCCGCGGGCGACAAGAGGGAAGGGGCGCGCTACGCTCGAGGGACGAGCATGGGCGATCCGGCGGCACGCCTCCCATCCTTTGCCGAGCTGTGGGTGGCCATCGAGGAGCTACCGACGGGCATGACGGGCGAGGTGCTCGAGCCCGGCGTGCTGCGCACGATGGGGCGTCCGGGCCGGCGCCATCGGCGGGCAGCGCGCGCGCTCTTCAAGGCGCTCGACGCCAGCGACGCCAACGTTGGCGGCAGCGGCTGGTGGCTCGAGAGCGAGGCCGAGATCCGCTTCCCCGGCGACCGACTGCTCGTCCCCGACGCCGCGGGGTGGCGCATCGAGCGCGTGCCGGAGCTCCCGGACGACAACCCGATCACCATCCTGCCCGACTGGTGTTGCGAGGTGCTGTCGCCTTCGACCGCCCGCGACGACAAGCGGCTGAAGCTGCCGCTCTACGCGAGCTCCGGCGTGCCGTGGTGCTGGCTCGTGGATCCCGAGCTCCGGCTGCTCGAGATCTACGAAACGGTGGGTGGTCGGCCCACGCTCGCAGCGACCGGCACGGACGACGATCGGTTGGTCGCGCCGCCGTTCCACCACGAGATCGCGCTGGCGGGCTTTTGGCTCGGCGCCCGAGCCTGATCTGCTGCCGGAGTCCAGCGACTCCTCTCCCCTCTCGGTCCCACCGGCAAGTGCCGAGCTCCACTCACGGCTCGGCGCCGGGGGTAGCCTCGGCCGCGGCGAGCAGCGCGTCGAGGAGCTCGGCGAGGTCGCGGCGATGGAGGGTCAAGACCTCGTAGACCCGCCGCGTGTCGATGCGGTCGTAGAGGTGGACGACGCGGTTTCGGAAGCCGACGAGGGGCGCGAACCGCTTCGCACCTCCCGCCGGCAAGGCGCCAGCCTCTTCGAGGCGCTCGAAGATCTCGTGGCTCGTGCGGGGCGTTGCCAAAGCGCGTTCCGCGACGAGCCAGCTGCCCAGGTCGACGAGCGCCTGGATCGAGGTCTGGAGAATGTGGAGCGTACTGTCGACGTTGCGGAAGTCGCAGGCGAACTCCTCGTAGCTCGCCTGCGGGATGCGCTCGAGCTTGTCGAGGTTGGCCTTGAGGACGTCGAGCTTCGATTGGAGCTCCTCAAAGGTCATAGTGCTCTCTCAACCAGCGCCGCAGCGCCGCGACCTTGCCGCGCGTGGCGAGCTCGTACGTGGGCCGGAAGTCGTGGGCGCCGACGATGGTGTCCGACACGAAGTCGACGCGGCGGGCGCGGTCCGCCTCGTGGAGGGCCGTGCCGTGCCGCAGCACCTCGAGGCAGAAGATCGGTCCTTGCGCTTCGAGATCCACGGCATCGACCTCTTCGAAGCCGGAGATCGCCGCGATCTCGCAGGCGAGCTCCGCGAGGGTGGGCTCGCGGTCGCGCCGCGAGCCGTGGCGGTCGCGGAACACGACGCCGATGTCGAGGTCGCTGTCGGGCCGGGCCCTTCCTCGGGCGACCGAGCCGAAGACCCAGGCGGCCGCGACCACCACGTGGCGGTCGAAGACGGGGGCGAGCACCCGGCGCAGCGCGTCCGGATCCAGGACGCGCCGATCCCCGTGTCCGTCCGGAGCGAGGGGGCGGATGGCGTCGACGGCGGCCATGGCTGGAACGTACGCTCGCGCGGGCGCCTCGTCGACCGCTGCGCGGGCTCGCGCCACGAGCACCGTACGGCGCGGCACCGGCGCGCGCCTACCGGCGCGTCGCGAGAGCCGGCGGTCCGTTCCCCGGCCAAGCTGCTAGGCTTACTGCCATGGGCCAGCCTGCGCCGAAGACCAGCGCCACCCCTCGACTCGGTCTCGCGGTCGCGTTCGCCGCGTTCGCCGCCGCCGGCGGGGCGTGCAGTGGCAAGGTCGACGGCGCTGCGCCGGATGCGGGCTCGACCACGACGAGCACGACGTCGTCCGGGCCGAATTGCCCGGCCGAGGTCCCGGACGGCTACGTGTTCTGCGACCCGGGGCCGGGGACGTGCGCGTACGAGCTCGCATGCCAGAGCGGCCCCGCGACCTTGACGTTCCAGTGCACGACCGGCGCGTGGCACATCGACGAGATCCCGTGCCAGCCGCTCCACGACTCGTGTCCGGGTACGCACTTCCATTGCACCGGCACCTGGTATCACGGCTGGAACAGCGACCCGCCCGCGCCCTGTCCTGCGACCGAGCCCGCGCCCGGCACGCCCTGCAGCACCGGCTACCTCGGCGGCGTGTGGGAGCAATGCGGCTACTACTGCGCAGACCAGCCGAACGTGTGGACGGTCGTCACCTGCACCGGTCCCGGCGCGGGCGAGAACACTTGGCAGTCCGACGGCGCGTGCGTCCCGCCCTGACCGGTGGCGCGCGTCGTCGTCGGCCCGGGGGCTCGGGCGACCTCGCGCCGCGGGCGCGCCTGCGAGACGGATCCGACCTCGCGGGGTATGCTCGACCGCCCCGGTCGCGATGGAAGAGGAAGACGACGTCACGCGCGTGGACGCACCGCTGCCGAAGCGCTCGGTCGCGCCGTTCTCGTCACCGGAGCTCGCCACGCCCTCCGGGCTGGGCGACGGCGATGCACTCGTGCCTCCGCCCGAGCCCTCCGTCCCGACCGTGGCCGAGCACGCGCCGGACGACGCGACGACGCTCGGCGGCGACACGCGCCGCGAGCACGCGCGGCCGTCGGCGCCCCGGCCCACGCCGAGCCGCCGTCCCCCGGGCTCGGCCGACAGCGGCGCCTCCTCCCGTTCCATCGCAGGCAGCGAGGCCAAGCCCTCGATCCTCACGACCGGCGACGCCATCCAGCACCAGGACATCGACCGCGCGCGCTCGTTCCTGCGCATCGCGGTCGTCGTGTGCGTGCTCGTGGCCGCGCCCGTGTGGTGGCTCGGCGGCGACGCCTGGGCGCAGCGCATCTTCTTCGGCGCCATGATCGTGTGCGCCCTCGCCTCGGCCTACGTCGCCTGGCGCCTGCGCGACGCGCGGGCCTACACCCCGCGCCGCATCCTCGGCATCGGTCTCGTGCTCGTCGCCGGCGCCTTCACCGGCATCGTCTACACCGGCGTCTTCTCGGCCGCGGCGGGCGTCATCCCCTTCGGCCTGTTCTTCTTCGGGCTGTCGCGCTGGAGCCCCGGCACGCTGTCGGTCTACCTCACCTGCGCCGTCGGCTACGCGCTCGTCGCGGGCCTCATCGCCTTCGGCGCCTTCCCCGACCCCGGCATCATGAGCTCCGAGCAGCTGCGGCTCGGCAACAAGCTCGCCATCATCGGCCTGGCCGAGGTGTTCTTCTTCGCGACCTTCTCCGTGTCGCGCCGCTCCTACCGCGCCGCCGCCTGGGCGCTCGAGCAGCACGAGCACGCGGTGCGCGATCTGGCCGCGCGCGAGGCCCTCTTGAAGGAGGCGCGCCTCGATCTCGAGGGTGCCCTGCGCGCGCGCGGGCTCGGCCGCTTCACGGACGAGGTCGTGGGCTCCTACCGGCTCGGCACCATCCTCGGCCGCGGTGGCATGGGCGAGGTCTACGACGCCGTGCACTGCGACACCGAGGAGCAGGCGGCGGTCAAGCTCCTGCACGCCGAGGTGCTGCGCGATCCCGACGGCATCCGCCGCTTTCTGCGCGAGTGCCAGGCCGCCTCGAAGCTCGACGTCCCGAACGTGGTGCGCGTCATCGCGACGAGCGAGCCCTCGGCGCCCATCCCCTTCATCGCGATGGAGCGCCTGCACGGCGACGACCTCGCGGACCACCTGCGCGCCGTCGGCCGCATGGAGCTCGAGGACGTCGTGACGCTCGTGCACCAGGTGGGCGCCGGCCTCGACGCCGCCCGCGCCGCCGGCATCGTGCACCGCGACATCAAGCCCCGGAACCTCTTTCGCGCCGAGCAGGGTAACGGCCCGCCGCTCTGGAAGATCCTCGACTTCGGCGTCTCGAAGCTCGTGAGCGAGGCGACGCTCACGAAGAAGGACATGGTGGGCACGCCGAGCTACATGGCGCCCGAGCAGGCGAGCGGCGGCGCCGTCTCGCACCGGACCGACCTCTTCGCGCTCGGCGTCATCGCCTACCGCGCACTCACGGGCCGACCCGCCTTCAGCGGCGACCTCGTCCCGCAGATCCTCTACCAGGTCGTGCACGTGATGCCGCCGCGCCCGAGCCTCGTCGTGCGCCTGCCGAGCGACGTCGACCGCGTGCTCGCGCTCGCCCTCGCCAAGGACCCGAAGGACCGCTTCGACAGCGGCGCCGAGATGGCGCAGGCGCTCGAGGCGGCCGCGCGCCGGCGCCTCGCGCCCGAGCTCCGCGCGCGGGCGGACGAGCTGCTCGGGCGCGCGCCGTGGTCGAAGACCTGAGCCGACACCGAGCCTCCGATGCCGAAGCGCGCCGCTCTCGCTCACGAGCACGACTGGAAGCGCCACGCCCTGTGGCAGCCGGACGAGGGCTACTACGCGCTCGCGACGAGCGACCTCGGCCGCGTGCCCGTGCGCCTCTTTCTCACCGCGCGCCTGCTCGCCGAGGCCGAGTCGACGCTCTACCGCCAGATCGTCCACGCGGCGCGCTTTCCGGGGGTGCGCCTCGTCGCGGTCACGCCCGACGTCCACTACGGCTACGGCGTGCCCGTCGGCTGCGTCATCCTCACCGACCGGCGCACGGGCGCCGTCGCGATGGGGCCGGTCGGCTTCGACATCGGCTGCGGCATGATGAGCGCGCGCTCGAGCGTGCCGGCCGAGCGCGCGACCCCGGACCGGAAGCTCGCCTTCAACCGCGCCGTGACGGCGCGCGTGAGCCTCGGGGCAGGTGGGCGCAGCCTGCGCCTCGGGCGCCTCGGCGAGGACGACTTTCAGGCGCTCATCCGCGGCGGCGCCGAGCACTACGTCGCGAAGTACGGTCGGGCCGTCGATCGCTCCTGCGCCGAGCGCCACCGCATCCCGGTCGCGGACGACTGGGAGGTGCCGTGGGGCGGGCGCGGCCGGCCGGAGCGCGGGCTCGATCAGCTGGGCTCGCTCGGTGGCGGCAACCACTTCATCGAGCTCGAGCGCTGCGAGGAGACGGGCACGCTCTTCGTGCAGGTCCACACCGGCAGCCGCGGCTTCGGCCACGGCCTCGCGACCAACTACTTCGATCTCGCCAAGGCCGAGCGCCCGGCCGAGATCACGGAGCTCGATCTCGGCTACTTCACGCCCGACTCGCGCCACTTCGCCGCGTACCTCTCGGCGGTCGCGGCCGGCGGCAACTTCGCCATCGTCAACCGCCTCGTCATCTACGAGGCGGTGGCCGAGGCCTTCCACGAGGTGTTCGGGGCGGAGCTCGAGCTCGTCTACGAGATCAGCCACAACCTCGTGCAGGCCGAGGAGCACCCCGACTACGGCCCGGTGTGGGTGCACCGGAAGGGCGCGACGCGCGCGTTTCCCGGCGGGCACCCGGCGCTCGCCGGCACGCGCTGGGCGGACGAAGGCCACCCCGTGCTCATCCCCGGCAGCAACCGCGACCACAGCTACATCCTGCGCGCCCTGCCCGGCGCGGTGAAGAGCGGCTACTCGGTGAACCACGGGGCCGGCCGCCGGCTGTCGCGCGGCGACGCTCTCCGGAGCTTCGACCAGCGCAAGGTCGACGAGCAGTACCGGCGCGACGGCGTGCTCGTGAACCTCGACGGCCGCGTGCCGCTCGACGAGTCGGCGCAGTGCTACAAGTCGGCCGACGAGGTGGTCGCGGCCGTGGTCGCGGCCGGCCTGGCGCGCGTCGAGCACCGGCTCTGGCCGCTTTGTTCGATCAAGGGCACCGAGGAGGGCGGACACGGCGCGAAGGCGCGCGCGCTCCGCGCCAAAGAGCGCGCGCAGAAGCGCGAGCGGCGCGCCGCGCGCCGGCGCGAGGACGAGAGCTAGAAGGAAACTCGGCTCCAGTGTGTCGGTGGCTTCAGGCTTCGGGCTTCAGGGCTTCAGGCGCAGCGGCTGCGACGCGGCGCGACGCGTTGACCAACTTGGTCACCCACGGCCTTCGCCTGCGAGTTCGACACCGACTGCGCGGTGTGCCATGATGGCTCGAACTGCGGCGCGATCGTGAACCGCGAGGAGTTCGCGCGCCGCGGAGCCGATTGCAGGAAGGAGGACGCCGCCGAGTGCGAAGCCAGCATGCCGCGCTGCTGCGCCGGCAAGTGCGTCCGCGCCTCGCATTGACGGGCGGGGTCTCGGCCGGCGCCACGCCTCGCGGTGGGGAATGGCGCGCGCGACCCCGGGCGTTGAGCGGGCGGCCGACCGTGAACCCACGTCGCCGTCGGCAGGCCCCATGAAGTCGGGCCCCGTCCGCTCGCAGCTCGCCGCCATCGCCTTCCTCGCGCTTGGCTCCCCGGGCTGTGACGAGGCGGCGCCCGCCCCGCCAGATGGCTCGGCGCCCCGCGTGCCCGGCCCGCCGCCGTCGCTCACCGCGAACCCCTCGGCGGCGGCTTCGGGGCGGTGCAGCCGACCGGAGACGGTGGAGGCCACCCCTGCGATGCGCTCGTTCCTGTCGCGTCTCGGGAGCCCTGGCCGCTCGCGTCGCGCGCTCGCGGAGTTCGCCGCACCCAAGACCGATGTCCGGCCGATGCGCTGGACGACCTTCGAGCGCACCGAGATCTATTGCCGCCGCACCGACCCCGACGGCGCCGATTGCTTCGAGGTTCGGGCCATCCACGAGGTGACTGTGAGCGGCTACTCGCTCTGGTCGCAGTACGAGATCTGCTGGCGCGGCGACCGCATCGTGCGCGTCGAGCGGCTCGGCGGCGGGGCCCATGGGGGCTGAGGGAGGGGCGGACGCCCTCGCTCGGAGGAGGCCAAGTGACCGCGACCCGTTCGACCGGCTTCTGGTTGCGCCGCGATCCTGCCGCTGCTGCGCGAGCTCGGCATCGGCCTCACCGCCTCCGGCGTGCTGTCGCGCGGGCTCCTGGCCGGCTCGACGCCGAGACCCGGGCGGCGGCGGGACGGGTGTTGCTGGCGGCTCGGCGGGGAGCGGCGGCGTCTGCACGCCGGGCGCGACGCGCGCGTGCTACCCGGGCGCGGCGGGAACCGAGGGCGTCGGCATCTGCCACGCCGGCTCGGAGACGTGCCGACTCGGCGACGAGTCCCGCTCGCGTGACGGTGGAACTACCCCGATCGAGCCGCGCCAACGCGCCAACCGACCGTCGGTCGGCGCCACCTCGACCCGGCAGGGCGAGGGCTCGGTGGCGCGCGGCGTCGGAGTCGCCTGCGCCGCCCGTGGCGGACGTGCCCGGCGCATGCCTCACGCCCGCCGTCCTCGACAGCGAGCGCTGACGCGCCGCCTGGAGGAGTAGTGTGAAGGCGTCTCCGTCGGCTCAGTAAACGACCCCCCGCCAACTCTCGGCGCATTTCCGACACACCGTCCGGTCGTACATGTCCAGCAGGCTCAGGGTCCTGAAGCAGAAGCAACATGTACGGCCAACGGTCTCCTTCGTCCGGCTCGCGGCCGTCCGCAGGTGGCCGCACAGCGCCGCGGCCCGGCTCTCGTCGGCAGGCAGTCGCTCGAGTGTTGGCGAGCACGTTGATCCGCAGAAAGCGGAGCAGCCCGGCCGTCCTTGATGACGTACCGGGCTGCGTGAAGGTTCCTGACAGGGGCTCAAGGCTTCTTGGAGCGGTCTCCCTTCGGCGTGCGGCGGGCGCGGGTTTGGGCGTCGAGCTCCGCCTCGCGGACGCGGTAGCTCTCGCCCTCGATGGTGATCACGTCGGCGTGGTGGACGACGCGGTCGATGAGGGCCGTTGCGCAGGTGGCGTTCGGGAAGATCGTGTGCCAGTCGCGAAAGAGGAGGTTGGTGGTGAGGACCAGGCTCTTCTTCTCGTAGCGGCGACTGACGACCTGGAACAACAGGTCGGCGTTGCGGTTGTCGAAGGCGAGGAAGCCGATCTCGTCGATGATGAGGAGCGCGCAAGTTGTCGTAGAGCACGGAGCGCGGCACGCCGCCGAGGCGCTCGAAGCCCTCCACATGGCAGCGGACGAAGCTCTCGAGCGTCTGGTCGAGCGTGAAGCGCGCGAACGTGGCACGCGACCACGCGAACACCATCACGAAACAGGACAGCGGGCGCTCAGCCTTGCCCACTCGGATCTTGCCGAACGAGCCCCAGTCGACCTGGGCCTGCTCGCCCGGCAGCACCGACAGCCGGAAGAACGCCTCGTGCTTCGAGACGGGCCGTACCTTGCGTACGTAGCGGCGCAGCGCGCTGACGCCGCCGGTGTAGCCCCGGTCCTGGAGCATCTCGAACAGGCGGGTCGCGCGCAGACGCGGGTACTGCTCGAGGGTCGTTCCGATGAACGCCTTGTACGCGTCGAGCGCCATCACCCTGGCCGCCCAGCGTCGGTTGGTGAACCGCTGCGGCTCCAGCGCGTGCTCCACGGCGTCGTGATGCACGCCGAGTTGCTGAGCGATGGTGCCGACCCGCCAGTGCTCCGCGAAGAAGAGCCGCCGCACGCGCGAGCGCAACTCCTCGGGGATCATCGCGCCACCTCCGTCACCACGAGCCGCTCGAGGTCGCGGAAGTTACCGAGACCGTGGACCCGATGGCGCCGTTGGCGGTGCGCGCCCGCGGGGACCCAGATGAGCGTGTAGAGGGCGCCGCCGTCGTCCATCGCGGCTTCGCGACAGAGATCGTAGTCGCACGAAGGTCCCCCGCCGGCCGCACAGAGCGCAGCGCGCACCGGCTGCCCCTGCCACAGCGCCACCGCCTCGAGCAGCGTCGCCAGGGCCCGGGGGTGCCTCGGATCCCTCGCCAACTGCGCCTTCAAGATCGTGTCGCTCGGCCCCGTCATCGCGATCACACGCGTCGCCTCCGGGCTCGGCGCGATGCCCATCCAGATCGATTCCATCGGTCATCTCCGCGCGGGACAGCTCGACCGCCACCCTGGCGGCGGAGTGCTCCGCGACGGAGAGCTTCGACGCCGGGCCACCTTGTCCGCGACCCGTGTCCGTTTCTATTTCTCGCCGATGCCGCCGCCACCTGAGCGTGCGTGCAGACGTCTTCCGCCTTCCTCGGTGGCTCCGCCAGTACCGGCGCTTGGTCTCCCGACGGCGCGCGGCGCGCTCGATCGGATGGCGTGGGTCGGCGCAGTACATCTGCCCGTGGTCGCAGTAGCTGCAGAGGTGGAAGACGCGCCGGCAGTCATCCACAACGCACTGCACCTGCCGAAGATCGTTCACCCACCAGCGCGACCGCCGGGAACTCGGCCACCCGGGGCGACTCGTGCGACAACCCTCGTGTCGAACGCGCCCACCCGCGGCGACCCGGGGCTCGGAGCTTCTCTCTCCGGGCCCTTCTCTTTGGTGGCGGTCGCCTTGATCGTCAGCCCCGACGCGCTGACAGGGCCAACTACCCCGTCACGTCGGGCTGCTCAAATCTCTGCGGATTTCGGTGCTCGCCGACAAGCCACGCTCGAAGCGGACGCAGCCGCTGCCGACGAGCAGCGCGAGATCGCCGAGCCATGCTTGCACGTGAGCGGACAGGAGGCTCTCCGCCCGCGCCTGCTCTGCAGGGGAGAGCACTTCGCCGGCGTGACTCCGGAGCTCCAGCAGAACGTACTCGCCGCGTGTCTCGCCCCGAGCGACGAGCGCCGCGGCGTAGGCGGCGCGCGCCCCATCGTCGGCCGGATCGGCGTAGACGCCAGCCAGGAGATCCGCGAGGTCGGGCCCAGGAGGGCGGCACACGGCGAGGAGCGCGCGGATCAGTCCCTCTTCCTCCGAGGACAGCTCGAGCGGCGCGCCCGCGAGCGCTTGCTCGAGGCCCGAGATCATCTCCTCGTGGTCGAGTGAGCGGGGCGCCAGGCGAAGTGGAAGCGTCGAGGCTGGGCCCCGCGCCGCCCGAAGCTCGGCGGACGAGGCAAACCGCTCGAGCGCCCGCGCGTCCCCGAGCCGCACGATCATGGTTCTGGCGAGCCGGTAGAAGGGCTCGGCCCGCGGGGAGGTCACGGGGCGCTGTTCGAGGACTTCCACGAGCGCGGCCGACAAGCGCGGATCGTGCGGCCAGGTCTCGAGCTTCTCGAGGCGCACGAAGGCCTCGAGCCACTTACCGGAGCCATCTGGCGGACCCGGCAGGGCGCGGAGCAGCGCACCGAGATCGGCGGGCCGGCGCGCCTGCTCCCGCGCCATCCACGTCCGGTGCCACTCGCTCGCCGGCGCGTCTAAGGCGACGACGTCGATTTGGTTGCAGACTTCGTCGGCGCCAGCTGCTCGACGTGGCTCCGGCGCCACGCGCTGCGCCGCCAGCGAGGTCTTGACGCAGCCCTTGCCGGCGAGCGACTCGCCGGGGCAGCCTTGCAGCTCCGAGCCAGAGATAGTCGTCGCGAGCTGCAGAAACAGTTGACGTCCATCGCGTGCGCCCTGGTCCGAGAACACCGCGGGACATGACCGATCGCACCTCGGTCTTTCGGGTGCTGCCGGTGCCATCTGTCTTGATCCCCGACATCTTGCCGTAAAGGGCCCGGAAACACGTAGCGGCAGGATGAGCGCACGAAAGGGTGCCTTCGGAGCCCCGCCCGGGTGCTGGTTCTCGTTGGTCCTCCGCCGCTTGATAACCGAGTCGAACAACGGTAGTATCGACGCAGTCTGTCCGGGGAGCGGACCATAGCACTTGATGAGGGGCGATGCGGATGTTCGACTTGTGCAATGGTTGGCGATGGCTGGCATGCGGGGTCGGAGCCTTGGTGCTCTGGCTTCCGGGCTGTGGTGACCAGGAGGAGTGGGCGGCGCCGCCGGTCGCAGTCGCGCCCAAGCAGGTCGGCGAGGCGTGCGCGGCAGCCACCGAGTGCGCCGAACCGCTCATTTGCGTCTATACGACGCTCGACGGCAGCCCCAAGAGCTGCGTCGACCCGTCGGTCGGCGTCTACGATGATGGGACCGACTCGGCGCTGCGGGTGCTGGACACCGGCAAGGCCTGGATCCGAAAGCGTGTGGACAACTGGGACACCGACGGTCTTGTCTGCAACGACGGCAGCCCCTACGGCTACTACATCAGCAAGGGATCGGGTGCCGGCGCCAACAAGTGGTTGGTGTTCTTCAAGGGCGGAAGCAACTGCCCGACCGAGGAGGATTGCGCGATCCGGTGGGCCATCGAGCCGCAGTACATGCGGCAGTGGCGCACGTTGTCGCCGAACTACACCCCGACCAACGCGGCCTTCGATCAGGCGGCGGGGCTCTACGCGCGGACCGAGGCGAGCAACCACTTCCGCGACTGGAACTTCGTTCACCTGCACTACTGCAGCTCGGACCAGCTCACGGGGACCAACGGCGCCGACCAGAATCCCGCGCGCTTGCACTTCCGGGGTTCCGCCATCGCTGCCTCGGTCGTGTCCGAGCTACTCGATGGCGTGGACCTCAGCTCGGCGGGCGTGAGCATGCCCGCCATGGCCGCCGCCGAGGAGGTGGTCATTGCGGGCGGGTCGGCCGGCGCAGTCGCAGCACGCCGCAACGTCGACCGCCTTGCCTCGCTCATCAAGGAGCGCAGCGCTTCGATCCGTGTGCGCGGGCTGTTCGATGCCGCCATCGCGCCCGTGATTCATTGGAAGCAATACGTCACGGGCGTCACTGCCCCGAGCCTCTGGGGCTTCGTGGGTGACCTCGACTGCAGCGAGGCCCACGCCGACGACCCCGCGCGCTGCGACGACGACGTGCACATGTTCAGCGGCCACGGCACCGCCGACTACTACGGCGTGGCCGACGAGGGCCATGTCACGGTGGCGGGCTCGAGCGAGGCAGGCGCAGCCGATGGGTACTTCATCCTCATGGCCCAGCGGGACGCCATGACCACCACAGGACTCCGCATCACGGGCCAATGCGTGCACAACCAGGAGTGCAGCGCGCACGCCGATTGCGGTGCGGGACGCGGGTGTCTGGGCGGCGTGTGCTTCACGGTCGAGCCCTGCGCGCCGCAGCGGTGCACCCCCGCCGATGGTGCCTGCTACGGTGTCGGCGACCCGCCTTCGTGCCTGGGCGGGGTGGCCACCCACGCCAACGTATGCGACGACAACGCCGCATGCCCCGGCGGCGCCAATTGCTGCCCCACCGGAGAGACGTGCGTCGGTGGCTACTGCGTGCAGGATGGCTTCGGCGGCTGCACCGCGACCACGGACTGCCCCGACGGGTTCCTGTGCGACGACGGGGTCTGCAGCAAGGGAGCTGAGACAGAGGCGGACTGCCAGGCGCCGGGCTACCAATACGAGAACGACACCCACACCTGCGACCAAATCCTAGGGTGCAACGATGCTAGGCCGTGCGGCGCCGACTACAGCTGCATGGGCAGCCGCTACACGCCGGGCGGCGAGACGCTGGCGTGGGGCCTTCGGACCGATTTCACGGGCCTCGGGCCGAACACCGGCAGCTACCTACCCAACTCGACCACCCACACCGTGAGCAGCGGCCCGAAGTTCTACGGCGTGAACATGCCCCTCATCAACGGCCTTACCGCGGCGCAGGCGGCAAACGCCTGGTTCTCGGACGCGCCGGGCTGGTTCGATCAGGTTTCCCCACCCGACAATATCCCACTGCCGCTCTGGGCCTGGGATGCGCTCGACTTGTCGGCGGTGGGGTTGTCGACGAGCGGCACCGGCTGCGCGAACAGCGCTTACGCCCTGCTCGTCTGCGACGTCGCCTCTGCCTGCGCCGCACCCGCCGACGCGCTCGCCGTCCTCGGGGTCGGCGACACCGGCACGGGCTGGCAAGACGGGGTGCTGCCCGCCGGCGGCGTCATGCTCAAGATTGTGGTCGGCGCCAACCCCGCCTGCACCGCCACGACGCTCACGGCCGGGGCCGACGCCGCGCTCGCGTTCAGCTATCGGTTTGCGGCGGCCGCAACCAGCACCCACACGGTACGAATAGCCCTGCCCGCGGGCGACGTGGGTGCCGCGGCGTTGCCGCTGACGCTCTACGTCGGTGCGGATGGCGCGTGCTACACCGACATGGCGCTCACGACGCTGGTCGCGGGCCGCATCGACTAGCGCCCGGCGCGTGCTCGGGCTGGACGTGCCGCAGGTGGGCGCCCGCACCCGGGCCCAGCTCGACGAGGCGCTCGGCGCGCTCGACGTCACGCTCTCCGCCGGCGAGCTCGCGGCCCTCGACGAGGCCGTGCCGGCGAGCGCGGTGGCGGGCACGCGCGACGACGCCTCCCAGATGCGCCACCTCGACAGCGAGCGCTGACGCGGCGACTGCTGCCGAATGGCGGCGCGAGCCGCCTTCGCAGCCGCACGCGTCGCTCCGCCGCACGGTCCCGGGGGAGACGCCCATGAATCGCTTGAAGGCGCGGCTGAAGGCGGCCTCCGACTGATAGCCGAGCTCCGGGCTGCTGCGCTTCTTCGTGCGCCTGCACCTGCCCGCGGTGCTGGGTGTCGACGTGGCCGGAGGTGATCGAGGTCGGCGAAGGGGTCACGCGCTTCGCGCCGGGCGATCGCGTCTTCGCCTTGGGCGGCGCGGGGAGCCGTTGGTGCCGTCCGCCGGCCTACTCCCAGCGGAACCGGCGCAGTCCCACGAGCCCGATGAGCACCCCCGAGCTCGCGACGATCGCGGCCGGCAGGAGCGCCGCCTCGAGGCCGAGCCCGCGCCAGGTCATCGCAGCGAGGCCCCTCGTGGCCCAGTAGGTCGGCAGGGCTTGACCGACAGCGCGCACCCACGGCGGCATGATGAAGGAGGGCACCATGGCGCCGCCGAGCACCGACAGGAGCAGCACGGCGAGCGAGCCGATGGCGGCGATCTGCTGGTCGCTGCGGCCGAGCCCAGCGAGCAGGAGGGCGAACCCGCCGACGAAGATCGCCTGGGCGACGACCACGAGGGCGAAGCCCACCCACGAGCCGTGCACGCGCACGCCGAAGACGGCCATGCCGACGGCGTAGACGGCGACGGTCGCGAGGAGCGCGATGACGGCGGCGCTCGCCGCGTTCCCGAGCAGGACGGCGGCGGGCCGCACCGGGGCGAGCCGCACGCGCAGGAGCGAGCCCTCCTCGCGCTCGACGAGCAGGCGGCGCGCCGAGCTCTGGCCGGCGAAGAGCAGGTACATGAGGAGCATGCCGGCGAAGCTGTGGGCGTAGGAGTTGTAGCCCGCGACCTCCCCCACAGCGGCGACCTCCTTCTCGACGAAGTCGACGGGCGGGCCGAAGCCTCCGCCCGCGGCGGCGGCCCGGTCACCGTCCGCGCCGTCGGCGGGCGAGCCCTGGCCGCCGTCCGCTCCGAGCGCGCGCCCGTCGGCGAAGAACTGCCGCAGCCGGCGGCGGTCAGCCGTGTCCGGCAGCCCGGCCACCTGCCCGTCGAGATCGGCGAACATGCTCGCGCGCTCCGCCGGATCCGCGAAGCGCGCGCTCATCTGCCGCATCAGGAGCTCGGTGAGCAGGCCGACGGCCATGCTGCGCTCTGCGCGGTGCGACGGGTCGTACAGGAGCTCGACCGCGCCGCGCTCGCCGCCGAACATCGCGGCCGGCTTGAGCGACGACTCGGTGCCTGCCGGCAGGACGAGGGCGAGCGAGGCGTCGCCCGCGGCGAGCCGTCGGCGCGCGGTCGCCGCGTCGACCTCTGCGACCTCGAAGCTCGGGCTCGCGAGGACGGCAGCGACGAACGCGCGCACGCGTGGCCCCCCGTCCTCGTCGGCCACGAGGAGCGAGAGCGCGTCGCTCGACGGCCGCGGTGCGAACATCATGCCGAAGAGCGAAGCGAGCACGACCGGCATGAGCACCGTGAGCACGGCGCCGCGTCGATCGGCGAAGAAGCGCCGCAGGTCCTTGTGCAGCACCCAGTACCAGGCCCTCATGCGCCGGCTCCTTCTTCGGGCTCAGTCGTCATCGCGAAGCCCGTGCCCAGTGAGGTCGAGGAACACCTGCTCGAGGCTGCGCGGCGCCGCCGCGAGCTTGTCGCTCGCGAGCCCGGCGGCGTCGAGCGCGCGCCGCACGGCGTCGGGCGTGGCCGCCCGGGTGAGCTCGAGCTCGAAGTGCCGCTCCGAAGCGCCGGCGGCGAGCAGGGTCGCGAGCTCGTCGCAGGCGACGAGGCGCCCGTGATCGAGGATGGCCACGCGCGAGCAGAGCGCCTCGACCTCTTCCATGTAGTGGGTCGTGTAGACGACGGTCCGGCCCTCGGCGTTGAGCCGGCGGATGGTCTCGAAGAGGTGGTTTCGCGACTGGGGATCGACGCCCGTCGTGGGCTCGTCGCACACGAGGAGCTCCGGCTCGTGCAAGAGGCCACAGGCGAGGTTGAGGCGGCGCTTCATGCCGCCCGAGAGCGTCGAGACGGTCGCGGCCGCCCGCGAGCCGAGCTCCGCGAGATCGAGCCCCCAGGCGACGCGGCTCGTGAGCTTCGCGCCTTCGACGCCGAAGAGCCCGCCGAAGAAGCGCAGGTTGTCGCGCACGCTGAGATCCTGGTAGAGGGCGAGGTTCTGCGGCACGAGGCCGAGCATGCGCCGCACGACGGCCGCGTCCCGCACCGGATCGCGCCCCCCCACGCGCACCTTGCCCGCGGTCGGCGCGCGCAGGCCGGCGATGCACAGGATGGTCGTCGTCTTGCCCGCGCCGTTCGGTCCGAGCAGTCCGAAGAGCGAGCCCTTCGGAACGTCGAGGCTGAGCCCCGCGACGGCGCGGACGGAGCCGTAGCTCACCTCGAGCCCCTCGATCGAGATCATCGGGACGGCACGCTAGTCCGAGAAGAAGCGATTAGCCGTTAGCCGTTAGCCATTAGCCCAGAGAACTCGCAGTGTTGCCGGTTCTCCAGGTGCGCCCCGATGGCACGTTTCAGGTGAAACGGTGACGCCCCGTGACGGCACGTATCATCTCGA
>JACRDA010000404.1 GCA_016212965.1 Myxococcales bacterium
CCGACAAGGACGTCACGCTGACGCTCGTCGGCGAGAGCGGCAGCGGCAAGGAAGTCCTGGCGCGCCGCATCCACGATCTCTCGCCGCGCCGCCGCGGGCCCTTCGTCCCCATCAACTGTGCGGCCATCCCGGACGCGCTCTTCGAGAGCGAGCTCTTCGGGCACGAGCGCGGCGCCTACACCGGGGCGACGGATCGGGCGCTCGGCAAGATCGAGGCGGCCGACGGGGGCACGCTGTTCCTCGACGAGATCGGCGAGATGCCGCTCCACGCCCAGGCGAAGCTCCTGCGCTTCCTCGAGAACCGGCGCTTCATGCGCCTCGGCGGGAGCACGAAGCTGCAGGTCGACGTGCGCCTCGTCTGCGCCACCCTGCGCGAGCTGGGGGACGAGGTCGAGGCCGGGCGCTTCCGGGCGGACCTCTACTACCGCATCCAGGGCCTGCCGATCCGCGTCCCGCCGCTGCGCGATCGGGCGCGCGACCTCATG
This sequence comes from Myxococcales bacterium, assembly GCA_016212965.1. Taxonomy (GTDB): domain Bacteria; phylum Myxococcota_A; class Polyangia; order Polyangiales; family Polyangiaceae; genus JACRDA01. Next base: position 486 of record JACRDA010000404.1, read on the forward strand.
CCGCTCGTCACCCAGTTCGTGGCGCAGCTCTGCGCCAAGCACGGCGTCGCGCCGCCGCGCCTCGGTCGGCAGGTGCTCGCCGCCCTGCGCGCCTACGCGTGGCCGGGCAACGTGCGCGAGCTGCGCAACACGATCGAGCTCCTGTGCCTGCTGCGCTCGGGCCGGGCCGCCCGGCCAGGGGACCTGCCCGCGCCGCTGCGGGCTGCGCTCGCCCCGGGCCGAGCGACGCCGGCGCCCGGCGCGCGGCTCACGCTCGAGCTCGACCGCAGCCTCGACGAGCACGTGGACGGCATCCTGCGCGCCGTGCTCGAGCTCGAGGGCGGCCACCAGACGCGCGCCGCGGCGCGGCTCGGCGTGAGCGTGCGCACCCTGCAGCGCCGGCTCGGAGCGGTGCGGGCCGGCGCCCGGCGACCGACCGCGCGCACGCCGCGCCGCGGCCCCCGCTAGGTGGGTCGGGTAGGAACGGCCCGGGGTGGGATGGCGGGCGAGCCGCCTCGAGCCCGAGCCCGAGCCCGAGCCCGTGTTTCGTGTCCGTGTCCGTGTCCGATCGGGGCGACAGCGGCGGATGCCGGCTAGTACCGCGGCACGGAGGTTTCGATCGCTTGCGGGCGTAGCGCGGGGAGTTGCGCGGCAGACGCCCGGTGAGCGGCAACCCCACCGGGCCGTCGCCCGAGGACGGAACCGTGGACGTAGACGTTGACGTGGACTTCGACGGCGACGTCTACGTGGACTTGGACCACCCGGCGTGAGCGGCTCTCAGATCCTCTTCGAGAGCAGCGCGACTACGCCCTCGAGCAGCTGGTGCCCCCCGGCCGTTGCGCTCGCGCGCGCCAGGGTGGCCACGGTCCGCGGCGCGCGTATCATGGTGGGCGCGCTGCCCGTCCACGGACGCGCGCGGCAGCTCCGGGAGGACCTCGCGATGGACCATCGGTACTGGCTCGGTGCGGCGACCCTGATGACGCTTGGCCTGGCAGCGAGTGGCTGCAAGGGGCTCGAGAACCTCGATCTGCGCGTGTTCGAGATCGAGCCGCGCATGTACGAGATCGACGCGACGACCGGTGCCGCGAGCCCGCTGCCCGCGCCGAGCGCGAAGCGCGGCCTCTACGTGGCCGATGCCGTCGGCGGCAAGCTCGTGCTCGTCGGCGGGGTCGACGAGCAGGGGTACATCTCCGACGCCGTCGAGCTCTTCGACCCGGCCACCGACACCTGGTCGCGCGGCACGCCCTGGCCCGCCAGCCGCGACCACTTCAGCTGGCTGCCGCTCGGCGACCACCTGTGCATCTCGGGCGGCATCGGCAGCCTCGACATCACGGACGAGATCGCCACCGCCGACTGCTACTACCCCGGCGACGACCACTGGGAGACCTTGCCCGCGCTGCCGAGCGCAGCGGTGCCGACCTCCTTCGTGCACTACCAGAACGCCCTCTACGTGCTCGGCGGGCACCTCGGCGGCGACGACGTGAAGCTCGCCTACCGGCTCCCCGACGGTGGCACGACCTGGGAGCCGCTCGCGGATCTGCCCGCGCCCTGCACCGGCAGCCACACCGCGGTCGCCGGGGATGCGGCGTTCGTGTTCGGCTGCGATTCCACGGTGAAGAACGAGCTCCTGCGCTACGACTTCGCCGGGGACAGCTGGCAGACGATCACCTCGCCCACGCAGATCGGCGACATCGGCACCTTCTTCGCCGTGCACGGCGACGAGCTCGTGTTCCTCGACAACGACCCGGCCCGCTCGCTGCGCTACGACACCGTGGCCGACACCTGGACGCCGACCCTCGTGCCCGGGCTCGACCACGCCAAGTTCGGCTACCCGCTCGTGCGCGGCGACGAGCTCTACCTGCTCATCATCTCGCGCGCGACCGATGGCCTCACCTACCTCGCCGTCTTCGAGGTCTGGAAGTACGACTTCGTCGCCGACACCTGGACGGAGCTCGCCGACAACCCGCCGACCGAGTGGCAGAACATCTACGCCTTCGACCTCGCGGGCCGCATCCTCGCCCCGGCCGTCGTGATGACGCCGATCCTCGAGATCTCCGGAAGCACCCAGTAGCCCGCGGCTCGGGCTCGCCTGGCCGGCGGTCAGCTCCGGTGCGGCTTGTCGAGCGGCACGACCGTCACCTCGCTCAAGAGCTCGATGTCGGTCTCCGGCTCCGGCGTCGCCGCGCGCGGGCGCCGGCGCAGCTCGAAGCGGCCCGCCGCACCGCTCTCGTCCTCGAGCTCGACGAACACGCTGTCGCTCGCGGCGTCGTTCTCGAAGATGACGCTCACCTGCACGTCCTCGGCCCGCGAGGGCGACGCGAGCGGCGCCCCCGCACCGGCCGGAGCGGCGGCGAGCGGCGCGGGGAGCCGGCTCTGCGGCGCCTGCCCGTGGCGCGCGTACACCGCGGCGGCCGCGGCGCGCATGGTGCGCGCGTCCGGCCAGCGCTCGGTCTTCTGGAAGGCGAGCGCACGGTCGACGAGCGCGACGACGTCGGGAGGTAGGTCGGGCCGCAGCGTGGCGAGCGACGGCGCCGCCTCGCTCATCGCCGCCATGAGGCGATCCATTGGGTTGTCTTGCTCGTGGAGGTTGCGCTGGGTGAGCGAGCGGAAGAGCACCGCACCCACGGCAAAGACGTCCGAGCGGTGGTCGATGAGCTCCCGCTTGCCCCGCGCCTGCTCGGGCGACATGTAGCTGGCCGTCCCGACCACGGTGCCGGTGCGCGTGACGCTGCCGCTACCGAGCTCGAGCACGCGCGCCAGGCCGAAGTCGAGCAGCTTCACCTGCCCGTCCGTGGTGACGAAGATGTTCGCCGGCTTGATGTCGCGGTGGATGATGCCGTGGTCGTGCGCGGCGGCGAGCACGTCGAGCACCTGATCGGCGACGTAGAGCGCCTGGGCGAGCGAGAGCACCCCGGCGCGGCCGAGCCGGGCCTCGAGCGCCTCGCCGAGGAGCAGCTCCATCACGAGAAAGGGGGTCCCGTCGTCGAGCACGTCGTCGTCGAGCACCCGTACGGCACCCGGGTGGCCGACCTTGTTGGCCACGTAACCCTCGCGCAGGAAGCGCTCCTTCGCCTCGGGCATGGCAGCGTAGTGCTTGTGCATCACCTTGATGGCGACGCGGTGGCCGTTGCGGTGCGTGGCGGCGTACACGGCGGCCATGCCGCCCACGTCGATGAGCCGGTCGAGGGTCCACTTCTTGGCGAGCTCTCCGACGCGCGCGAGCGCGTTCTCGTGGTTGCGGTTGGACATCGGGGCTCCTCGCGCGCCGCCGGCGCGAACGGTGCAGTCGATCCCGCACGATAGCGCAGCTCCTCCCGGGCTCGCACTCGATCCGCACGGAAGCGAGCGAGCGGAGCCACGGAGCTCGGTGCGGGCGCCAGGCCGCCCGGTTTGGCAAGGCAGTAACCCGATCCGCCCGAAAGCGGAACGAGCAGAACCACGGAGGCACCGAGACACGGAGCGTGACACGGAGGGGCCTCTGAACCCTGCCGGCTCCGTGCAGCCCTCCGTGTCTCCGCGTCTCTGTGGTTGTCTCTTTCTGGGTATTGGGAGGCGAGTTGCAGAGGAGTCACGGAAGCACGGAGCGCGACACGGAGGAGCCACTGAACCTTGCCGGCTCCGTGTCTCCGCGTCTCTGTGGTTTTCTCTTCCTGGGCACGTGCGCTAGAGGAAAATGGGCGCAAACCGAGTACCTTGCGGCTCCGGATGAGCCACTTCCTCCAGATCCTCATCTTCCTGCCGGTCGTCGGCGCCATCATCGGCTTCGTGTGCAAGTGGGTGGCGATCAAGATGCTCTTCCACCCGCGCACCTGGGTGGGCATCGGGCCCATCGGCTGGCAGGGTGTGGTGCAGCGCCACGCGCCCAAGTTCTCGGCGGGCGTCGCCGACACGGTGGCCACGAGCGGGCTCACGGTCGACAAGATGCTCGACCGCGTGGCGCCCGACGAGCTCGTGAGCGCGATCGGCCCACAGCTCGACGAGCACGGGCCCGAGCTCGTCGAGGCGGTGCTCGAGCAGGCGCGGCCGGGCTTCTGGGCGACCCTGCCGGAGCCGATGCGCGCCCTGATGGTGACGCAGCTCGCAGAGGAGAACCGTCGCATCGCGCGCGCCCTCGTCGTGGCCCTGCGCCGGGTGCTGAGCGAGACCTTCGACGTGCAGAGCCTCGTCGTGAAGCGCCTGTCGGGCCCGAACGCGGACCGGCTGGCGGCGCTCATGCAGCACGTCGCGGCGCGCGAGCTGCGCATCGTCATCTGGTACGGGGCCGTGCTCGGCTTCTTCATCGGCCTCGTCGAGGTCGCCGGCTACACGGCGCTCGAGCGCTGGTGGCTGCTGCCGATCATCGGTGCGGTCGACGGGCTCGTGAACAACTGGTTCGCGATCCAGATGATCTTCCGGCCCTACGAGCGCACCCGCTACTTCTGGATCTTCCCGTACCAGGGGCTCTTTCCGGCGCGCCAGGGCGAGATCGCCTCGCAGTACGCCGAGATGCTGGCCAAGGACGTGCTGTCGCCGGGCGAGATCCTGGCGCACGCGACCGAGCTCGCCGGGCCGCGCCTCGTGGCGACCGCCGTCGCCACGGTGGAGGCGGAGGTCGAGCCGCTCTTGCCGATGCTCTCGATGGCGCTCGGCGCGCCGCTCGGCCCCGAGGAGCGCACGCGCGTGGTCGCCGCCGTGATGGCGAAGTTGACGGCGCTCGCCCCGAGCGTGCAGCCGCACCTCGAGCGCACGCTCCACGAGCGGCTCGGCGTCGCGACCAGCATCGAGGGCGCGCTCGGCGCGATGACCAAGGCCGAGTTCGAGAAGGTGCTGCGCGGCATCTTCGAGGAGGAGGAGTGGATCCTCATCGCGCTCGGCGGCTTTCTCGGCGGGCTCATCGGCCTCGGCCAGGCGGCCATCGTGCTCGCCTTCGGCTCGTGAAGGTTGCCGGGCGGCTCGGCGCCCGCGCCGAGCTCTGTGGTTGTCTGACGACGGACGACCGAGGACGGACGACTTCTCTCAGAGGCAGGTGCTGTTGTCGCTCGGGTTGATCGAGCCCGGACAGGCGGAGGCGCTGCACGAGCCGGAGTTGTCGCAGTACTGGCACGAGCTCACGGTGGCGTCGAAGCAGTCCGGGTCGAGCTCGCCGCAGCCGCAGTCGCAACCGTCGTTCGTGCCCTGGTAGCTCGGGTCGCAGGTCCACGAGCCGCCACCGCCACAGAGCCCCGGGTCCTCGTCCGCGCCGTTCGCGCAGTCGTTGTAGCCGTCGCACGACCAGAAGACGCTGACGCAGCTGCCGTCGCCGCAGTCGATCTCGAGGATGGGCAGGCAACCGCCGCCCGTGGTCGTCGTCGTGGTCGTGGTCGTGGTCGTCGACGTCGTCGACGTCGTCGAGGTGGTGCTGGTGGTCGAGGTGGTGCTGGTGGTCGAGGTCGTCGAGGTGGTGCTGGTCGTCGACGTCGTCGTCCCGGTGCTCGAGGTCGTGTGGCTCGAGGTCGTGCTGCTGCCGCCGGTGCCGAAGTCGTCGGGGCCACCCGTCAGGCCCGTGGCGCAGGCCATGGCGGTCGCCGCCGATGCGAAGGCGGTCGCAGCCCATCCGAGGTAACGCGTCTTCAAAGCAAGCCTCCTGCCGAGCTCGGGACCACCATGGTACCACCGAACCGAAGCGCGCGCCTCGGGCCGCTCCGCGCGGCTGCTCAGCCGCCGCGTCCGAGCCGCCGCGCGAGGGCCGCGATGAAGCAGGGGTCGGAGCCGCAGCAGCCGCCGAGGGCGCCGAGGGGCGCGTCGCCCGGCGCGAGCGCGGCCAGGTCCGCGGCGAAGGCGTCCGGGCTCTGCGCGTAGGCGAAGGAGCCGTCGCTCCGGGCCTCCGGCTGCCCGGCGCAGGGCTGCACGACGAGCGGCACCTTCACCGCCGCCTGCGCCGCGACCACGAAGGCGCCCATGTCGGCGCTCGTGAGGGCGCAGTTCGCGCCGACCGCGTCGGCTCCGGCCTGCACGAGTGACGCGAGCGCGCCCGCGAGCGCCTGGCCCCCGAGCGTGTAGAAGGCGCCGTCGCGGCGCGCGAGGGCGAGGGAGACGAGCACCGGCACCCCGGGCGCGGCGTCGCGCAGTGCCGCGAGCGCGACGAGCGCTTCCCGCGCGTCCGTCATGCTCTCGACGTGCAGGGCGTCGACGCCCGCCTCCGCGAGCGCGCGCCCCTGCTCCTCGAAGCTCGCGCGCCACCGTGCCGGGTCCCCGTGCCCGAACGGCGGCAGGCGTTCGCCCGTGGGTCCGACGTCGCCGAGCACGAAGCGCGCCCGGGCCGCGCGCGCGAGCGCCACCGCGCGCCGGTTGAGCTCGCCGGCGCGCGCCTCGAGCCCGAAGCACGCGAGGCGCACGGCGCTCGCTCCGAAGCTGTTCGTGTGCACGGCCTCGCTCCCGGCCGCCACGTAGGCGCGGTGCACCGCCTCGACCTCCGCGGGGCGCTCGAGCGTGAGGCGCTCGGGCGGCGCGCCGCGGGGCAGACCGCGCGCGAGGAGCATCGTGCCGAGCCCGCCGTCGCAGAGGATCGGCGGGCCGTGGCGCAGGCGCTCGCCGAGGCTCACGTGCCGGGCGTTCGCACGTCCACCGGCTCGACCTTCCAGATGTGCTCGGCGTACTCGCGGATGGCGCGGTCGGCGCTGAAGCGGCCCATGCCCGCGACGTTCAGGATCGCCGTCCGCGACCAGGCGTCGGGGTCTTGCCAGGCCGACGCCACGCGCTCCTGGCAGGCCACGTAGGCGCGGAAGTCCTGGAGCACGAAGAACGGGTCCTCGTGGCGCAGCTTCTGCACGATGGGTGCGAAGAGGCCGGGCTCACCCGGGCTGAAGCGGTCGCCGGCCATCCAGTCGAGCAGTTCGGCGAGCTCCGGATCGCGCGCGAGCACGGCCTCGGGGCGGTAGCCCGAGCGGCGCAGCGCCTCGACCTCTTCGGTCACGAGCCCGAAGAGGAAGAAGTTCTCGGCACCCACCGCCTCGCGGATCTCCACGTTGGCGCCGTCGAGCGTCCCGATGGTGAGGGCGCCGTTCATGCCGAACTTCATGTTGCCCGTGCCCGAGGCCTCCATCCCCGCCGTCGAGATCTGCTCGGAGAGGTCGATGGCGGGGTAGACGCGCTGCGCGTTCTTGACGTTGAAGTCCGGCACGAAGACGACGCGCAAGAGCTCGCGCGCGGCGCGGTCCTCGAGCACCGTGCGCGCGACGCCGTGGGCGAGGCGGATGATGAGCTTCGCCATGTGGTAGCCGGGCGCGGCCTTGCCAGCGAAGAGCACGGTGCGCGGGACGAGGCCGGCCGTGTCGCCGTGCAGGATGCGCCGGTAGAGCCAGGCAGCGTGCAACAGGCACAGGTGCTGGCGCTTGTACTCGTGGATGCGCTTGCACTGCGCGTCGTAGAGCGAGCCCGGATCGGCCTCGAGGCCGTGCGTCGCGCCGAGCCAGGTCGCGAGCGCCTCCTTGTTCGCGCGCTTGATGGCGCGGAACTTCTGCCGGAACCCGGCGTCGTCCGCGAAGCGCCGCAGCTCGAGGAGCCGGTCGAGCTCGACCGGCCAGCGCTCGCCGAGCGTCTCGGTGAGCAGGCGCGCGAGGCCCGGGTTGGCGAGCGCGAGGAAGCGGCGCGGCGTGACGCCGTTCGTCACGTTGGTGAAGCGCTCGGGGTAGGTCTCGGCGAAGTCGCAGAGCACCGTCTCGCGCAGGAGGCGCGAGTGCAGGGCCGCCACGCCGTTGACCTTGTGGCTCGCCGCCGTCGCGAGGTTCGCCATGCGCACGGCCTTGTCGCCGCGCTCGTCGATGATCGACATGCGCTCCACGCGCCCGAGGTCGCCCGGGTAGCGCGCGCGGATGGTGTCGAGAAAGCGCCGGTTGATCTCGTAGACGATCTCGAGGTGGCGCGGCAACAGGCGCCCGAAGAGCGGCACGGGCCAGGTCTCGAGCGCCTCCGGCAGGAGCGTGTGGTTCGTGTACGAGATGGAGCGGGTCGTGATGTCCCAGGCCGTGTCCCAGTCGAGCCCGTGTAGATCGACGAGCAGGCGCATGAGCTCCGGCACCGCGAGCGCCGGGTGGGTGTCGTTCAGCTGGATGGCGTACTTGTCGGCGAAGGACCGGATGTCGGACCTCTGCAGCAAGAGGCGGATGCAGTCCTGCAGCGCGCACGACACGAAGAAGTACTGCTGCTCGAGGCGCAGCTGCTTGCCGGCCTGCGACTGGTCGTTCGGGTAGAGGATCTTCGTGATGTTCTCGCTCTGTATCTTGTGCTGCACGGCCCGCACGTAGTCGCCCACCTGGAAGGCCTCGAGATCGAGCTCCTCGGTGCCAACCGCGGCCCACAGGCGCAGGGAGTTCGCGTTCGAGGTCGCGTAGCCGAGCACGGGCGTGTCGTAGGGCACGCCCCGCACCAGGCGCTCGGGCACCCAGCGCGCGCGGTGGCGCCCCCGGGCATCGATGCCGTGCTCGGTGCGCCCGCCGAATCCGACGGTGTGCTCGACGTCCCAGCGCCGCACCTCCCAGGGGTTGCCGTGGCGCAGCCACGGATCGGTGCGCTCCACCTGCGCGCCGTCGCGGATCTCCTGGTCGAAGATCCCGAACTCGTAGCGAATGCCGTGGCCGATGGCCGGGATCTCCACCGTCGCCAGGGCGTCCATGTAGCAGGCCGCGAGCCGCCCGAGGCCGCCGTTGCCGAGTCCCGGCTCCTCCTCGTGCTCGATGAGCTCGTCGAGGCCGAGGCCGAGCGACTGGAGCCCCTCGCGGACGCTGTCCTCGATCCCGAGCGAGAGCAGGTTGTTGTGGAGCTGCGGCCCGAGCAGGTACTCCGCCGAGAGGTAGATGACCGTCCGGTGCGCGCCCTCGAGGAAGGTGCGCGCCGAGCGCACCCAGCGGTGGAGCAGGCGGTCGCGCACGAGGTACGCGACCGCGAGGTAGTGGTCGTTGCGGGTCGCGACCCCCGGGAACTTCGCGAGCTCGAAGTAGAGCTTCTGCACGAAGGCGTTGCGGATGGAGGGGGCGTCGAGACCGAGGGTGACGTCGTCTTCGTCGACGTCCTGCGCCTGGAGGATCGCGGTCATGCCGGCAATCTACTCGCAGTGATGGGCCAGGGGTATGGGGTAGGGGGGCGAAGGACGCCGCCGCCGCAGGGCTGGGCCCCCTGCGTCGCGCGCGCTATGGGGAAACGACGCGTCCATGAAGCTCTCGGTCGTGCTCACCCACGCCTGCAACCTCGCCTGCAGCTACTGCTACACCGGCGAGAAGAAGGCCGTGCGCATGGCGCCCGAGACGGCGTTCGCCGCGCTCGACTGGGGGCTCGAGCGCTCGCGCGCGGACGGCTGGCTGTGGCTCGGCTTCTTCGGCGGCGAGCCGCTCGTCGAGTGGGATCTGCTCGCGCGGCTCGCCGAGCGCGCGCGCGAGCTCGCCGCGCGCCACGGCCTCGAGCTCGTCCTGCAGTGCACCACCAACGGGACCCTGCTCGACCCGGGGCGCGTGGCCCGCTTGCACGCGCTCGGCGTGCGGCTCGCGCTCTCGCTCGACGGCACGGCGGAGCATCACGATCTCGCACGCCGGACGGCCGGCGGCGGCGCGAGCCACGGGGACGTGCTCCGCGCGCTCGAGCTCCTCGTCGCGGCGCACCGCCCCTTCGAGGTCGTCACCGTCGTGACCCCGGCGACGGCCGGCATGGTGAGCCAGAGCCTGCGCTACCTCTTCGATCGCGGCGTCGAGCGCGTCACGCTCAACACCCACTGGGGCGGCGCGTGGACGGACGCCGACCTCGAGACCTACCGGCGCGAGTGGGAGGTCGCCGCCGCGGTCTTCGTGGCGTGGATGCGGCGCGGACGCGCCGTGTCGCTCGAGCCGCTCGACTCGGCCCTCGTCGGCGTGGCGCGCGGGCGGCGCGGCCCCGTCGAGCGCTGCCTGGCAGGCACGAGCTCGGTCGCGGTCGCCCCCTCCGGCCGGCTCTACGGCTGCGCGCGCTCGGTCGGCGAGGACGACGGGCGCCTCGCCATCGGCGATCTCGGGCGCGGCATCGTGCCCGCGCTCGCGGCCCGGGCGGCGGGCAGCGCCGCGGCCCCGGACGAGTGCCGCGGCTGCGCGGCGGCCGAGCGCTGCGACCGGCACTGCGCCTGCGCCTGCCTCGAGGAGACGGGCGACGCCGGGACGCCCGGCCCCGTCCTCTGCTTCCAGCAGCACGTGCTCGAGGACCTCGCGCGGCGCGTGTGGCGCACGCTCGTCGGGGAGCGCTGTCCCGCCTTTCTCGAGCGCTTCGGCGGCGAGCTCGAGGCGCGCGCGCCGGAGCCCGCGCCCGAGCGCGGGCCGGCCAGCTGACCCGCGACCTTCGGGCAGCACGACCGGCACGGCCGGGTGTACCCTGCCCGGCATGAGGGGCGCGGTTTGGCATCGGGCGGCAGCGGGGCTGTGCATCGGCGTGACGGCGCTCGCTCTCTTCGCGGCGGCATGCGGCGAGTCGGAGAGCGAGACGGGCACCGGGGGCGCGGGCGTCGGCGGCGCCGGCGCCCAGGCGCAAGGCGGCGGCGGCTCGGGTGCGAGCGCGGCGAGCGGAGGCTTCGGGGGTGCGCCCGCCGAGCCGGTCTCGCCCTACATCGTCGTCGACCAGTTCGGCTACCGGCCGGGCGCCGAGAAGCTCGCGGTCCTGCGGGACCCGGTGACGGGCTACGACGCCGCGGAGTCCTTCACGCCCGGCTCGAGCTACGCGCTCGTCGACGCGCAGACGAGCACCGCCGTCCTCACGGGCGCCGTCGCTGCCTGGAACGGCGGCGCCGAGGACGCATCCTCCGGCGACCGCGCGTCCTGGTTCGACTTCTCGGCGGTCACGACGCCGGGCTTCTACTACGTGCTCGACGTCGAGCAGGGCGTGCGTTCCCCGGTGTTCCGGATCGCCGGCGACGTCTACGCCGGCGTGCTGCGGCACGCGCTGCGCACCTTCTTCTACCAGCGCGCCGGTCAGGCGAAAGCCGCGCCGTTCGCCGAGCCGGGCTGGACCGACGCCGCGAGCCACGTCGGGCCCGGTCAAGACCACGCCTGTCGCCTCTACAGCGCGCCGAACGACGCGAGCACCGAGCGCGATCTCTGGGGCGGCTGGTACGACGCCGGCGACTACAACAAGTACACGAACTGGACGGCCGACTACGTCGTCGGCCTCTTGCGCGCCTACCGGCAGAGCCCCGGCGCGTGGGGCGACGACGCCGGCATCCCCGAGAGCGGCAACGGCATCGCCGACGTGCTCGACGAGGCGCGGTGGGGCCTCGACTGGCTCGTGCGCATGCAGAACGTGGACGGCTCGGTGCTCAGCATCGTGGGGGTGGGGCACGCGAGCCCGCCCTCGGCCGCCACCGAGCCGAGCTACTACGGGCCCGCGAGCACCTCGTCCACCCTGAGCGCCGCGGCGGCCTTCGGCTGGGGCGCCACCGTCTTTCGCTCGCTCGGCGAGCCGGCGACCACGACCTACGGCGACGAGCTCGAGGCCCACGGCACGGCGGCCTTCGGTTGGGCGAGCGCGAACCCGGGCGTGACCTTCTACAACAACGACGCGGGGCAGGGCTCGGTCGGGCTCGGGGCAGGGCAGCAGGAGACGGACGACTACGGGCGGCTCGTGAAGCGCGTCGCCGCCGCCGCCGCACTCTTCGAGGCGACCGGCGCCCAGGCGTACCGCACGGCCTTCGACGCCCTCTACGATCAGGTGCACCTCTTGCAGTGGTCGTGGTCGTCGCCCTTCGAGCTCGCCGGGCAGGAGGCGGTGCTCGAGTACACCCGCGTGCCGGGCGCGACCCCCGCGGTCGTGGCGTCGATCGTGCAGGCCTATCGCAGCTCGCTCGACGGCGGGGACAACCTGCCCGCGCACGCGCCTGCCCTCGACCCGTACCTCGCCCACATCTCGGACTACACCTGGGGCTCGAACTCGGTGAAGTCGCTGCAGGGGCTTCTGTTCCTCGACGCCGGTGCCTACGACGTGGACCCGGCGCTCGGCGACGAGCCGCGGCGCGACGCCGAGCGCTACGTGCACTACCTGCACGGCGTGAACCCCTTCGGTCTCGTCTACCTCACGAACATGGCGAGCGCGGGGGCCTACCGCTCGGCGAACGAACTCTACCATTCGTGGTTCGCCGACGGCAGCGCCGCCTGGGATCGCGTCGGCGTGTCGACCTACGGGCCGGCCCCGGGTTTCCTCACGGGCGGGCCCAACCCGAGCTACGACTGGGACGGCTGCTGTCCGAACGGCTGCGGCAGCCCCGAGAACGACGCCGTCTGCACCTCCGAGACCCTCGAGCCCCCGCGCGCCCAGCCCCCGCAGAAGTCCTACAAGGACTTCAACACGAGCTGGCCGCTCAATTCGTGGGAGGTCACCGAGAACAGCAACGGTTACCAGGTGGCGTACCTGCGCCTGCTGGCGTCGTTCGTGCCCTGACGCGCTCGTCACGAGCCCGTGAAGGTGTGCTTCTCGACGATCTGTCGGGGCGTCGCCCGCACGAGCTGCTTGTGGCGATAGCTGCCGCCGATCGAGGTGTAGCGCTGCGCGCCGCGCAGGACGCTCTTCTCGCGGTGGATGTGGCCACAGAAGATCTGGCTCACGGCGGGCGCGGCGCCGAGCAGCTCGGCGAAGCGCTCGCTGCCGAGAAAGGCGTTGGCGAAGCGCCAGCGCATGGGCACGATGCTGCGCGGGTGCACGAGCAAGTCCTTGGTCGCCACGTGGTGGATGAGCGCTACGACCTCGAGCGCGGGCGGCACCGACGCGACCTGCGCCGCGAGGCGCGTCACGAGCTGCTCGGTGAGCTCCGGGTCGCTGCAGCCGAAGCGCGCGTAGCGGGCGTCGTTCCAGAGCGGGCCGTGGCCGCCCGGTAGCGTCTTCTTCTCGTACCAGTCGAGCTCGATGCCGATGTCGTCCCGGAACGAGTAGTCGTACCAGCCCATCGAGCCCACGAACGCGACTTCGCCCACCGTGCGGGGCTCGAGGTGCAGCGGGTGGAATCCGGCGCGCAGGAGCAGATCCGGCACCTGCTGCTCGTGCAGCGCCCACGAGTCGCCCTCCTCGTACTCGAGCCACACGTCGTGGTTGCCCGGCACCGCGAGCTTCGCCCCGGCAAAATCCGCGAAGAGCGCGAGGCAGCGCGCGAGCGAGCCCGCGTTGCAGGCGATGTCCCCGCCGACGAGCAGGGCGTCGGCCGGGTGCGCGCAGGCGTGCCGCGCGAGCGCCTCGACGGCCCGGTCGCCGTCCTCGGCGACCCCGTAGTGGAGGTCGGACGTGATCCAGAAATCCATGCGACCTCGACCGGGCTTGCGACCACGATGGCCGTTTCCCGAACGTAACGCAACCTGCGTTCGCGCGCGTCTGGGCGAGGCGGCGCGGCGAGCTCGCGACGCTCGGGCGACCCCCCCCGGTGACCGCCGGAACACACCAGAGACGTCGAGCCGTCACGTGAGCGCCTAGAGGGGGCTTGTCGAGGAGGCGCCCAAGGTGCGAGCATCAGATGCTCGCTTCTCCCCTGTGCCCCGGAGGGCTGCCCATGTCGCGCTCCGTCCCCGCGTCTCGCCGTCTCGCCGTCGCCTTGCCGCTCGCTGCCGTCGCACTGCTCGCGTGGGACCGGTCGGTCCGCGCGCAGGACTGCAGCTCCTTCAACCCCGCGGACTGGCCGGCGCCGGCGCGACCTTACTTCCACCTCGTCGTGGACACGTCGGGGTCGATGACGGCGTGCACGACGCCGCCGACCAACTATCCGACCGAATGCAACCAGAACGCGGCTGGGTACGCGCTCAATTCCTGCGGCATGGTCCCGAACCGCTTGAACGACGCGAAGTGCGCGCTCCGCAAAACCGTGCAGGCCTTCTCGGGCTCGGTGAACTTCGGCCTCGAGACCTACGCGAGCTACCTCTCGGGCTGCGCGGCCGGGGCGTGCGCGAGCGACTGCGGGACGCCGACCGGCGGCACCTGCAACTCCGACGTCTACGGCTGCACGTGGAACATCTTCCCGAGCGCGAGCCCGGCGGGGTCGGCCTGCGGGAACTTCCCGGCGTGCGGCTCGGGCGCCGGGTACGGTGCCCCGAGCTTCCCGGAGGGCACCTGGCGCAACGGCGGCAACGTCGTCGTGCCGCTCTTGCAGGATCCATGGTGGACGTATCCCGGCAGTCCGCCTCCGGCCTCCAACGTGGCAGGCCTGCTGCAGTGGTTCGACGGCCAGTGCACCGGGAACACGGAGCTCTTCGCGGCCGGCGCGACGCCCATCGCGGGCTCGCTGCGCAGCGCCGCCGAGTACCTGCGCGCGGGCTGGCGGCTCTGGTCCAACGCCGATTACTGCCCGACGAACTTCACCTTCACGACGCCGATGAACGCGAGCGATCGCGCGTGCCGCAGCGTCAACGTGATCCTCGTGACCGACGGTGACGAGACCTGCGACAACCAGGCGTCGGCCGTGGCGGCGGCCCAGGACCTCTACTCCAGCGGCGTGACGCTGGGCGGCATCACCTGGCCGGTGCGGGTGTACGTCATCAACTTCGCGGGCGGCAGCACCGCCAACACGAACCAGATCGCCGCAGCCGGCGGCACCGGTAGCTCCCTGCTCGCCACCAACGAGGTGACGTTGGCGCAGGGCCTGTCGGACATCATCGCGAGCGCGATTCAGCCCGAGGTGTGCAACAACGGCGACGACAACTGCAACGGCTGCGTGGACGAGGGGTACAAGCACTACGCGGACGTGTCGCAGCCCTGCTACGACTGCGTGGTGCACGCGGGCTACGCGACCGAGGCGGCGTGCCGGGCTGGGCAGGTGGCG